>JAXJKV010000060.1:0-14489 GCA_036297525.1 Collinsella sp.
GACCCCCGCGAACTTCGCGGCGGCGGTCGGCCCCATGCCGTCCTCCGTCGCCAGGAGGAAGAGCTCGACCTTCTCCCTGCTGTACATGCGAACCTCCAGTCCGGACCGCTTCACGGTCCAACTTTCTGTCCGCACCCCCAAACAATCCCTATTTCACCGCAACTTATGAAGGGATGGCTAGGCGAGGGGCGTGGATTCCCATTCGCCGGTGGCGTGGGGGATGTCGAAGGTTCGATAACCGCAGTCGTAGGCGTGCGCCTGGGCCTCGCGGATGTTCCAGCAGATATCGCAGGCGCGGTGCGCGTCCGAGCCAAAGGTGATCGGCACTTCGGCATGGGCAAAGCAGCGCAAAAGACCGGTTGCGGGGTAGTAGTCGCCCAAGCCCTTGCGCGGTGCGGCCGTCGAGACCTCAACGCGGCGGCCCGTATCGTGCGCGCACTCTGCCATCTGCTGCCAAAACGGTGCGGGGTCAAAATCGGGCGCAAAGCCTTCCTTCGAAAAGCGCATGACCAGGTCGGGGTGAGCCATCACATCAAAGTTGAGCGGGCTCTCGCAGGCGCGGCACCAGTCATCGACATAGCGCTCCCACACGCCGCGTACCCCCAGGTTTTCCCAAACGTGCAGGTTGGTGTCATCGTCGATCCAGCCGCAGCGCGAATCGGGCGTATCGGGACGAGCGACGTCCTCCGTTCCCGCCGTACCCGCGGCACCGGCCATGATATCGCCTGGGTTGCCAATCCAGTGCACACTGCCCAGGCGCACGACGGCGCCCTGGGACCAGCGCTCAACCAAAGGCTCGCAGCCCTCGTACCAATCGCATTCGAAACCGTAGATAAAGGTGAGTTCTGGCGCAATCTGAGCGGCAAGATTGCGAGCGTCCTCAAAAGCCAGACGATGTGCCGGCAGGTCGCCCTCGACGACCTGCACCTCGCAGTTGGCATCCATGCTGGCAGGTAGGGTGAGATGGTCGGTCGAGACCATGGCGCGGCAGCCGGCGGCGACAGCGGCGCGGACGTTGTCCTCAAATGAGGCATGGCCGTCCGAAAACGAGGTGTGGGTATGGCAATCGACCAGCGGGCACATAGGCATAGCGGCTCCTTTGCATTTGGCGAATCCGCTCCATTGTAATGGCGCAGCCTCGGCGCGTCGTACGCGCGGGGTGCCGAAATCGATTGGAAAGGGTGCGCGGCGCGTGGTGCGGCCTCGCTTGCGCTTTCAAAACATGTACATTAGCCTCCAAAAGCTGCAAAAAATGACATGTTTGGAGGCTGACGTACACGTTTGAGTGGAGCGGGCCGGCGTTGGAGCGCGCCAGCACTTGCGCCCAGCAAAAGTCGCACCTATCCCATGACGCCGCCCCTGCGCCGCCCGCGATGTGCTAGCGTTTGGATGAACAAAACGAGCCCGTGCGGAAAGGAGCCGGACCGTATGCCATGCGATAGCAAATCTCCGCTGTCTCGCGAGACCGATGCGCCCGAGACCATCGTCAAGCTGGAATGCGACATCGACGATGCGTCGCCCGAGGTACTCGCCTACGCCGCCGACCGCCTGCGCGAGGCCGGTGCGCGCGAGGTGCACTGGCTGCCCGTTTATTGCAAGAAAGGCCGCCCCGGCTGGCAGCTGCAGGTAATCTGCACCTACGGGGATATCGAGCGCCTACAGACGATTATCTTTTTGGAGACCACGACCAACGCCGTTCGTCGCCAGGTGATGGAACGCGTTTGCCTGCCGCGCCGATTCGAGCAGGTGACAACGCCTTGGGGCGAGGTGGCCGTAAAGGTGGCAACCCTGCCCGATGGCAGCGAGCGTGCAGCGCCCGAGTACGAGGACTGCGCTCGCCTTGCCCGTGAGCACAATGTGCCGCTCCAGCGCGTGATGCAGGCGGCGCAAGCCGCGGCTCTGCAATTTGAGTGACACGGTCGGCGACGCGCCACACCCACCCCATCAACCTCACCGAAAGGACCACCATGAAATACCTCATCGCCTCCGACATCCACGGCTCGGCATACTGGACCGAGCGCCTGGTCACCGCCATCGATTCCGAGCAGCCCGACCGCATCGTGCTGCTGGGCGACCTGCTCTACCACGGTCCACGCAACGACCTGCCGCGCGATTACGCCCCCAAGCGCGTAATCCCGCTGCTCAACGCCCTGGCCGACCGCATCATCGCGGTGCGCGGCAACTGCGACGCCGAGGTCGACCAGATGGTCCTCGACTTCCCCGTCATGGCCGACTACGCCACGCTGTTTGACGAAACCGGCCGTGAGCTGTTCCTGACGCACGGCCACGTCTTTGGCGCCGGCATGCACAACAGCGTCGACCACGCGCCCGCGCTGCCCGAGGGCTCCGCGCTCGTCTACGGTCACACGCACGTCAAGGTCAACGAGGAAAGCGCCGCGCACCCGGGCCTGTGGCTCTTCAACCCCGGTAGCGTGAGCATCCCCAAGGACGGCTCGCACAGCTACGGCATCTACGAGGGCGGCGCGTTCCGCCACGTGGTCCTGGAGGAGGAATAACCATGGCGCAGCACATGGCTCAGCAAAATGCCGAGGGCTCGCGCGATTTGTCCACGCTGGTCGACGCGTCGGCCGAGCTACAACATCTGGTGCAGATCGTCTGGCGCTTGCGTCAGCCCGACGGCTGCCCGTGGGACCGTGAGCAGACGCACCGCAGCATCGGCAAGAACATGATCGAGGAGGCCTACGAGGCACTCGACTGCATCGAGGCGGACGACGCGGTTCACCTACGCGAGGAGCTGGGCGACGTGCTCATGCAGGTCGTGCTGCATGCGCAGATTGCGGCGGACGCCGGCGAGTTTACGCTGGCCGACGTGGCGCGTGATATCGATGCCAAGCTCATCCGCCGTCATCCGCACGTGTTTGGCGATGTAGATGCCGACAGTTCCGACGAGGTACTCAAGATTTGGGACGAGGTCAAGCTTGCCGAGAGGGCTGCCAAGGACAAGGCCGTGGCGGCAGGCGAGGCTGCGCCCGAGGGCCTGCTCGACGGCGTGCCCACGCATCTGCCGGCGCTGATGCAGGCTCAGAAGGTGTCGCGCAAGGCGGCTGCCGTGGGCTTTGAGTGGGAGACGGTCCAGGATGTGTGGGACGAGGTCGCCGAGGAGCGTGCCGAGTTTGAGGCCGAGGCCCCTGGCTCGCCCGAGCGCGAAATGGAGTTTGGCGATCTGCTCTTTGCCCTGGTCAACGTCGCGCGCAAGGAGGGTATCGACGCCGAGAGCGCCCTGCGCGCGAGCACGGCCAAGTTTCGCCGTCGCTGGGCTGCGATGGAGCAGATGGCGGCCGATGCCCACGTGGATCTTGCCGAGCTTTCGACCCACGGCCTCAACGACCTGTGGGATGCCGCAAAGGCGGAGGAGTAAGACTGCGGGAACGACGGGCTGACACGCCTCATCGTTCCCGCTAAATTTTTCGAAAATCAAGTGTATCCCTCGGCTAACTTAGGGCATAATGCAAAAAGTGCGACATGGCTAACTTACGGAGACGCACCGATGGTGCACGGTCAGCCGGTCGCTTGCATCCACTACGTTTCCAAGTGAGAGGGAGACAACATGAGCGATATTTTGGACGTTTACGGTCGCGAGGTGCTCGACAGCCGCGGCAATCCCACCGTCGAGGTCGAGGTTGTGCTCGAGGACGGTAGCTTCGGTCGCGTGATGGTGCCTTCGGGCGCTTCGACCGGTGCCTTTGAGGCTTGCGAGCTGCGCGATGGCGACAAGGGCCGCTATCTGGGCAAGGGCGTCTCTCAGGCCGTCGAGCACGTCAACAACGAGTGCGCCAATGCCGTCGTCGGCCTCGACGCCTTCGACCAGCGTGCCGTCGATGCCGCGCTGATTGCCGCGGACGGTACCCCCAACAAGACCAAGCTCGGTGCCAACGCCATCCTGGGCGTGTCGCTGGCCGTTGCCCGCGCCGCTGCCGAGTCGGCGGGCCTGTCGCTGTACCAGTACCTGGGCGGCGTCAACGCTCACCTGCTGCCCACGCCCATGATGAACATTCTCAACGGCGGCGTGCATGCCGACAACAACGTCGACTTCCAGGAGTTCATGATCATGCCCGTGGGTGCTCCGAGCTTTGCCGAGGGCCTGCGTTGGTGCGCCGAGGTCTACCACACCCTCAAGGGCGTGCTGCACGAGGCCGGCCTGGGCGGCGGCGTGGGCGACGAGGGCGGCTTTGCCCCCAACCTTAAGACCAATGCCGAGCCGTTCGAGTACATCACCAAGGCCGTGGAGAAGGCCGGCTTTAAGCCCGGCATCGACTTCATGTACGCCATGGACCCGGCCTCGACCGAGTTCTACAACGCCGAGACCGGCATGTACGAGCTCAAGGGCGAGGGCGTGGAGTACACGAGTGCCCAGATGGTTGATTACTGGGAGAAGCTCGTCGACACCTATCCCATCATCTCCATCGAGGACGGCATGGCCGAGGAGGACTGGGACGGCTGGGTTGAGCTCACCCGTCGCATTGGCAACAAGGTGCAGCTGGTGGGCGACGACCTGTTCGTCACCAACACCGAGCGCCTCAAGAAGGGCATCGAGCTGGGTGCCGCCAACGCGATCCTGGTCAAGGTCAACCAGATCGGCACGCTCACCGAGTCGCTCGAGGCCATCGAGACCGCCAAGGAGGCCGGCTACGCTTGCATCGTGAGCCACCGTTCCGGCGAGACCGAGGACTCCACGATCGCCGACCTGGTCGTGGGCGTCAACGCCGGCCAGATCAAGTCGGGCGCCCCGTGCCGCAGCGACCGTATCGCCAAGTACAACCAGCTCATCCGCATCGAGGACGAGCTCGAGGGCAGCGCGCGTTACGCCGGCAAGGCCGCGTTCTACAACATTCGCTAGGCACGCGGAGGTCGCGGGGGCGGGGAAGACTCGGATTTGCCTTGCTCCAGCCGGGCGCTGTTGAGCACCATTGGGCGCTGGGCCATATGACTCAGCGCCTTTTTTATGTCGAGCAAAGGCTGGCGAAGGCGGTGCGGGCGCTCGTGCTATAACTAGAATACTTAGCGCAAACAAACCTCAACCGCACAAGGCGCACATGGATCAGATTTACGACAACAGGTACTATTCCGCCGGTTCGCGTGAGCCGTCGCCTCGCCGTGCGCGCACGGTGCAGCTCGGTGGGTCCGCCTACGCCGGCGCCGACCGCTCCATGCAGCGCCCGACAAGTACCTCGCGCCCCAATGCTCAAGTGAATACTTCGACAGATGGACCAGTGCGCCCGGCACGTTCGTCGCATGCTCAGCGCTCATCGGCTCAAACGCACGATAGGTCGAGCAGGCCTTCGAACCGTTTTTCGGGCTCGGACTTTATGCACTACGCCAACGACAACGCGGTGGTCAAGGCGATCTACGACTTTACCCACGGTCCTCAGCGAGGGCTATTCATCGGCATTGTCGTTGCCCTGGTGCTCGTGAGCCTGTATTTCCCCGTGCGCGATCTGTACGTGGCAAAGCGTTCGAGCGATATCTTGGCCAAGCAGGTCGAGATTCGTCAGCAATACAATGATGAGCTGCAAAAAAGCGTCGACAAACTGCTCTCGGAGGAGGGCATTAAGGATGCGGCGTCCGAGGATCTGGGCCTGGTGATGCCCGGCGAGAAGAGGGTTGAAGTGCAGGGCCTGGACGACGATTCGGATTCGTCTTCGAGCAAGAAGTCGTCGAACGCCAAGAAGGCCAGCGAAGTTGCCAAGGAAATCGAAGAAGTCGGTAAGGACGCCCCGTGGTACATCCAGGCGCTCGACATGCTGTTTGGGTTTAACGGTGTCGAGGGCCAGACGGTCGTGTCCAACGGCAAATAGCGCCCGGAGGGGAGCCCGCAATGGCAGATTGCAAACGATATAAGGTGGCGGCGATCGATCTGGGAACGGTGTCGTCGCGACTGGTGCTGGCGCAGGTCGAGGGCGGGGCGATCGTGGAATCGTCCAAGCATACCGAGATTACCGACCTGGGCGAGGGTGTGGACGCGACGGGTCGCTTTTGCGAGGCGGCGGTCGAGCGCGTGCTCGCTGCATGCCGCATGTTTGTGGACGAGGCGCGTGCCTTTGGGGCCGCGTGCATTTGCACCACATGCACGAGCGCCGCGCGCGATGCATCCAATGCCGCACTGCTGCTGGACGGTCTGCGTGAGCTGGGGCTCGAACCGCAGGTGATTCCGGGCGAGGTCGAGGCGCGCCTGACGTTTTTTGGCGTGGCGCACGACTTTGCCGGCGAGCGCATCATTGTTGCCGATTCGGGCGGCGGATCCACGGAGCTCGCGACGGGCGTCTATGCGCTGGAGCGTGGGGTCTTTGCGCTGGAGGGCACGCGTTCGCTGGACATCGGTTGTCGCCGTGTGACGGAGCGATTTTTCTCGGCACTGCCGCCCGCACGCGGCGAGCTTACTGCCGCTGCCGCGTGGGCGGGCGAGCAGTTCGCTGCCTATTTTGAGGGCCTGCCGAGCAATTTTGAGCGCGCCGAACGCTTGGTCGCAGTGGGTGGCACCGTCACCACACTCGTGGCGCTCGTTCATGAGCTGGAACCGTACGATTCGAGCTTTGTGCACCTGCGCGAGCTTTCGCTGGATCAGGTTTCGGCCGCTATCGAGCGCATGTCTGCGTTGGATGCGGACGGCATCGCCGCTCTACCGGGTGTACAGCCCAAACGCGCGGGCGTGATCTTGGCTGGTGCCGTGGTAATCCGCGAGCTTATGCGAGCCGGCGGCTACAAGACGCTCACTGTAAGCGAGAACAGCTTACTCGCCGGCATGGCCGCCACCATCAACGAGGCTCTCGACGGTGCGACCCCCACCATCTCCTGGACCCCAGAGCTCAGCACCCTCTAAATAAGTTGCGGTGAAATAGTTCCTAAATAAGCTGGTAAACGGTATAAACAGGATCTATTCCACCGCAACTTAGAGCTCCGCCGGCGTGTAAAAGAAACGAGCCCGCATCCCTGGGGGACACGAGCTCGTAAACAATACATGGTAGGGGCGGTGGGACGTCTGCGTATTTGCTGCGCAAATACGCACCGGCTTCGGCCGCCTGTCGGCGCCCTCGCCGGCTCGCTACGGACGCTGCGCGTCCGCTTAACGCTCGCCCCCTCGCGGGTTCGAGTCCCGCCGGCATCTTAAAGAAACGAGCCCGCATCCCCGGGGGACACGAGCTCGTAAAAGCCAAATGGTAGGGGCGGTGGGACTCGAACCCACAATCCTTGCGGCGAGAGATTTTAAGTCTCCTGCGTATGCCAATTCCGCCACGCCCCCGTGAGACTAGAAGTCTAGCACAAGCCGTCCGTTACGCGTTGACGGCCATCGAGTGTTGGCCCGACTTCTCCAGGAACTCCTGGAACTTGGCTTCGTCGCCCTTGTTCTGGTACTGCAGGGCCAGCAGGTACTCCAAGCGGCAGCGCTTGACCGGGTCGTCGCCGACATCCTCGAGCATGCGCTCCAGCTCGGGAATGTCGTTGTGGCGCTTGAGGATCATCGTGTCGTACATCAGCTGACACTCGTGCGCAACTGCCTCGGCCTGACCGCCCTCAAAGCCCTTGATCTCGTGCAACAGCTCTTTGGACTTTTTGCGGTCCTCCTGGCCAACGTAGTAGTTAAAGGCTTTGATCACCAGGTCGACGCGCTGCATCTTGGGGAGGTTGAGCCCCAGCAGCAGGTCGAACATCTCGCTGGCACGCTCGTGGTCCTCGCGCAGCAGATAGGAGTTCAGGCGCAGGTAGTCGCGGTTGTAGCGCGGGTACAGCATGCTGGTGAGTTTGCCGTCGAGCAAACGATCGAACTCGTCCCACTGCTTGGCGGCCATCAATTGCTGCAGGCGTTTAAACGTGGTGCGTTTTTTGACGCTAAAGAACACCGACACGGCGATGCAGATGATAACGACGGCGGTCCAGAGTGTGCGGGAATCGGGCATATTAGGGTCCTTAGTCGCTCATAAAGCGAGCGGTATGACAACACGTACTAGATGTATTATACGCAGCGCGCAAGCAAACTGGCATAAAAGCTCATCGAGGCCGAGTGCCATCGCTCGCTGCGGTACACTTACCTAAAGTAAACCATGAAGGGAGACATTACCTATGAAGAAGATCGTTTTGGCTTGCGGTGCTGGCGCTGCTACTTCCACGCTCGTTGCCCAGAAGGTCGCTACTCTGCTCGACGCCAACGGTTATGCCGACAAGTACGAGATCGTGCAGTGCGCCATCTCCGAGGCCAAGGATTACTGCGACGAGGGCGCTGACCTGCTGATCGCCACCACCGTTGCCCCCGAGGGCCTCACCTGCCCGTACGTGAGTGGCGTGCCCTTCATGACCGGCATGAACCGCGTTGCCGCCGAGAAGGCCGTTCTCGACGTCATGGCTCAGTAGGCGCTGACTGCATGAGTGAGCAGAACGCCAACCCGGTAGAGCTCTTTGGTATGCGCGTTGCCCATGTGGGCATTAACGCCACCGACCCGGCAGACGCCCTGGAGATCGCGGAGCTGTTCTCGACGATGATGGGCCTGCCCGTCATCGAGACCCCGGTTTCGTACTTCAACGATTCGCTGGTCGAGATCATGAAGCAGAACGGTCGTGGCACCAAGGGCCACATCGGCTTTGCCGTTAACGACATCGATGCAGCTGAGAAGTGGTTTGCCGAGCGCGGGCTCGAGGTCAACGAAGAGTCGCGCGCGCTGCTGCCCGACGGTGGTACCAAGCTCGTGTACTTTAAGCGCGAGTTCGCCGGTTTCGCCGTGCACCTGTGCCGCGAGTAGCGCACAAGCTGCTTTAGTTAGCAAAAAGGGATAGGGCCGCGTGGCCCTATCCCTTTATTTATGCCGAGGGGCTTCCTACCGCGGCAGGCGAATCGTAAAGCGGCTGCCGACGCCCTCGACTGAGGTCACGCCAATGACACCACCATGGCTATCGACGATCCACTTGGCAATGGCAAGCCCCAGACCCGAGCCCTGCGCACCGGCATCGCGTGCGTTGTCAGCGCGGTAGAACCGTTCAAACGCGTGAGCTGCGGATTCCTGGTTCATGCCGATGCCCTCGTCCTCAACGCTTATGTCGATCGTGCCCGTGCCCGCATCCGGCGCTACGCCAAACGAGATGGGCGTGCCCGCGTCCGAATACTTGGCGGCGTTTTGCACGATCACGCGCAGAGCCTGCTTCACGAGCGCCACGTCGACGGGCGCGTCGCAGCGCGGGTCGCTGATAAGCGCAGCGTCAAAGGCCAGCCGATACGTGTGCCCGGCATCGATCATCTGTGATTCTTCGCAAACCTCGCCGACCAGTGCAGCCAGGTTGGTATGCGCACGCCGCAGGACCGTGCGCCCGGCATCGCCGCGCGCCAAAAACAGCAGCTGCTCCACGAGCTCCTGCATGTGCTCGCTTTCGGCCTTGAGGGACGCGATGGATTCCGCCAGCACGTCCGGGTCGTCTTTGCCCCAGCGATCGAGCATGTTCACGTAGCCCTGAATCACCGCGATGGGCGTGCGCAGCTCGTGGCTTGCATCGTTGACAAAGCGCATCTGCTGCAGCTTGGCCTCTTGCATCTGGCGCAGCAGGCGGTTGAGTGCGACCTCGATGCTTGCCAGGTCGGCGTCGCCGGTGGTGACGCTCGGCGAGTCGACGCTCGCGCGCTCGATGGCTTGCTCCAGCGTTTCCATCTTGCCGCCGGAGAGCTGCATGCGGCCGAGCTCGTCCACGTGCAGGGCCAGGTCGTTGAGCGGCGCCATGGTGCGGCGCACACGGCGAGCGCCGCCGAGCATATCGAGCATGCTGATGACCTGCCAACCTACAACAACGATATAGAGGGGCCAAAGTGCGATGAGGTCCTGCGCGAGGGGGAAGGTCTTGGTGGTACGCGCAAGCTCGACGGTATAGGTGAGCGTTGTCAGGTCCAAGCCGCGCGCGGGCTTCAGCGACATGCCGCGAACGGTGGCGCCGGGGATCCATCCTGCGGTAAACGCGCTGTCGGGCAGTGTCTGGTTGTATCCATAGACGAGGATCGCCGCCGCAATCACCACCAGCAACAGATCGAGCCAGACGTAGCTCATCAGGCGGCGCCACATATAGCTCCAGTTGATGGCGCGGGCGATGGAGGTGACGCGCTTGGCCTCGGCGTTACGTGCGGCAGACATAGCCCACCCCGCGCACGGTCTGGATGATGCAGGCACCGCCGGCGTCCTCGATCTTGGCGCGCAGGTGCGCGATGTGCACGTCGACGTTGTTGGTGTCGCCCACGTATTCGTAGCCCAGCGCCTCGTGCGCAATGCGCTCGCGCGTGAGCACGGTGCCGGCATGTGCCATAAGCAGGGCGAGGACGTCGAACTCGCGGGCGGTCAGCACGATGGGCGAGCCGCCGACCGTGACTTCGCGGCGGTCGGGATCGAGCGCGACCGAACCCACGGTGAGCGCGGCGGGGGAGGGCGCGGCTGAGGTCTTGGCCGAGTCTCCAGCCGGGGGTATCGCAGCGGCACCCGTAGCGCCCTCCCCGGCCCCAACGCCGCCAACGCCCGAAGCCGCCCGCACGGCCTCCGAGCGCTTCAACGCCACGCGGATCCGTGCGAACAGCTCCTCAATCGCAAACGGCTTGGTCAGGTAATCGTCGGCGCCGGCATCGAGCCCGGCCACCTTGTCCATCACGGCATCGCGCGCGGTGACCATTATCACCGGCACATCCTTGTGCTTGCGGACGCGCCGCAGGACCTCCATACCGTTGAGCTGCGGCAACAGCACATCGAGCAGAATAAGATCGTAGTTGCGCTCCAGCGCCAGGTCCACGGCGGTGCGGCCATCGGCGGCGTGTTCCACCTGGTAGCCCTCGTGCTCCAGCTCGAGCGTCACAAAGCGGGCGATTTTCTCCTCGTCCTCTACGATCAGGATCCGTGCCATGCGTGCCCCCGTTTGCGATTACTTGTCGTCGTTCAGATTTTGCTTGATGTCGTCCGCGGCGTCGGCGGCGTGATCCATAAGGTTGTTGATGCTGCCGGGCACGTCGCCGTCGCTATCGATGCGGTAACGCATGCCAAAGAACAGGCCGATCAGCATCAGCCATATCGTGGCGCCCCAGGCAAACAGGGTGATGATGGGGATCAGGATGGGGATGTTGAGGATGATTGCATCGCGGCGCGTGGCGATAAACTTGGTGTCCAGGCTCAGGCGGAAGAGCTTTTTGAGGTACTCCCACACGCTGTCCATCTTCTTGGAGAAGTCGGTCTTTTCGCTCGACTTCTCGTAGGCGGCCTGCGCGGCGACCATCTCGGCCGAGGGTTCGTCGACCGGCGCGGACTCGGTGGCGGCGTGCGCCGACGTGGTCTGGGTCTTGCCTTGCGACTCGAGCCAAATGATGGCGTCCAAAACGTTGCCGTCGGCGGCGTCGAGCGCGGCTTTGGCATCGGTGTAGCTCACGTTGCACTTGGTGCGGATGGTTTCAACTTTTTCGAGGTCGTCCATGACCTGTCCTTTCGTTCGATGGGCGCGACGCCGGGCGATCTGCCCGGGCGCGAGCGTTGCGTTCGGCGGCCTGCGTTGCGCGGCGCCGCCCCGCCCTTGGTCGAACTCTATAGTGCAGGTTATAGATTAAGCGATTCTTGAGCCAAGATTAACGTTGGATGAGTTTTTGGGTAGCGGTGGGAAAAGTATTAGACCTCGATAGCGGGGGATGTGGTGCCGGTGCAAAACGGCGTCAAAGGTTGGTCGAGCAGGCGGTTTCTCCATTGATGTCCGCACAGCATGTGACACTTACCCTGCCGCCCCGCTCTGCCGCGGCGGCATGCGTCTGAACAACGACCCTCTAAGGAGTTCGATACCGATGAGTGACAACGCAAAGCATCTCGCAAAGAAGTGCGTAAAGGACGCGGGGCCGTGCCTCGCGCTGTGCGTAGCCGGCGCAGCGGTCGCGCTGCTGGCTGTTCTGGGGCCGTTCGACGTGCTCCGAAGTGCCAGCTTTCTGCATGTTTGCATGGCTCTTGCCGGCGCCACGATGACCGGCGGCGTGCTCGATCTGATCTTTTGGGTGTTTGACCCGTTTGGATGGAAGAGCGAGGGGTAGGTCCCAAAGGATGGAAGGGCTGGAACGGTTGACTTAGTGATCGTGCAGAATGTGGGCTAGCGACTTACAGGGAAGTGGTGATCCGATGACGGTCTATGTGACGGGCGATATTCACGGCGGCGTCGACATGCAAAAGCTTCGCGACTGGGATCTTGGGGATGGTCTGACAAGTGACGACTATCTCATCATCGCGGGCGACTTTGGCTTTCCGTGGGATTTCTCTGCCGAGGAATGTGCCGACATCGCCTGGCTGGAGTCGCGCCCCTATACCGTGCTGTTTGTCGACGGCAACCACGAGCGTTTCGATCACTGGTCGGAGCGCCCCATGGAGCTGTGGCACGGCGGCCTGACGCAGCGTCTGTCGGACACCTCGCCCATCCGACGCCTGACGCGCGGTGAGGTTTTTGAGCTCGACGGCTCAACGATCTTTACCATGGGCGGCGCCACGAGCGTGGATAAGGAATACCGCATTCCGTATTCCAGCTGGTGGCCGCAGGAGCTGCCGGACGAGCGCAACTTTGAGGAGGCGCGGGCAAAGCTCGACAGCGTGGGTTGGAAGGTCGACTATGCGATCACCCATACCTGCTCCACGCGCATGCTTTCGCCCACGCTTTACCCGGCACCTGGCTGGAATTATCCCGATGTCGATCGACTCACCACGTTTTTCGACGAGCTGGAGGACCACCTGGACTACAAGCGCTGGTACTACGGGCATTTTCATCGTGACGCCAACCCAGCCGAGTGCCACACCGTGCTCTACGACTGTATTGTCCGCCTGGGCGACGAACTCCAGCCCTGGGATGTCGCGTAGGGGCGGGGTGGCTGGCTACTCGACCGTTACAGTGATGTTTTCCCGATGCGTGCGGATAACATCCCAGCTAAAGTGCTCGACCAGCTGCTCGGCAGAGCGCGGTGTGGCGTCCGGCGCGATGCCTGTTTGCCCGGCGAGCCAGCCCAGTAGTGCCTCGGGCGCGCCAAAGCGGGTGCGGAGCTCGCCCAGGTCCAGGTCGCGGTCGCGCTTGGAAAGGCGGCGGCCATCCGGCGACATGAGCAGCGGAATGTGCGCGTAGTGCGGCGTGGGAAGTTCCAGCAAATGCTGCAGGTAGATTTGGCGCGGCGTGGAGCCCAGCAGATCGCATCCGCGCACGACCTCGGTGACGCCCATGGCAGCGTCGTCGACCACCACGGCTAGCTGGTAGGCAAAAACGCCGTCGCTGCGGCGCACCAAAAAGTCACCGCACTCGGTGGCAAGTGCTTCGCATTGGGCTCCGTACGTGCGGTCCACGAATTCGATCACGTCGCTGGCGAGGTCGTCGACGGTGGGCACGCGCAGGCGCGTGGCCGGAGCACGCAGGGCACTGCGGCGGGTGATTTCATCAGCAGAAAGACCTCTGCAGGCGCCGCGGTAGATGGGCGTGCCGTCGCTGGCGTGCGGCGCGCTCGCGGCGTGGAGTTCGGCACGCGTGCAAAAACAGGGATAGGTGAGGCCGGCGTCTTGCAGCTGGCGCAGGGCGTCCTCGTACAGATCCAGGCGATCGTGCTGGTAGTAGGGGCCTTCGTCCCACTCGAGCCCCAGCCAGGTCAGATCGTCAATCAGTTGAGCGGCAAGTTCCGGGCGCTTGCAGCGATCGTCCAGGTCCTCGATGCGCAGCACGATGCTGCCGCCCTGGCTGCGGGCCGAAAGCCACGAGCACAGGCAGCTGAACACGTTGCCCAGGTGCATGCGGCCCGAGGGCGACGGGGCAAAGCGGCCCACGACGGGGGTGGGCGCTGCCGTTGCTGGTGCGTCCGCGGCGTGTGTTGCTATGTTGCGTGCGTTGATATCCATGCGGACGAGTATAGCGCGGGGCTTGGCAGGGAAGGCGTTGCTGCGCTCACAAGTTGGCGGCGGTGCGCATTGCGCACGGTGGGTTTGCGGCTCAAGGTCTCGATCGCTGCGTACCGACTTAGCCTCACAAACGACAGAAACCCCGGCAGCTCTTCGCAACTGCCGGGGTTTCCGCGGAAAAGGGGGACATGATCCTCGAGCGAACGGCAAAGGGGCAAACCGTTTTCGCTCAACTGCTTTATGCCCCTCGGCTGGCGGCTCAATCAGCGCGTGCCGCGCCCACACAAAGCCGCTACACCTGTGACGGAGCTGTGAAGTGGTATCTATTGCCGGGGCGGGCTATGCCAAGGGTGTCCCTAATGACTAGTCATTTAAGAACGTCCATTACAGTCGAAATTGTCAGCCCGGGACCGTCTCGGGCTACGATTGAGGCGCGCCCAGAACGGGCCGCCGACCGGGCGCCCGCGCACGGCCGAACGTCCCTGCCCCCGAGAGGGCCCGTTGGGTGCTGCCGGCGCGGGGCGCGCCGCCCCCGACGGCTGATAGGAAAGTGCCGGGCAGGTGCCGCGGCTGGTAATGTGAGTGCCGAGGGGGAGGCCATCCGGTCGAACGACTACCGGAAGGATA
>JAXJKV010000061.1:0-57745 GCA_036297525.1 Collinsella sp.
AGGACATCTTCAAGTACATAGAGCTCTATTACAATAGGGTGCGCATGCATTCCACCCTGGGCTACATGTCTCCAGTGGAATACGAGCGGCAATACGCTTGAGGATCCTTAAAAGAAAGTCCAGTTTATCCTTCCCACTCCACCATTGGAATCCTCCGATGCGCCTTCGCACGCTCGCATGACCTCGATACCATGCGAGCGTGCGAACTCGACGAGCTCTGCGTTGCGGGCGTTTATGGTGCCGAAGGCGGCGGGGCACACGATAAGGCGCGCGCAGTGGACGAGGAGCTCTTTGGCGCGGGCTATGGTTTTATCCCCGATCGGCTCGAAGGCGCGCTCGGCCACGCATTCCGTCGCCAGGTCGCGCGCGAGCTCGCAGTCGATGTCCCCTTCGTGCAGAACGCCCGCGTAGAACGCCTTGCCCTGCCGGATGAGCTGGCGAAACACAGCCGACCCCGTACCTGCGCCGGCGATGACGAACGTGTGTGCATCGCCGTGTGGGCGCCCAATTTCCACGCTGCCGAAGCGCTCGTTGAAGGTGCCATGTTGAAGGCCGTAGAGCTCGCCAATCGTCTCGCGCGTGAATATGTCCTCGGGTGCGCCGGCGCGGAAGACCCGGCCGTCCTTCACGCAAATCACCTTGTCGGCGCTTTTCTGCGCGAGCTCGAGTTCGTGGATGGACATGATGACAGCAACATTCCGCGATTTCGCAAGGTGGCGAAGTATTCGCAGCAGGTCGATCTGGTAGCGGATATCGAGATACGACGTGGGCTCATCGAGCACGAGCACACGCGGATCCTGCGCGATGGCGCGTGCGAGCATGACGCGCTGGCGTTGCCCGTCGCTTATCTGCATGAAGTCGCGCTCGGCGAGCCCTTCCACATGTGCGGTTTTCATGGCCTCGTCGACCCGATTATGGTCATCGGGCGTGAGTGTGCCCATTCGCCCGGTGTAGGGATGCCTTCCCGCCTCTACGATATCGCGGCAGGTGAGGAGCTCGGTCCGGGCGCGATCTGTTAGCATAACGGCAAGGTTCCTTGCGAACTCCGCCGTCTTCCATCGGGAAATCTCCCGCCCGTCGAGCTCGACCGTGCCGGCAAGCGGTGCCAGATGGCGTGTGATTGTTTTCAAGATGGTCGACTTGCCCGAGCCGTTCGGCCCGATGAGCGCCACGACGTCGCCCGCGCGAACCTCCAGATCGACGCCTTCGACTACGACCTTCTTGTCGTAGCCCGCCGACAGGTCGCTTATGCGGAAAAGCGGCGCTCCGTCAGCCTGCGTTTCGACCGGGGTTTCGAGGTTCGACTCCGCTCGAAGGAGGCGTTCCGCGCGCAGTTCCGCACGAGCCGAAAGTGTCTTCTGGCGCTTTCGTGCGAGCTTAGGACTGTCTAAGCATGGAATGTCCCCTCCGAGCGTTTTGGGCCGCGGCACGAATTCCCCCATCTACCTCACCCGCTTCTTCAGCATGAGCGCGATAACCACCGGCGCGCCGAAGATGGCGGTGACGGCGCTGATGGAAAGCTCGACGGGAGAGAACAGCGTGCGCGCGATCAAATCGCAACCCGCGCAGAAGATGGCGCCTCCCAAGAAGCACGCAGGAATCACGCGGATGGGCTTCGACGACTTCAGCGCCGACTTCACGAGATGAGGAACCGCGATGCCTACGAACGACACAGGACCAGCGAACGCGGTCACGCAGGCGGAGAGCATGCTCGCTAGAAGGACGAGCACCACGCGGAAGCGTGCGACGTTCACGCCGACGCTTTTCGCGTAGGCTTCTCCCAGCTGGAAGGCGGAAAGGGGCTTCGATATCGCGAATACGCATGCACTCACGGTGATCACCACGACCGCGATGACCGCGATGTCGTCCCAGCTCGAACCCGAGAAGCTACCCAAAGACCAGTTGTGCAGGTTCACGATGGACTGGTCGTCGGCGAAGGCGATGAGAAAGTTCGTCGCCGCCGAGCAGATGTATCCCACCATGACGCCCGCCACGATGAGCATGGCCATGGAACTTATGCGCCGTGCGATGAGGAGCACGAAGCCGATGGTGATAAGCGATCCCAGAAACGCTGCGGCCACCATGGCCGGCGAGGACATGGCCTGGTTCGCGCCCAGAAGCACGATCATCGTAAGCGCGACGACGAACTTTGCGCCCGAGGAGACGCCCAAGATGAACGGGTCGGCGATGGGGTTGTTGAAAAACGTCTGCAGCAGGAACCCGGAGAGGGAAAGCGCCCCGCCGAGAAGCACGGCTGAAAGCACGCGCGGCAGGCGAATCTCCCAGATGACTTGGCTTTCCATGGAATTGGCCGCGCCGCCCGAAAGGATGCCGGGGATGTGGTCTGCGGGCACGAGCACGCTCCCGATGCACAGGTTGGCCCCGACGAGCACGATGAGGACAACAGCGAGCAGCGCCGTCACGACGCGACACCGCGCGGCGCGCCCCGATTCGTCGTATGTCATGGAAAACCGGCTTCTCATGACGCTAGCCAAGCTTCCTCAGATAATGGAAGTCGCTCGCGTCATCGCCGGTGAACGCCCCGTGCAGCTCGTCGATAATGTCGGCGGTAGAAGTCATCTGCTGGTACATGTCGGCGCTTGTGACCCAGACGTTGCCGTTCTTTACAGCTTTGAACTGCGACAATAGCGTGTTTTTGCCTACGAAGTCTTTCAAGGTGGCAACCGATTCGTCGATGGTGCCGTTGTAGACGATGATGTCCGCATCCTTCGCCGTCGCGTAGAAGCGCTCCATTTCGAGCGTTACTGACGAACCTGACGTCGACGCCGTCTGCGCGTCATCGAGCGCGTAGATGCCGCCTGCAAGCTCGATCATCTGCGCCACGTAGTCGCCCGCCCGCCGCGTGACGGCGGCCCCGTTCGAGTTAATGTAGAAATACGCCACGGTTTTACCTGACGACGCGAGCCCCGACGTTTGCTCGACGCGGGCCTTCTGCTCGTTGAACAGGTGCGCGGCCTCGTCTTCTTTGTCGAACAGGACGCCGAAAAGTTTAATCCACTCGACGCGCCCGAGTGCTTCGGGCTCGCTCGACGACTGTTCGGTGAGCACGACGAGCCCGAGCTTCTGCAGCTTTTCCTTCACATCGGGCGTGTGGTTGATCATGGTGTTCTCGATGGCGAGCGTGCAGCCCGAGGCCGATATTCTCTCGTAGTCGGGCGCGCTGTACTTGCCGCCGTAGGCGATCGCCCCACTTTCGAGCGCGCTTTTGAAGCCCGCGACCGAGCAATCGTTAGCCTTCGTGCCCGACATGAGGATATTGTCGTTCGCATCGAGCGCGTCGACCAGGCACATCGTCGCCGACGACACGAGGTACACCTTGTCGGCGGGGCGCCTTATGACCGCGATGTCGGAGCTCAACCCATCAGGTACCTTCGCATCTTGTGGCACCACGAGGAAGCGCTCCCCGTTCGAAATGCAGATAAGCCGAAGGCCGCCTTCGAACTCGTCGACAGTGAAGTGCTCGGCGTATTCAAGCTGAAGCGTCCCCGTCGGCTTCCAGCCGCAGCCCAAATCGGCGTTGTGGAAGTCGGCCGCGGCGCTTGAAGCCGTTCCCGCAGGGGAGCCGCCGCTTGCTTCGTCGCCCGATTTCTCCTTCATGGTGGATGAGTCGAAGTGGAGCGTGTAGTCGATGGTGTGCGGCGTCGACATGGCGACGGTCTCGGCCGACACGGCGATGTCCTCGTCGAGCGTGACGGGTATCTCGAACGTGGAGTTGCCGCCGTTGTTTACGGGCGCGTAGTCCACACCGTCGACGGTCATCTTGTCGTAGTTCGAACTCGACCAGGTGATGGTCGCGGTGTAGGTGTCGCCATCCTTCACAATTGTGGTGGGCGAGGCGATGCTTGCACGCCCTGACCCACCGGAAAGCGAGACGCTCACAGTGTATTCCTGAGTGCCCGCCGTGCCACCGGTCGCGTTCGGGCTCGCACTGCACCCCGCGAAGGGAAGCGCGAGCAGGACGACGAGAACGCAGGCGATCGCGCGCGCCGCGATGCTGTGGCGCTTCCTGTTTTCCCCCTTGGGAAGAATCGACCGCATGGCGTTACTTCAGTGCGTCGGCGCGCAGATCGACGCCGGCGGATTCGAACACGAGCGTGCGGTCGTACCACCGCTCCCTTTTAATGCTCCACGCGGCGCAGTCGGTGTCCTCGTCGAGTGCTTCAACGGGCACGTCGTAGGTGTACTTGCCTTCCGCGTTTTCCACATAGGGGATGAAGTCGGCCTCGCTCGCGGCGGCAGCCTCGTCGCCCGTGCCCATGAAGAGCTTGCCGTAGCCCGTGCCGGAAAGCGTCATCACGCAGTGCATGGAGCCGTTTTCCACGATGAGCTGGGCGTCCACAATCCTGAACATGCTCGAGCTGGAATCTACGGTGATCGGATAGGTGCCGTCGGCCACCTTGTCGGCGGTGATGGGGGCAGCGCTTGCGCCCTCGGGCGCATCGGCCACCTGTTCAGTTTTTTCCTGGGAATCGGCATCGCTTGCCTTTGCGCTGTCGATTGAATTTCCGCCGCAGCCGGCGAGCGAGAACGCGAAAAGCGCCGCCGACAGGGCGAATGCGAGGGTTTTCTTCAACATGGAGGGGTTCCTTTCAATCGCTTCGACCGCCCGCGCCGTGCGGTGGGCGAGCGGGATGCGAATGCAACGGGCATGCGCCGTCAGTCGGGGAAGGCGCATGCCCGTTGCACGGGGACGCGACCGGCGCCCCCGTGCGCGGCGAGTTTACAGCTTGGCGATGGCGTCGTCCACGTGCGAGACGTAGATGTCGTCGACCGCGACGTTCTGTCCCAGACCCTGGAGCAGGCACGTCACTTCGAAGCCGGCGGCCACGAACTTCGCAGCCCAGCTGTCGGGGTCGGTCTCGTCTGCCATGTCGTTGTTCGCGTGGTCGCCCGCGACCACCATGAACGGCGCGAGCACGGCCTTCTTGTAGCCTGCGGCGCTCGCGGCGGCGATAACATCCTCGCAGGTCGGTTCAGCCTCGACGGTGCCGACGAAGAACTGCGTCAAGCCCTCGTTCTTGAACACTTCCTGCATCTTGGCATAGTCGGCGTTGGAATCGGCTTCGGTGCCGTGACCCATGAGGCACAGCGCCGTCTTGCCGTCGTCGAAGGACGCCATGTTCTCCTTAATGGCTGCGGCCACCTTCTTGTAGTCGTCGTCGGAGGTGAGCAGCGGGTCGCCGAGCGAGATCTTGTCGAACTTGTCGGCGTACTTGTCGAGCTCGTCTTTCACGTCGGTGTATTCCAGGCCACCCATGAGATGCGTCGGCTGCACGACAATTTCCTTCACGCCGTCTTCCACGCAGCGGTCGAGCGCCTCGGTCATGTTGTCGATCGTGATGCCGTCGCGCTTCTTCAGCTTGTCGATGATGATCTGCGCGGTGAAGGCGCGGCGGATGTCGTAGTCCTGCCAGTACTTCTCGCGGATAGCGTCTTCGATGGCGCCGATGGTGATGTGGCGCGAGTCGTTGTAGCTCGTGCCGAAGCTCGTGACGAGGATGACCGGCTTCACGGCCTTCTCCTTTTCACTCGATTTCTCGGAACTCGCGGAGGTGTTGGAGCAGCCCGCGAGCGCGATTCCGGCGAGCGCGACGGCTCCGGTTGCTGCGGCGCCCATGAAGCCGCGGCGTGACATCTGGTCGGACATGGTTTTTCCTTTCCTCGGTTTGCCGGTCCCCCGGCGACAGTTGCTTGTCGGCACAAGCGAAAGAAAAGCGCACCCCCTCGGGGTTCACAAGGAGCTAACGCCACGGCGATGCCGTGAGGAAAAGGCGAAGCAGTCTGGCTTGGGGCGCGAGGCGGTTCGCCCGCGCGTCCTATACAGTAATGTCCCTTGCCCAGGATTCCCACCTGGTTCCCTCCGCAAGCCAGCGCGGGCTGTGCGGGCGCCGCGCCGGTCATTTCCTTTTATCCGATTGTCATATGCTCGTTGCCGAATCTTTTACTATGATAGTGGGCACTTGTGAACGTGTCAAAGCCAGGGCGGGCGGCATTGCGCCTCCTGCCTGCGTATTTGCGCCGATTGCCGCCGCAGGCGCCGTGTTTTGCCCGCTGCGCGAATGGCGGCGTAAACGGTTGCGATGAGAAACGGGAAGGGAAGGCTCGGATGATTCATATCGTTGGCGCAGGTTCGGGCGCCGCCGACCTTATCACGCTGCGCGGGGCGCGTCTTCTGCGCGCGGCCGACGTGGTCGTTTGGGCGGGAAGCCTTGTGAACCCCGAGCTGCTCGCTGAGTGCAAGGAATCCTGCATCGTCTACGACAGCGCGCACATGACCTTGGAGGAAGTGCTCGACGTGATGTGCGCGGCAGATGCGCGGGGCGAGGAAGTGGTGCGCCTGCACACGGGCGACCCGTGCCTGTACGGCGCCATCCAGGAGCAGATGGACGCACTCGACGTGCGCGGCGTGGACTACGAGGTAGTGCCCGGCGTGTCGAGCTTTTGCGGTGCCGCGGCGGCGCTTCGCCAGGAATACACACTGCCGGGAATCAGCCAGTCGGTCGTGATCACGCGGCTTTCCGGGCGCACCCCCATGCCCGCGGGCGAGGGCATGCGCACCATGGCGGAAAGCGGTTCGACTATGGTCATCTTCCTGAGCTCGGGTATGCTCGCCGAGCTTTCCACCGAGCTTTTGGCCGCGGGCCGCAGCTCCGACGAGCCGGCGGCGCTCGTGTATAAGGCGACCTGGCCTGAGGAGCGCGTGGTGCGATGCACAGTGGGCACGCTCGCCGATGCGGGCGCGCGAGAGGGCATCGACCGCACGGCGCTCGTGGTGGTGGGCCGCGTGCTCGGAGCTCGCGGCGGGCTTGCGCACGACGGCGCGCAAACGGAGTCGTACGAACGCAGCAAGCTTTACGACCCTTCGTTTGCCACGGGGTATCGGAAGGCGAGCAGCTAGCGTGGCCTTCGAGCACTACATATATACCGGGACGACCCGCCTGCGCTGCGGCTACACCACGGGGAGCTGCGCCGCGCTCGCGGCGAAGGCAGCCTGCGAGATGCTCTTGTCACGAAAGCCCGTCGACCGCGTGTCGATCGTCACCCCCGGCGGGCTGCCCGTCGAGGCGAACGTGGTCGAAGCATGCATCGGCGAGGGGTGCGCCCAGTGCGCCGTTCGAAAGGACGCAGGCGACGATGCCGATGTGACTGACGGCGTACTCGTGTACGCGCACGTGGAACATGTGGGGTCGGGCACGGGTGCTGCGGGCAGCAAGGACGTGCCCGGGCGCGAATCGGAAGTTTCCGTCGATGGCGGCGTGGGCGTGGGGCGCGTGACGTTGCCCGGGCTCGAGCAGCCGGTGGGGGCGGCCGCCATCAACGCGACGCCGCGCGCGATGATCACTTCGGCGGTGCGCGAGGTGTGCGCCGCGCACGGCTTTTCTGGAAATATTGCTGTGACGATTTCGGTACCCGAGGGCGTTTCCCTTGCCGAAAAGACCTTCAACCCGCACCTGGGGATAGAGGGTGGCATCTCCATCCTGGGCACGACGGGCATCGTCGAGCCGCGCAGCCTCGCTGCCTTGCGCGACAGCATCGAGCTCGAGATCCGGCAGCATGCGGCTATGGGGCGGCGCGGAGTCGTGCTCACGCCCGGCAACTACGGCGCGCAGTTCATCTCGGGGCATTTCCACCTAAACGGTGCGCCGGTGGTCTTCATCTCCAACTTCGTGGGCGATGCGATTGATTGCTGCGTTCGCGAGGGATTTACCAATGTCCTTCTTGTGGGACACATCGGCAAGCTGGTGAAGGTCGCGGGCGGCATCATGGACACCCATTCGCGTACCGCCGACTGCCGCGCGGAGATTCTGGCCGCCCACGCAGCCATGGCCGGCGCGGGCGCGAAGACCGTGCGCGAGATCATGACGTCCGTCACGACCACGGTGGCGCTCGAGGTAATCGAGGCCGCCGGCGTGGGGGACGCTGCGCGCGCCTCGCTCGCTGCGGCAATCGAGGACAGGTTGCGCCGCCGCGCGGCGGGCGCATGCGACATCGCCGCGGTCGTGTTCGACGCGGAGCGCCGTGAGCTTTTCCGCACGTCGGGCGCCGATGCAGTTATCGGGGAATTGGGGGCGACGTATGAGTAAAGGCGTTCTGTACGGGGTGCGCCGTGCAATCGGCTGGCCGGGGACGAAGGTGGTCATGAAGGCGCGCCGCTCGCTTGCGGACACGAAGCGCTTCCTTTGCGAGGAGGGTGCCTTCGACGGTGCCGAGCTTGTAGAGGACTGTGGGCTTCCGGGCGAGCGCGTGTACCGCTCGCTCGACGATGTGCCCGATCGGGGCAGCTACTTCTCGACGATGGTGGTGCGCTAGATGAGGGTTTCCTGCATAGCGTTCACTGAGAGGGGGTATGCGTTGGCGGTGCGCACCGCACACGCGCTTTCCGATTGCGCGCAGACAGGTGAAGACGACCCTGGCTGGGACGTTTCCGTTTCGCGCGGGTTCGGCGAGGGGAAGGCCGACCTGCGCGCATGGACGGCGCTCGCGTGGGAAGCGTCGGACGCGCTTCTGTTCGTGGGCGCGGCGGGCATCGCCGTGCGGGCGATCGCGCCGCATGTCGCCTCGAAGGCAAACGATCCCGCGGTTGTGGCGATCGACGAGGCGGGGCGCTTTGCCGTCCCGCTTTTGTCGGGGCATTTGGGCGGTGCGAACGAGCTTGCGCAAACTGTGGCACGCGCGGCAGGGGCCATCCCCGTCATCACCACGGCGACCGACGTCCGCGGCGTGTGGGCGGTGGATACGTGGGCGCGCTGTGCGGGGCTCGCCGTTTCGAATCCCGAGGCCATCAAGCGAGTGTCGGCGCGGCTGCTTTCGGGCGGGCGCGTGGCGCTCTATTCCGACATGCCGATTTCGGGACAGCCGCCTGAGGGGGTTGACATTGCGTCCGACCGCGCTCGGGCCGATATCGTCGTGTCGCCGTTCGCTGGCGCGAATGCAGGTGTGTCCGTTCGTGCGGCGGAGACAACGGGCGAGGTCGTGCCCGCCGGTGAGACGGGGAAGCCGGCGGGCGTGCGGGCGCAGACGCCTGCGCCCGAGCCGCTTCGCCTTGTCGTGCCCTGCATCGTTGCGGGCATAGGGTGCCGTCGCGGTGCGTGCGCCGAAGCCATCGGGGAGGCGTTTCTTCTCGCGTGCGGGCAGGCGGGCATCTCGCCTTCGGCCGTGCGCGAGGCGGCGACGATCGACGTGAAGGCGCACGAGGAGGGTCTGCTCGCCTTCTGCCGCGCGCGCAATATCCCGCTTGCGACGTATTCCGCAGATGAGTTGTCGCAAGTCGAAGGCAGCGTTTCGCCATCTGATTTCGTGCGCGCGACGGTGGGGGTCGACAACGTGTGCGAGCGCGCGGCGCTCGCGGGCGGGGGCAAACTTATCTTCCCGAAGCTCGCTCACGGCGGCGTGACCGTCGCGTTTTCCAAGGTAACTATCGAACTTTCGTTTAAGGAGCGGTGATGGGAAAGCTCTTCGTGGTGGGGATCGGCCCGGGCGGCCCCGACGGCATGACGATTGCGGCCCGGCGCGCGCTCGAGGCGGCCGACATCGTTGTGGGGTACACGAAATACGTGGAGCTCGCGCTCGCCGCCGTGCCCGACGCGGCGCATCTCGCGACGCCGATGATGCACGAGGTCGAACGGTGCCGCCTGGCGCTTTCGCGCGCGCAGAGCGGAGAAGCCGTGGCGCTCGTGTGCAGCGGTGACGCGGGCGTGTACGGCATGGCGAGCCCCGTGCTGGAGCTTGCGGAGGACTACCCCGATGTAGACGTGGAAGTTATCGCCGGGACCACCGCGGCTCAGAGCGGGTCGGCGGTGCTCGGCGCCCCGCTTGCCCACGACTTCGCGGTCGTGTCGCTCTCCGACCTGCTCACGCCATGGGAGGTCATCGAGCGCAGGCTCGCCGCCGTGGCGAGCGCCGACTTCTGCATCTGTTTGTACAACCCGCGCAGCAGAAAGCGCGCCGACAGGCTCTCACGCGCGGCGAAGATTATGCTCGAATGGAAGGCCCCCGACACGCTCTGCGGCTGGGTACGCAACATCGGGCGCGAGGGGCAGCAGTCGGGCATGTGCAGGCTCTCCGAGCTGGGGGAGATCGACGCCGACATGTTCACCACCGTGTTCGTCGGCAACGCGGACACGAAGCTCGTAGGCGGCCGTATGGTCACGCCGCGCGGGTATCGGGAGATTCCATGCGAAAGGTAACGATCATCGGGGCGGGGCCCGGAAACCCCGACTTGCTCTCGCGCGCGGCGCTCGACGCGATCGACATCGCCGACGTGGTCATCGGCGCTCATCGCGCGCTTGCCGGCATCGACGTGCCGCCCGACGTGGTGAGATGCGAGCTCGTGAAGACGGCGGACATCGTTTCCGCGCTCACCGATGCGGCGTCGTGGCAGCGCGCCGTGGTCGTGATGACGGGCGATGTGGGGCTGTTCAGCGGCGCGCGCCGCCTGGTGGAGGCGCTCTCCGGCGACGCGCAGGTGGACGTGCGCGTCATTCCCGGCATAAGCTCAGCGTCGTATCTCGCCGCGCGCCTCGCGCGTCCATGGCAGGATTGGCGCTTCGCGAGCGCTCACGGCGTGGCGTGCGACATCGTGGCCGAGGCCGAGCGCGCAGGTGAGCTCTTCCTCGTCACGTCGGGCGGGGAAGATCCCTCGCGGCTTTCGGGCGAGCTTGTGCAGGCGGGCTTCGGGGACGCGTGCGTGACGGTGGCCGAGCGCCTGTCGTACCCCGACGAGCGCATCACCTGCGCGACCGCAAGTGAAATCACAGGTCAGACGTTCGACGACTTGAACGTGATGCTTATCGATTTCGCAGGTGGCGCCGGGTCGCCTGCGGGCTCTAGCGCATCCCGCGCCGCGATCTCCCGCTGGCCGTACGCTTCCTCGGGCATTCCCGACGAGCTCTTCATCCGTGGCGACGTTCCCATGACCAAGCAGGAGGTGCGCGCCGTCGCGCTCGCGAAGCTGCGCCTTACCGCGACCGACACCGTGTGGGACGTCGGCGCCGGCACGGGGAGCGTGTCGATCGAGGCGGCGCTCGTCGCGCGAGCGGGTTCGGTATGGGCGGTCGAGCGCAACGCGGCCGGCGTGCGGCTCATCCGAGAGAACGCGGATGCATTCGGGTGCGGCAACGTGCATGCGGTCCCCGGTGTCGCCCCCGAAGCGCTCGCGAAACTGCCCGTCCCCGACGCCGTGTTCGTCGGCGGGAGCGCGGGCGAGCTTCCCTCCATCGTGGAGGCGGCGCTCGAGATGAACTCGCAGGTTCGCCTGTGCGTGCCATGCGTCACCGTTGAGACGCTCACCGAGGCGTGCGCGCTCCTCTCGGGTTCGCGCTTTAAGGGGTTCGAGGTGTGCCAGGTGTCGGCCGCCCGCGCCGAGGCTGTAGGCTCGCACCATCTTATGAAGGCGCAAAACCCCGTGTTCCTCGTCAGCGCGCGTGGTGCAGGTGGGGAAGGCGGCGCCCGGTGAGCACGTCCATCCCGCGCTTCATGGTCGCTGCGCCCTCGAGCGGGAGCGGCAAGACGGTCGTAACGTGTGCGCTCCTGCGCGCGCTCGCGCGCCGCGGCCTCGCATGCGCGGCCTTCAAATGCGGCCCCGACTACATTGACCCGCTCTTTCATCGCCGCGTCGTGGGTGCGCGCTCGGGCAACTTAGACGGCTTCTTCACCGACGCCCCGACGCTGCGCGCCCTGCTCGCACGCGGCGCCGCGGGCGCGGATGTCGCGGTGCTCGAGGGGGTCATGGGCTTCTACGACGGCATGGCGCCCGGCGTGGCCGACGCGAGCAGCTACCAGGTTGCGCGCGACACGGAAACGCCGGTCGTTTTAGTGGTGAACGGGCGCGGGGCGTCTTTATCGCTCGCCGCCGTAATTCGCGGCATCGCCGAGTTCCTGCCTTGTGCGAACGTGCGCGGCGTCGTGCTGAACAAGACGAGCGCCGCTGCCTGCGCCTACGCGGCGCCTGCGATCGAGAAGCACACGGGCGTCGCGGTTTTGGGTAATATTCCCGCCGACGAGGCGTTCTCGCTCGAAAGCCGGCATCTGGGGCTTGTGACCGCCGACGAGGTCGAGCAGCTCTCCGCGCGCATCGACAAGATGGCCGAGCTGGCGGAAAAGAGCGTCGACGTCGACCGCTTGCTCGAAATAGCGGCGACGGCACCCGATATCTGCGAGGAACCTTACCGGTTGGAGCCGATCGCGGGAGCGCGGCCCATCGTCGCCGTTGCGCGTGACGAGGCGTTCTCGTTCTACTACGAGGAGAACCTGCGCGCGCTCGAGGACCTGGGTTGCGAGCTGGCCTTTTTCAGCCCCCTGTGTGATAGCGAGTTGCCCCGGGGGACAAGCGCCCTCTATCTGGGAGGCGGCTACCCGGAGCTCCATGTGCGGCAGCTCTCCGAGAACGCGCCGATGCGCGAGGCGGTGCGGCGCGCGGTGGAATCCGGCATGCCGACGGTTGCCGAATGCGGTGGGTTTCTGTATCTGCAGCGCGAAATCTCCGATAGCGAGGGGCGGCGCTGGCCTGTTGCGGGCGCCCTTGAGGGCGCAAGCGAGAAGGGGGGAAGGCTGTCCCATTTCGGGTACGTGGAGCTCACTTCCCAACGCGACGGGCTCTACGGGCCGCGCGGCACACGCATTCGCGCGCACGAGTTCCACTACTGGCAGTCCACCTGCCCGGGCGGCGACTTCTGGGCGCAGAAGCCCCGGCGCGACAAGGGCTGGCCGTGCATGACGACCACCCCGTCCCTGGTTGCGGGCTTCCCGCATGTGTACTATCCTGCGAACCCCGATGTTGCGCGCGCGTTCGCGTCTGCCGCGGCGTCGTTCGCAGAGAGGAGACGGCATGGCTGAAGCAACCGAAACCGCGCTTGCCTGTATCCGCGAGGAAGTCGAGCGCGCGTTCTCGTCGGCGCCGGGCGCCGTGCTCGAAGCCGCGCTCTCCCGGATCGCGCCCGCAGACGAGTGTGCCCGCGCCGCCGCGTACGCCGCGTGGGACTCCATCGCGCACCCCTTGGGGGGATTGGGCGACTTTGAAGACGCCGTCGCGTGTATCGCCGCGGCTCAGGGGAGCGCCGAGGTGGCCGAGTTTCCCCGTGCGCTCGCGGTATTCTTCTCCGACAACGGGGTCGTTGCCGAAGGCGTGTCGCAAAGCGGGCAAGACGTGACGCGAGCCGTCGCGCGCAACATGTGCGAGGGGGCCACGAGCGCCTGCCGCATGGCGGCGTTCGCGGGTGCCGAGGTCGTGCCCGTCGACGTGGGTATGGCCCGGGGCATAGAAGACGCGCGCATGGTGCGCGCGAACGTGCGGCGGGGGAGCGGCAACATCGCGCACGGCTCCGCCATGTCTCGCGATGGGGCCGTGCGTGCGATCGAGGTCGGAATCGCCGTCGCGTGCGGGCTTGCCCGCGCCGGCGTGCGCCTTCTCGCTGCGGGCGAGATGGGCATCGGCAACACGACCACCTCGGCGGCGGTGGCCGCAGTGCTCATCCGGGCGGACGCGCGGAGCCTCGTCGGGCGCGGCGCGGGGCTCTCGGACGCCTCGCTCGCGCGCAAGCGCGACGTGGTCGAGCGCGCTATCGACGCGAACTCGCCCGTTCCCGCCGACCCGATCGACGTGCTCTCGAAGGTGGGCGGCTTCGACATCGGGGCGATGTGCGGCTTCTACCTGGGGGCCGCGGCCTCGAAGGTGCCGGTGCTCCTCGACGGGGTCATATCCTGCACGGCGGCCCTGTGCGCGGTGCGCCTGTGCCCCAACGCCTTGGGCTACCTCGTGGGCACCCACGCATCTAGCGAACCCGCAAGCCAGGAGCTCCTTCGCGAGCTCGGCATAAAGGCACCCCTCGTCGCAGGCATGCACTTGGGCGAGGGCGCGGGCGCCATGGCGTATCTGCCCCTTCTGGATTCGGCGCTGCGCGTGTACCGGGATGGGAAGACGTTCACGGCGACTGGCATGGCTGCTTATGAGCATTTCGAGGCTGGGAAATGACGGTGACGTTCGTTATCGGCGCCGCAGCGAGCGGCAAGAGCGCCTATGCCGAGTCCCTGTGCTTCGGGCACGACGGCCCCCGCGTGTACCTGGCAACGATGGAGCCCTTCGGGGAAGAGGGCGCCCGCCGCATCGCGCGCCATCGGGCGCTGCGCGAGGGCAAGGGGTTTTCCACCCTCGAGCGCACGCGTGACGTGGGCGCCGCAGCGTCCGGGCTTCCGTGCGGCTGCACGCTTCTTTTGGAGGACGTGGGCAACCTGGTTGCGAACGAGCTCTTCGCGGAAGGCGGCTTGTCCCCACGTGACCCCGATGCTGCGGCGCGCGAGGTGCTCGGAGGCATCGAACGGCTCGCTCAGGCCGCTGCGCATACGGTGGTGGTCACCGTCGACGTGTTCGCCGATGGGATGCGCTACGATGAGGGGACCGAGGCATGGAGGCGCGCGCTCGCGCGCGTGAACGCGGGCGTGGCGGCGCTGGCCGACCGCGCAGTCGAAGTGGTATTCGGGATTCCCGTGTGGATGAAAGGCGAAGGACCTACAAGGTGAAGATAGCAGAGGCAATCGGCGCGGCGTTCGGAACGTTCTCGCGCATCCCCGTCCCGAAATCGGCCTGGACCGATTTCGGATCAACCCATGCTCTTGCCGCGTTTCCCCTGGTGGGCCTTGCGGAAGGCTTCCTCATGACGGCGTGGGGGTACGTGGCGAACCTGCTCGGCGTACCCGCGACCATCGTCGCGGCCGTGCTCGCGGCGCTGCCTGTGGCGGTGACGGGAGGCATCCACCTAGACGGGCTCTGCGACACCTCCGATGCGCTTGCAAGTTGGGCCCCGCGCGAGCGAAAGCTCGAGATCATGCACGACCCGCGGGCGGGCGCCTTCGGGGTCATCGGTGTTGTCGTGTACCTTATTCTGCAGTTTTCCCTGTTCACCGCGCTGCCGCTTACGGCGGGGGCGTTCCTCGCGCTTCTGTGCTCGCTCGTGTTCTCCCGTGCGCTTTCGGGGCTCGCCGTAGAATGCTGGCCTGCCGCGCGGGCGGACGGCATGGCCGCGGGACTCTCGCCTGCTAAGAAGCGCGCGGCGATCGTCGTGCCGCTTTGCGCTTTCGCTGCGGCTTCGGCTGCAGGGATGGTCGCGTGCGCTCAGGCCGTCGGCGCCCTTATGGCGGTGGCGGGACTTTTGGCGCTCGCGTGGTACCGTCATGTTGCTCTGTCCCGCTTCGGCGGGGTGACGGGGGATTTGGCCGGATGGTTTCTGCAATGGGCCGAGCTCGCGATGCTTGCCATGCTGGTGGCGGGGGGTATGCTCCTATGATTCTCGTGGTAGGCGGCGCGCATTCGGGGAAGAGGACCTTCGTGCGCGAAAAGCTCGGGTTCGCGGCGGACGATTTCGTCGACGCGGCGCAGCTTGCGGAGGGCGGCGTGCCCGCGGCTTTTGCCGGCCGTGTCGCGTACCGTGCTGAGAAACTCGTACGCGCGCTCGACGCTGACCGGGCGCTCGAGCGGCTGATCGGCTTCGACGCAGTGATTCTGCCCTTGGTCGGCTCGGGGGTCGTCCCCATGCGTGCGGAAGACGCCCAATGGCGCGAGCGCGCGGGGCGCCTGGGATGCGCGCTTGCTGCGCGCGCCGACGTCGTCGTGCGCATGACGTGCGGGATTCCCCAGGTCATCAAAGGAAACCTTGCCGATGCGCCTCGAGGGACGCAGGACGCGGGCGCGCCTTTGGAAGTCGTCTTCGTGCGCCATGGTGCCACGGCGGGCACGGAAGACCATCGCTACAGCGGGGCGGGCACCGACGAGCCCCTGTCGAGCGCGGGGGAGCGCGCTTTGCGCGAGCTCGCGTGCGATCGTGACGTGTTCCGTGTTATCACGAGCGGCATGGCCCGCACCGACCAGACGGCACGCATCCTCTTCCCGAATGCGGAGCTTATGGCATGCCCCGGTCTGCGCGAGATGGATTTCGGTGACTTCGAGGGGCGAAGCGCCGCCGAGCTTAAAGAGGATGCGCGCTACCGCGCCTGGGTAGACTCCTGGTGCGAGACGCGGTGCCCGCATGGCGAGGGCAAGAGCGATTTCATCCGCCGCGTCGTCGCGGCGTTTTGGGAGGCGTGCGAATCGGAGCGCGCCCAGGGGAGTGGGCGCGCCGTCTTCGTCGTTCACGCGGGTACCGTGAAAGCGCTGCTTTCCGAGCTTGCTGTCCCGAAAATGGAATACTTCGACGTGCATACCGAGCCGGGCGGCGCATGGGCCGCCACCTGGGATGGGCGCTGCCTTCGCGACGTTCGCCCCGCTTCGGGGGGCGATGCCCGGTGATGACGATTCTTGCCGTCGCCGCCGGGTTCGCGGCCGACCTTGCCTTCGGCGACCCGCGCTGGCTTCCCCATCCCGTCGTCGCCATGGGGCGCGCGATCACGTGGGCCGAAGGCCGCCTGCGGGGCGCATTCCCGCAAACGTCCGCGGGCACGCGCGCCGCAGGGCTTGTGCTCGCCGTGGCGCTTCCGCTTGCGTGTGGGCTTTTGACCTGGGGAATCCTGCATCTTTGCGGCATGGTTCACCCCGGCTTGCGCTTCGTGGCCGAGGCATGGGCGAGCTATCAGATTCTCGCGACATGCGAGCTGCGCCGCCAGAGCCTGGCCGTGGCCCGCGCGTTCTCGAAGGGCGGCCTTGTCGCGGCGCGCGAAACCGTCGGGCTCATCGTGGGACGCGACACGTCTGTTCTCGACGAGCAGGGCGTTTTGCGCGCCGCCGTGGAAACGGTGGCAGAGAACGCGAGCGACGGCGTCATCGCGCCGCTTTTCTACCTTTTGATCGGAGGTGCACCCTTGGGCATGGCGTACAAGGCGGTGAACACGCTCGACAGCATGGTGGGCTACAAAAACGAGCGCTACATCGACTTCGGCTGCGCCTCGGCGCGCCTCGACGATGCGGTGAACTGGATTCCCTCGCGCTTATCGGCCCTGCTCATGATCGCCGTGTGCCCGATCGTCGGGCTCGACGCGCGCGGGGCGGCGCGCATCTGGCGCCGCGACAGGCGTTGTCATGCGAGCCCGAACGCGGCGCAGACCGAGTCAGCTTGCGCGGGCGCGCTCGGGCTGCGCCTGGCGGGACCCGCGGTGTATTTCGGCAAGCTCGTTGAGAAACCGACGATAGGCGACGCGTCCCGCGAAATCGAGTGGGGCGACATCGCCCGGGCGACAAGGCTCATGCTCGCCGCGTCCGTATGCGCGCTCGTCGTCTTCGGAGCCGCGCGCGCGGCGGTCGTGCTCGCCGTGGGGGCGATGGTATGAGGGAAGACCACGCTGCGTCCCGGGCTGCCGGGGGAATCCTGCGCGCCCGTACGCATGGGGGTAGCTCGCAATCGCTCGGCATCGCTTGCGAAGGGGGCGCCTCCGACCTCATTGACTTCTCGGTGAACGTGAATCCGGCAGGCCCCTCGCCGCGCGCCGTCGCCGCAGCTTGCAAGGCGCTTTCTCGAATCGACGCCTACCCCGATAGGGAAAGCATCGCCCTCGTTCGCGCCCTAGCACGCGCCCAGGGCATTCCCGAAGATACTATCGTCTGCGGCGCGGGCGCGTCCGACATCATCTGGCGGCTCGCCGCGGCGGTACGCCCGAAACGCATCGTCGTGTGCGCGCCGACGTTCTCTGAATATGCGGAGGCGGCATCGTACTACGGCGCATGCGTGCAGGAGTTTCCGCTCTCCGAAGCGGACGACTTCGACGTGCCCGCCTCCTTCGCCCGCGCGATCGAGGGGCCGGGAGACGTGGCGTACCTCTGCAATCCGAACAACCCGACGGGGCGCCTCGTCGACCCCCGCGTGATCGATGCCGCGGCTTGCCGCTGCGAGCAGGTGGGCGCGCTGCTCGTCGTGGACGAGTGCTTCCTCGGATTTGCGCCCGACGCCCGCGAAAGGAGCGTGGCCGCACGCGCCGCGTGTTCGCGCCATGTGGCCGTGCTCTCCGCGTTCACCAAGCTTTACGGAATGGCTGGGTTGCGGTTGGGATATCTGATCAGCGGAAACGCCCAACTCATCGAGGGGATTCGCCGGGCGGGGCAGGCGTGGCCCGTCTCATCGGTCGCCGAGGCCGCGGGCATCGCCGCCCTGGAAGACGTCGAATACGTCTCGCGCACGCGCGATGTATTGGCGGGCGAGCGAGCGTGGCTTTCCCACGAGCTCTCCTCGCTCGGGCTTTCCGTCGTGCCGTCGGATGCGAACTTCCTTTTAGTCCGCACGCCGGCGAAAGACATCCCCGAGCGCCTGTATAAACAGGGGGTTTTGGTCCGCACGTGCGACTCGTTTTCGGTACTGTCCCGTTTCTGGTGCCGCGTCGCGGTGCGCACGCGCAAGGAGAACGCCCGGCTTGCGATGGCGTTCAGCCGCGCGCTTCGGGCGGAAGGCGCATCGGGCGAAGGCGAACCCGACGAACGGGGCGGCGCTTCTTGCAGCGACGCTATGGCGGGCGCGGATGGCCGAGGTTCGGCGAAGGAGGTCGATACCCGTGGGTAGGGCGAAGCCCATCATGATCCAGGGCACCATGTCGAACGCGGGGAAGAGCCTGCTTGCGGCGGGGCTGTGCCGTGTGCTTTCGCAGGACGGCCTGCGCGTGGCTCCCTTCAAGAGCCAGAACATGGCGCTCAACAGCGGTGTCACGGCCGATGGGCTCGAGATGGGGCGCGCCCAGATCATGCAGGCCGAGGCGTGCGGCATCGCGCCCGACGTGCGTATGAACCCCATCCTGCTCAAGCCCGAAAGCGACCACCGAAGCCAGCTAATCGTGGCCGGCAAGGCGCAGGGAGCCTTCGCTGCGAGGGACTACTTCGCGCGAAAGAAGGCGCTCATGCCGCAGATTTTGGAGGCGTTCGATTCGCTTGCGGAGGAAAACGACGTAATCGTCATCGAGGGCGCCGGCAGCCCCGTCGAAATCAACCTTGCCGAAAACGACATCGTCAACATGGGGCTCGCACGCGCCGTGTCCTCTCCCGTGCTGCTCGCGGGCGACATCGACCCAGGCGGGGTGTTTGCCCAGCTCTACGGCACGGTCGCGCTCCTTGCGCCCGAGGACCGCGCGCTTTTGCGGGGGCTTGTGGTGAACAAGTTCCGCGGCGATGTGGAAATCCTGCGCCCGGGTTTGGCCCCGCTCGAGAAGATGTGCGGGGTTCCCGTCGTGGGGGTCGTGCCGTATCTTACGCTCGACCTGGACGACGAGGACTCGCTCGCTCCGCGCCTATCTGCCCGCGAGGCGTGCGGCGTCATCGACGTCGCCGTCGTGCGCCTTCCGCATCTGTCGAACTTCACCGACTTCGACCCGCTTTCGCGCGTGCCCGGCGTGGGCGTGCGCTACGTTTCCTCGGCGACCGATCTGGGCCGACCCGACCTGGTGGTGCTCCCCGGCTCGAAGACCACGCTCGACGACGCGCGCTGGCTTGCGGCTAGCGGCATCGGATCCTGTGTACGCGCGCTTTCGGGCGCGGGCACGCCGGTGCTCGGCATATGCGGAGGCTACCAGCTTTTGGGAGACGAGCTTTCCGACCCGCACGGCAGGGAAGGCGCTGGCACCGCGCGCGGGCTCGGGCTCATCCCTGCAAGTACGGTGTTCAAGGAGGAAAAGCGCCTCGCCCAGTCGGAGCTGCGCATCACGGGCGCCCAAGGCGTGTTCTCGGTGTGGAACGGCATGACGGCGCGTGGGTACGAGATTCACGACGGCGAAACGACCGTCTCCTGCGCCCCTGCGGGCACGATTGGCGGCAAACCAGAAGGCGCGGCCTGCGGAAACGTGTTCGGAACCTATCTCCACGGCCTGTTCGACGAACCGGGGGTGGCGCTCGCCCTCGCGCGCTCGCTCACGCGCATGCGCGGCCTGCCCGAGAGCGTCGTGGGTGCTGCGGGCGCGGCGTCCGCGGCCGATCACCGTGCGCGCGAGTTCGACCGCCTGGCCGACGTCGTGCGCGGAGCGCTCGACATGGAGTATGTCTACCGCATTATCGAGGAGGGCGTATGATTCACGTGTATCATGGCGACGGCAAAGGCAAGACCACGGCGGCGATGGGCCTCGCCCTTCGCATGCTCGCCGCAGGCCGCCGCGTCGTCGTCGTGCAGTTCCTGAAAGACGGCGAAAGCGGGGAGGCGCGCCTGCTCGCCGAGCATTTCGGCGTGCCCGTGTTCGCGGGGAAGGTGTCGGACAAGTTTACCTGGTCGATGTCGTCGGAAGAACTTGCCGCTACGTGCGAGCTGCACGATGGGAACCTCGCTTCCGCGCTTGCCGAGCTCGAGGGCGCGCAGGAGGGGCTGCTCGTGCTCGACGAGGCGCTCGATGCGCTTTCGAAGGGGCTTGTCGACGAGGCGCTCGTGGACCGCGCGCTCGATATGTCCGCGCGCGGCGTCGAAGTAGCGCTCACCGGGCGCGCGCCTTCCCGCAAGATCGTGGAGAAGGCCGACTACATAACCGAGATGCGGTGCGAGAAACACCCCTACGAGCAGGGGATATGTGCAAGGGAAGGAGTGGAGTACTAGATGGATTCCAAGGAGATGGCGCCCGGCGACATCGAGCGGCGCAGCTTCGAGATCATCACCGAAGAGCTCGGCGGCCGCACGTTCCCGCCGCTCGAAGAACCCGTCGTGAAGCGCGTCATCCACACCACTGCCGACTTCTCGTACGCCGATTCCCTCGTTTTCACTCATGACGCCGCGCACTGTGCGCTCGACGCACTGCGCGCAGGGGCCACGGTGCTCACCGATACGAACATGGCGCTCGCAGGCATAAGCAAGCCTGCGCTCGCGAAGCTCGGCTGCAAGGCCGTGTGCTACATGGCCGACCCTGATGTCGCCGTGGCTGCGCGCGCCGCGGGCACGACTCGCGCCGTTGCGAGCATGGACAAAGCTTGCGGCATCGAGGGTCCGCTCATCGTGGCCGTCGGAAACGCTCCCACAGCACTTCTGCGCCTCGCCGAGCTCATGGACGAGGGGAAGATCGCGCCCGCGCTCGTCGTTGGGGTGCCGGTCGGGTTTGTGAACGTGGTCGAGGCGAAAGAGGAGCTACTCGCGCGACGCGCGCCGGCCATCGTCGCGAGGGGTCGCAAGGGTGGTTCGACCGTGGCGGCCGCCATTATGAACGCGCTGCTCTACCAGATCACGCGCCCAGGCGGCCCGAAGTGACGGCGCCCGCATCTGCGCCGGCGCTGCGCATCTTCGCCGGCACCACCGAGGGCCGCCTTCTGTGCGAATGGGCGAGCGGGGCGGGCATCCCCGCCCGTGCCTACGCGGCAACCGAGTACGGAGGCGAGCTTTTGGGCGAGCTTCCGGGCATCGAGGTGCATGCGGGCAGGCTCGACGAGGCCGACATGGAGCGCGAGCTTTCCGGCGCGCGCATCGTCGTCGATGCCACGCACCCCTTCGCTACGCTCGCAAGCGGCAACATCCGGGCCGCTTCGCTCGCCGTGGGTGCACGATGCCTGCGCCTTGCGCGCCCGGCCGAGGTGCTGCCCAAAGGCGTCGTGCCGGTCGCGTCGATCGCCTGCGCGGCGCGCTTTCTCTCCGAGAACCCGGGTCGCGCGCTTCTCACGACGGGGAGCAAGGAGCTTGCTCCCTACACGCGCGTCGCCGATTTCGCGGAGCGCTTCTTCGTGCGTGTGCTCCCGCTGCCCGGTGCTATAACGAAGTGCATCGACGCGGGGTTTTCGCCGTCGCACGTCATCGGCATGCAGGGGCCCTTCACCCGCGAGCTCAACGAGGCGATGCTTCGGCAGGTGGGCGCCCAGTGGCTTGTGACCAAGGACTCGGGAACCGTAGGCGGCACGGCCGAGAAGATCGCCTCCGCGCGCGACGTGGGAGCGCGCTGTATCGTGGTCGCCCGTCCCGCCGAGGGAGGCGGGGCCCTTTCGCTTCGGGAAGTGGAAGACGCGCTCTTACGGGAGTTCGCGCGCTAGGCGCTCGCCGCGCCTGCGCGCCCTCCCGCCCGCGAGGAGGAGCTCCTCGAGCAAGCTCGAACCGTACAAGACTGTCATCCGCCAATAGCTCGAGGACGACGCCCGGAACTGGCGCAAGCAGCCCTTCAATAAGTTGCGGTGAAATAGTGTCTGTTTTTGCTGCTAGATAGCGTATTCAGTCCCTAATTCACCGCAACTTGTTGGTGGTGGCTTACTGGTAGCGTAGGCACTCCACCGGGTCGAGCTTTGCCGCGCGGCGAGCGGGGTAGAAGCCAAAGATTACGCCGATGCCGACGGAGACGGCGAAGGCCAGCAGCACCGTGGCGATTGAAAAGCTCGGTGTGATTTGCCCGCTGGCACCGAGCTCGCCAAGAATCCCTGATCCTGCGGCAAACATCGCAAGAGCCCAGGCCAGCAGATGGCCAATCAGGACACCCAGCAGACCGCCGGTGATGCACAATGCCGAAGACTCGGCCAAAAACTGGGCGGTGATATCGCGACGACTGGCGCCCAGAGCGCGGCGGATGCCGATCTCGCGGATGCGCTCAGTCACGTTGGTGAGCATCATGTTCATAATGCCGATACCGCCGACAAGCAGCGATATACTGGCGACAGCACCCATGATGAGTGAGAACGCGCCCATAAAGGAGTTGAGCGCATCGATGGCGCTTTTCATGGAGGTCGCCGATACACTGTCGTACTCATCATCCTCCGCGATGCCCTTCATCGTGCACACCTTGGACTCGATGGTCTTACAAAGCTCGTCCATGTCCGTGCCCTCGGCGGCAAGTGCCGTCACGCTGGGGAATGAGGGATTCTCGTCGCCAAACAGACCTGAGATGGTTTCGCGTGGCATATACAGCGTGAGAGAGCCCATGGAGTCGCTGCCGCCATCAATCACGCCTACAATCTGCACCTCGCCGTTGGACACCTTGATGGTTTTCCCCAGCGCATCCTGTTCGTTGCCGTACAGCTGATCGGCGCCGCCGCGGCTGATGAGCGCCACGTGCGAGCCTGATTGAGACTCGGCCTGGGAATAGGTACGCCCCGCAACGAGCTTGCTGGCCCCCACGGCGTCAAGCATGTCGCTATCGACACCCTGTGCCATGACGGTATAGCTTTTATCGCCGGTCTTGTACTCGGTATACGCGCTGTCGACAATTCCGATCTGCTCTATCTGCGGCACCAGTTTTTGAAGCTTCTCGATGTCCGACTCGGTGAGTTCTTGCGACGAATAGATTTGCACTATGCGTGCCGCATTGAGGCCCAGACTGTTGACCAGGCTGTTTTGGATGCCGCCGATGAGCGAAGTCATGGCGATAACCGAAGCAATGCCAATGACGATGCCCAGGATGGTGAGCAGACTGCGCCCCTTGTTTGCCTCGAGCGAGTGAAGGGCTTCCTGGATGAGATCGCGGGCGCTCATGCCATCGCTCCTTTCGGCGGGTTGGCGGAGGCGGAAATCATGGGCAGGCTATCTACGGCGCTGCGCAGGGTCCGCGGTGCATGTGGAATATACGCGCCGTCGTGAATGCGACCGTCGCGTATGGTCACGGCACGGTCGGCCTCGGCGGCGATGCCGGGGTCGTGTGTGATAAGAACGATGGTTTTGCCGCGCTTCTGGAGCTTATGGAAGGTCTCCATTACAAGCGCCCCAGTGGCGGAGTCCAGGTTTCCCGTCGGCTCATCGGCCAGGATGATGGGCGGGTCATTGACAAGAGCGCGCGCGATGGCGACGCGCTGCATCTGTCCGCCCGAGAGCTCTGATATGCGGTGGTCCCAGTGGTCGACCGGCAGCGTGACGGCCTGTAGCGCGTGCACGGCGCGCATTTCGCGCTGGCTACGGGGCACATTGGTGTAGGCCAGCGGCAGCATGACGTTTTCGATAACCGACAGGCGCGGCAGCAGGTTGAAGCTCTGAAAGACAAAGCCAATGCTCAGGGCACGAACTTCGGTGAGCTCGTCATCGTCAAGCTCGGCCACGTTGAGCCCTTGCAGGTAGTAGTCGCCCGCCGTCGGCTTATCCAGGCAGCCTAGGATGTTCATGAGCGTTGATTTGCCCGAGCCCGAGGGGCCGGTAATGGCGACGAACTCGCCGGGATCTACCGCCAGGCTCACGTTGTGCAGGATGTGGGCGCAACCTGCCTCGCTCTCAAAGATGCGGTGCACGTTGCGGATGTCGATAACGGGACGCATTACATGCCCTCGTCGGCAGACATACTGCCCGAATCCGCGCTGTAGCCGCCGTCAGCCGTTGCGTCCGCTCCGGTGTCCATGACGAGGGTGTCGCCATCGCGCAGCTTGGTAACCGGCACGTTGGGGTTAATCTCGTTGCCCTGGTCGTCGCGCTTGACCTGTGTCTTGCCGACTACGGCTTCGTTGTCGTTTTGCGTCACGACGGTCACCTTCACGCGGCGGGTCTGCTTGCCCTCGTCATCGGTTGCCACGTTGACATAATAGTGTTCGCCGTCTTCGGTCATGAGCGCCATCGTCGGCACCATCACCACATCGTCGAGCTGCTCGGTCACCACCGAGACCTCGGCCGTCATGCCCGGCTTCAGGCGCGCGTCGGGCGCCTCGATGAGGATGTTGACGTTAAAGGTTACGCTGCTGCTGCCATAGTTGGAGTCGGAGTTTGCCACCGAGGCGATGGCCGTGACCGTTCCCTGGCTCACGATATCCGGAAACGCGGGATACGTGACGTTGGCGTTCTGCCCAACGGCGATCTTGGCGATGTCCTTTTCGCCCACCTGCACGGTCACCTTCATCTTGAATAGGTCGGCGATCTGCATGCACTGCTTGCCGCCGCTCGTATCGCTTTCGCCCATGATCATGCCGCCTGTTACCGTGGCGCCTACCTTGGCGTTGAGCTCCACGATGCTGCCCGAGCTTGGGGCCGTGACCGTACGGCTGGCGGCCTTGGCGTTCGCCTGATCGAGGTTTGCCTGGGCCGATGCGAGGCTACGCTGCGCGGCCGATACGGCGTTCGTGTCCACTGATGCTGCGGGGGAGCCAGCCGCTGCGGAAGCTCCATCGACGTCCGTCGTTGGGGTGGCCTGCGCGGCAGCTGCGGCTTTCTGCGCGTTGGCGAGGTCTTCCTGAGCGGCTGCAACTGCACGCTGCGCCTCGGCAACGTTGCGATCGAGCTCGTCGTTTTTAATGGTCATAAGCACGTCGCCCTCGTTGACGGATTGGCCTGCCTGCACGTTGATGGAATCGACCGTGCCGTCGACAGAAGGGGAGACCACTGAGGACGAAATGGGTTTGAGCTGGCCTTTCGCCTCGACCGTTGTGGTAAACGTGCCCTCGGTCACCATGTCGGTCACAGGCCCGCTAGTGCCCTGAGGCTGCGCATTGATGACCAGGGTTGCGACTATGGCAATGAGCGCGATGGCACCTACGACGCCGGCGGCAATACTGCGTCGAATCAGCTTTTTGCGTCGACGTTCGGCACGTTTTGCCTTGAGCTTGGTATATGCCTCTTCATCGGAAATCTCGACCGTATCGTTCGTGCGTCCGCTCTGCTTGTCGGCATGTTCGTTTGTAATCAGAGGAATCGTTTCGGTGGCACCTTCGGGCGTGCGCTCGGTATCATCTGGGCCCGGGGTGATCGTGGGGACATTCGGCATAGCGTCTCCTTTATAGAAAGAACCTCGATAATTATATGCGCCCACCGGTTGGGGCGGGCGCATAGGACGGTTTCTTTCGGAACTGTTAGATTGGTCGCAGCGGTTCCACGTTGTAGGAATGCGCGCGTTGCACTACGAGTGGACAACCACGCACAGGCCGACTTTGATGCAGTCGTGCAGTGCCTTGGCGTCGGACAGGCGCAGGTTGATGCAGCCGTGGCTGCCGCACCACTTGTACGACTCGGCGTTATCGAAGCTCTTGTCGTTTTGCCAGGTGGCATCGTGGAAGCCGATCATGTTGCCCTCAAACGGCATCCAGTAGCTCACCGGGCTCTCATATTTGGGCTTACCGGTCTCGGGGTCCTTGGCTCCGATCAGGGTGCTGCCGCCGTCGTTGCTGTTGATCTGCCACACGCCCTCGGGGGTGGCGTCTTCGCCCGGTTTGCCGGAAATAAAGTTGGCCTCCCAAACGATATTTCCGCTCTCGTCATAGTAGCGCGCGTGCTGCTCGGACAGGTCGACGTCGATATACGCCTTCCAGTCGGGCTCTCCCTTTGCGGTAAAGGTGTCGGCCTTCTGGGAGTACTTGATCTCGATCTCGCCGGTCTGCTTGTTGTTAATGGCGTCCTCGACCTGCTTGGCGAGCGAGCTGCTGTCGATGGACCAACCAAAGTCGCCGCCTTCGACGGCGCACTGCTTGCCATCGGCTCGCGTCCACCAGCGAGTGGAGCCCACGGTATTAAAGCCGTTGGCGAGCTCGGCTGCCCAGCTACTGATCTGCGAAGTATCGAGCGTGGGGTTGGCGGGATCGGCAAAGCTGATCCACTGCAACACGGAACTGCCATCAACCTTGCCGGCATCCTCGCCGTTGAGCTTGAGGGTCACGTTGACGCCCAGGAAGTTGTTGGCGGCATCGCATGCGGCCTGAATCTGATCATCGGTCAGCGTTCCATTGAGTGGCTCATAGGCATCGTTGCCGAGCTTGGAAAGATCTACGGTCTCGGCCAGCGAGGCAAGCTCGAGCTCGGCATACTTAATGACATGCTCGCGGTTGAGTTTTTCGTTGGAGCGCGCCTTCTCGACGGTAAACTTGCCGGCCTGTTCGTCATAGGAGCTATTGGCCTCGAACGTGCCCGAACGGCCCTCGTTAAACTCGTCGATGGCGGCGCCCAGATCCTTCTCAAACTGCTTTTGGTTAAAGGTGTCGGAGAGCATGGACAGGTCGACGTCTTGATCAAGATCGACTTCGTTGGAGGTGGCGGTTGTTTTGGTCTTGCCGCTTAAGGATTCCACAAGGCGGACCGGCCATACAAAGGCTTCGTTGTGGCTGATGATTTCTTTTGCGGCAGCTTCGCCGTCGACGATGGGCTCATCGGACTCGGGCTGATAGGTCCAGCTAAAGTCATCGCCTGTCACGGTGAGCTTATAGTGCTTCCATGCCGAATTGACCTTGGTGGCGGCAGACGAAGCGTTGGAGAACGAGACGTCGACGCCGGCAATGGTGGTGTTGGGGTAGGCTACCTGCGAAAACGCTACGACGCCTACGATATAGACAATGACGATTAGACCCAGGACGACAAAGAACGTCGTCTTTTTGCCCGACTTATTGTTCTCGGCGGGTTTGCGCGCGGGGCCACGATCGCCTCGAGCGTGCGTGTGGGGCTGCTTGGGCGCATTGCCGTTTGCCTGGCGCTGCTGACGTTGTTGACGCTGCTGTCGCTGTTGGTTCGGGCGTTGGGAAGCGTTTGCTGCACTACGCTGCTGACCGTGGCTCGGCGCGATAGGACGCGGCGACTGAACGCCGCCGGTGTGCCTGCTCGGCTGCTGCGGATCGGGAATCAGTTGAGTTCGATCGTTTTGCGACATCGTATGCATATCCTTCGATTTTCGCCTTGCGGTTCATCGTGTTTTTACTGGGCTTGCATTATAGCGATTGCCCTGCTGTTTGTGGTACGGAAACGGTGGCATTCAAAAGAGGTGGGACATTTGTCCCACCTTTGAGTCGTTCTTTGTCGCTATCCGCACACACCGCATTTTGCACAGGCCGAAAGTGCGGCCGGAGCCTGCGCGATGCCGCCCTTTGCCGTCTCGCGCAGCGTGGCCGGCAACGCGTGGCCCACCGAGAGCATGACATGTGCCATCTGGTCAAACGGCACCAGGCTCTTAATGCCTGCGAGGGCGAGTTGTGCCGAGCTAAAGGCCGCAGCCACGCCGATGGCGTTACGGTTTTGGCAGGGCACCTCCACGAGGCCACCGACGGGGTCACAAACGAGACCCAGCAGGTTACTCAGCGCGATGGAACTGGCGTCGAGCGCCTGCTCGCGCGTGCCGCCGAGCATCTGCACCAGCGCGGCGGCTGCCATGGCGGCGGCGCTTCCCACCTCGGCCTGGCAGCCGCCCTCGGCGCCGGCAACGCAGGCGCTTGTGGTGAGGTTGAGGCCGATGGCGGCGGCGCAGTAGAGGGCGTCCATGACTTGCTCGTCGTCGAGCTGAAGGTGATCGGCGAGCGCCAGCACGCAGCCGGGCACAACACCCGCGGAGCCGGCCGTGGGGGCGGCGACGATCACGCCCATCGTGGCGGAGCGCTCGAGCACGGCCATGGCGCGAGCCACGGCGTCGGTCTGGACAGCACCCATCAGGCTTGTGCTCAAATCGTTGCGGACGGTGGCATCGACGAGTTTGGCCTCGCCGCCGATAAGTCCACCGAGCGAGCGCTGCGGATTGGCGATGGGGGCTGTGGTCTCCTCGCGCATGACGTCGAGCACGCGGCGCATGGCGGCGACGGCGTGCGCCTCACCGGTCAGGCGCGCCTCTCGCACGGCCATAACGGCGCCAATGCTGAGCCCCAGTTCCTCGCACGCATCGAGCAGCTGCTCGCCGTCGTCGAAGATCTCCTTTGCCGAGACGCCGGGGGAGAGCGACGAGGCAGAACCGGGGAGCTCGATAAACGTTGCGTAATCGACATTGTCGAGCTTGCGCAGCATGGGGACGACGGTGTCGTCGGGCGCGCCGTCGGTCTCAAAGACAGAGTAGGCCTGGCCGCCCACTTCGGTGCGGTAGGTGCGGCAGAAGGCGATGTTTACGTGGGCGTAGGCGAGCAGGTTGGTGAGCGCGGCGAGTACACCGGGGACGTCCTTGTGCGCCACGAAGAGCGTGGAGTACATGCCCGAGATGTCGACGCCGACGCCGTTAATGCGGCTGATGCGCATCTTGCCACCGCCCAGGCTCTCGCCGCGGACCTGTGCCGTGGCGCCCGTGTCGTCGACCATGTCGATGTCGACGGTATTGGGGTGGATGGAGGCGTCGTCGCCCTTGATGTCAAAGTGATATTCGAGGCCCTGCTCGCGCGCGAGGTCGAAGGCTTGTTTGATGTTCTCGTCATCGGTGTCGAGGCCCAGGATGCCCGCGACGAGCGCACGATCGGTGCCGTGGCCGCGGTAGGTGTGGGCGAAGGAGTTCCACAGGCCAAAGGTGACTTTGGTGATGCGGCCTTCCAGCAGGCTGGCGGCAACTTGGGCGCACCGCAGGGCGCCGGCGGTGTGCGATGAGCTGGGGCCGACCATGACGGGGCCCAAGATCTCGAATGCTGAGGTCGTAGCTAGTGTTTGCGGCTTGCCTGCCATATGCGCTCCTGTTCTATCCCGTCGTCCCGAGGGGCGGGGCATACTCTGTCCCGCCGTTCCGAGGGCTTTGGTATTTGGTCGCCTGCTCGGACAGTCCTGCTCGCACGGAGAGCACATTAAGTGCTCTCCGGCTCGTGCGGAACTCGCGATCGACCAAATACCAAAGCCCTCGGAACTTAGGATACATGGTTGGAGTCGCTCTGCTGCGAAATTTATCGGCCTGTGACCTATTCCATGTTCCAGGTCGGCTCAACTTCACCACCTTTAAATAAAAAAAGAAGTACCGGTTGGGGCCGGTACTTCTTTTGGTGCGTTGCTATTTGGCTGTGGCTTTTCTCGTTAGCTTACAGGCCGCAGGCTGCTTTGAGTTCTTCGACTCGATCGGTCTTCTCCCAGGTGAAGTCGGCGTCTTCGCGGCCGAAGTGACCGTAGGCTGCCGTCTTTTCGTAGATGGGGCGACGCAGGTCTAGGTCGCGGATGATGGCGCCCGGGCGCAGGTCGAACGTCTTCTCTACGGCCTCGACGATCTTGTCCTCGGCAACCTTGGCGGTACCGAAGGTGTCGACCATGATTGAGAGGGGCTTGGAAACGCCGATGGCGTAGGCAAGCTCGACTTCGCAGCGGTCGGCCAGACCGGCGGCGACCACGTTCTTGGCGACCCAGCGCGCGGCATACGCGGCGGAGCGGTCGACCTTGGTGCAGTCCTTGCCGCTAAAGGCACCGCCGCCGTGACGGCCGTAGCCGCCGTAGGTGTCGACGATGATCTTGCGTCCGGTGAGGCCCGTGTCGCCCATGGGGCCGCCCACGACAAAGCGACCGGTGGGGTTCACGTAGATGTCCGCGTTGTCCCATGGCATGTTTTCGGCGGCCATGACCGGGGTGATGACGTGCTCGATGAGGTCGGCCTTGATCTTGCCCATGTCCTCGATCTCGGCGGCGTGCTGCGTGGAGATGACGATGGTCGTGACCTCGACGGGTTTGCCTTCCTCGTAGCGCACGGTGACCTGGGTCTTGCCGTCGGGACGCAGATAGGCGAGGGTACCGTCGTGACGCACGGCGGCCAGGCGCTCGGCTAGGCGGCTCGCCAAGTAGTGCGGCATGGGCATGAGGGTCTTGGTCTCGTTGGAGGCATAACCGAACATCATGCCCTGGTCGCCGGCACCGATCAGGTCAATCGGGTCGGTGGTAGCGCCGGTCTGGGTCTCGAAGGACTCGTCGACGCCCTGGGCGATATCGGGCGACTGCTCGTGGATGAGGCTCATAACGCCGCAGGTGTCGCAGTCAAAACCGAACTTGGCACGGTTGTAGCCAATGCGGCGGATAACGCCGCGGGCGATTTCCTGTACGTCGACATAGGCCTGAGTGCGAATCTCGCCGGCGACGATGACGGTGCCGGTGGTCACGAGGGTCTCGCAGGCGCAGCGGACGTTCTCCACGTTGGCAGGCACGCCGTTGGGGGCGATGTAGCCCTGCTCCTGCAGCTCTATTTCTTTGGCGAGGATTGCGTCGAGGACGGCATCGCTGATCTGGTCGGCGATCTTATCGGGATGACCTTCGGTCACCGACTCCGACGTAAAAACAAAGGACCCGTGTTGGGGCGGGATGGAACGAAGTTCTTCTGACATGATTGTCCTTTCAAAAACGTGTCCCGGCGACCGTTACCATTCCGCCGGGCTCTCTATGCAAGGGCATATCATAGCGCGTAAATCAAACATTCACACCCTTTCCGCACCTACTCATTGGGGACAGACATAAATGAGCAGCCTTAAACTAAGAACGTCTCCAACGACTGGTCATTTAAGTCTGTCCCCAATGACTGGGTCGGTGCCCTTTGTGCGGAGGTTGCGTTGTTGCTTTATACTGGTGCGGTTAGACATCCATCCTGCAATCGAGGAGATATCCATGGCATCAGACGTTCGCGTCCGCTTTGCACCCTCACCCACGGGCAAGCTGCACATCGGCGGAGCCCGCACCGCTATCTATAACTGGGCTTTCGCCCGCGCTAACGGCGGCACGTTCATCCTGCGCATCGACGACACCGACCCCACCCGTTCCACCGACGAGAACACGCAGATCATCCTGCGTGCCATGCGTTGGCTGGGTCTTGACTGGGATGAGGGTCCCGAGGTGGGCGGCGACTTTGGCCCCTATGCCCAGACCGAGCGCCTGGACCTTTACAAGCAGGCCGCCCAGAAGCTTTGGGACGAGGGCAAGGCTTATCCCTGCTTCTGCACCAAGGAGCAGCTCGACGCCGATCGCAAGGCCGCTCAGGAGCGCAAGGACCCCTTCCAGGGCTATCAGCGCTGTTGCCGCGATTTGGATCCCGAGGAGGCCCGTCGCCGCATCGAGACCGGCGAGCCCTACGTCCTGCGCATCAAGGTGCCCGAGGACCGCGGCGACGTCGTTATCCACGACGCCGTCCATGGCGAGGTAACCTTCGATGCCAAGGAGCTCGACGACTTTGTCATCTTCCGCTCTGACGGCACGCCCACGTACAACTTTGCGACCGTCGTCGATGACGCCATGATGAAGATCACTCACGTCATCCGCGGCGACGACCACCTTTCCAACACCCCGCGCCAGGTCATGGTCTACGAGGCCCTCGGCGCGCCCGTGCCCACGTTCGCCCATATTTCCATGATTCTGGGCGCTGACGGCAAGAAGCTTTCCAAGCGCCATGGCGCCACCTCGGTGGAGGAGTACCGCGACGCGGGTTACCTGCCCGACGCGTTCGTCAACTACCTGGCGCTGCTCGGCTGGTCACTCGACGGCGAGACCACGATCATTCCGCGCGACGTCCTGGCCAGCAAGTTCTCGCTCGACCGCATTTCCAAGAACCCGGCGACCTTCGACCCCAAGAAGCTCGACTGGGTCAATGCCGAGTACATCAACGGCATGTCCGATGCTCAGTTTGCTGACGAGATCATGGTCCCCGAGCTGCACGAGGCAGGCCTCATCGAGGGCAACGTCGAGTACGGCGAGGATTGGATCGACGCGCTTGCCGCCATCGTTAAGCCGCGCACCAAGATGCCGGCCGACGCCGTGACCGTTGCCGCTCCCATCTTTGCTACGGCCGAGACGCTCGAGTATGACGAGAAGTCCGTCAACAAGGGCCTGGCCAAGGAGGGCATGGGTGCCATTCTGGATGCCGCCAAGGCCGCGCTTGAGGGTGTTACCGAGTGGACGGCCGCCAACATCGATGCCGCGCTTGAGCCGCTCCCCGAGCAGATGGACCTCAAGAAGCGCGTGGTGTTCCAGGCCGTGCGCGTCGCCGTCTGCGGCAACATGGTGAGCCCTCCGCTGGGCGAGACCATGGCGCTCGTCGGCCGCGACGACTGCCTGGCGCGTATCGACCGCGCCCGCACGATGGCGCTGTAACAGTCGCGTAAACGCATGTATCCGAGCCCCGCTCACCACGAGTGGGGCTCTTGTTTCTGTAGACGTATGGGATAGGAGGTGCTGGCGCCATGGCCGAGCAACTGTCGCTGTTTGGTTCGCCGGAACCTAAGGAAGCTCCGAAGTCCGCGGCCCCTGCTGCCGCCCCGGCGCAGCCCGAGCCCGCATCTGAGCCCGTCGCCGCCTACGCGAGCGTGGTTCTCGACATCCCGACCCGTGCGCTGTCCGAGCCGTTTGCCTACGGCATTCCGCAGTCACTCGCCAACGATGCCCAGATCGGCTCCACCGTCCTAGTCCATTTTGGCAACCGTGCGGCCGCGGGCTATATCGTCGACATCGCGCCCGAGCTTGCCAACCTACAAGGTAACGACGCCCTCGACCCCGCGCGCATCAAGCCTATCGAGGCTATCCTCAGCAAGCCGCTCTTTACCGCTGAGGCTGCACGCATTGCGCGCTGGATGAGTCGCGAGTACGTCGCGACGCTTTCCGAATGCCTGCGCCTGTTCTTACCTCCGGGTGGCAGCCCTCGGGTCGTGAAGGGTGATGACGGGGCGTGGACGGTCGAGCGTCCCGCCGTCAAGCCTATTCAAAACCGCTGGGTCATGCTCACGCCTGAGGGCTTCGACTATACGCCGCCCAAGACTGCCGTTCGCCAACGCCAGCTCATCGAGGCGCTTCAGTGCGGCCCCGTCACGACGCGCGATCTCAACCTGCTCTACAACAACATGTCGGCGACCATCAAGGCGCTCGAAAAACGCGGCGTCGTGGTGGTGGAGGAGCGCCGCGCCTGGCGTGGCTGCAGCGAGCAGACCACGTTGTCCTCGGCAAGCGGCAAGGCGCCGGTCGCGCTCACGAACGGCCAGCAGCAGGCGCTCGCGCAGATTGAGCGTGCTCGCCTGGACGCACACGGCGATGTGGTCCTTGTCGACGGCGTCACCGGATCCGGTAAAACCGAGGTCTACCTCTCCGCTATCGAGCGCGTGCTCGCGGCCGGGCGCTCAGCGTGCGTGCTTGTGCCCGAGATCTCGCTGACGGCTCAAACCGTCGGCCGCTTCCGTTCGCGCTTTGGCGAGACGGTCGCGGTCTTCCATTCCCGTCTTTCGGCCGGTGAGCGCCTGGACCAGTGGGATATGGTCGCAAGTGGCGCCGCCCGTGTTGTCGTCGGCGCGCGTTCGGCACTCTTTTGCCCGCTCAGCGACCTGGGCCTCATCATCATCGACGAGGAGCACGAGACCAGCTACAAACAGGGCTCCAGTCCGCGCTACCATGCGCGCGAGGTGGCGGCCGAGATGGCGCGCCGCTATCGCTGCCCACTCGTGCTGGGCTCGGCTACGCCTTCTGCCGAAGCGCTCGACCGCTGCCACCGCGGCACGTACGGCGGCGTCACGTGGACGCGCGTCGAGATGCCCGAACGCCCGGGTCACGCGGTCCTGCCTACGGTCCGCATTGCCGACCTACGTCGCGAGTTCTCGCACGGTAGCCGCTCAATGTTCTCAAAACCGCTGATGGAAGGCCTGGAGCGCGTTGTGGAGCGGCGAGAGAAGGCTGTGCTGTTGCATAACCGCCGTGGCTTTGCGCCGTTTTTGATGTGTCGCGAGTGCGGTTGCGTCCCCACTTGCAACCACTGCTCCACGGCGCTTACGTACCACGAGCGCACGCACACGCTGCAGTGTCACACCTGTGGTTCGTCCTGGCGCGTGCAGCCGTATCCCGCACCCACGAGTCGTTGCCCCAAATGCGGCAGCCGCTACCTGGCAAAAATGGGCCTGGGCACGCAGCAGATTGAGGACGCGCTGCACCAAATGCTGCCCGAGGACGTCGCCATCATTCGCATGGACGCTGATTCCACGCGTGGCAAGGACGCGCATAAAAAGTTGCTCGAGCAGTTCGATGCCGCCGATTGCGCGGTGCTGCTGGGCACCCAGATGATTGCCAAGGGCCTCGACTTTCCCGAGGTCACGCTTGTGGGTGTAGTCAATGCCGACTTTGCGTTAAAGCTGCCCGATTTTAGAGCGGGGGAGCGCGCCTACGATTTGCTGGAGCAGGTCGCGGGCCGTGCCGGACGCGGCGATCGCCCTGGCGAGGTCGTCATCCAGACCTATCTGCCCGAGGACCCAGTCATCCGCGCCGTCGCCGAGCACGACCGTTCGATCTTTACCGACTACGACCTGGACCAGCGCCGCGACGCACTGTATCCGCCGTTCGTTCGTCTGGTCAACATTTTGGTGTGGTCGGCTAGCCGCGACGATGCGCAGGATTATATCGGGCGCATCGCAAAGCTGCTCAAGCGCCGATGGCATGCCGCCGCTCCCGACTTTTTGCGGTCGGGCAGCGCAGTGCCGCAGGTGCTGGGTCCGGCTTCGTGTGTAATCGAGAGAGCAAAGGACCGTTATCGCTTCCACCTGCTTGTGAAGTCGCCCGTGGGGTACCATGTCTCTGATGATATCGATGCCTGCCTCAAAGAGGTGGGTTCCGTGCGTGGCGTGAGCGTGAGTGTTGACGTCGACGCCTATGATTTGATGTAACAACCCGAAAGGATGGCCATGGAAGCCAACGGAATCGTACTGTCGCCCGACCCTCGACTGCGCCAGGAGTGCGCCGTCATCGAGGAGATCACCCCGGCGATCGAGGCACTCGCCGAGAAGATGAAGAAGATGATGTTCGACAACGGTGGTTGCGGTCTGGCTGCCCCGCAGATCGGCGAGCTCATTCAGCTTGTCACCATCGACTGCGATTACAGCGACAAGAACGACTACGATCCGTACGTGCTCATCAATCCCGTCATTGTTGAGCAGAGCGACCATCTGGTGCCGTTTAGCGAGGGCTGCCTGTCCATCCCCGGCATTAGCTGCGAGATTGAGCGTCCCGACCATGTCGTCGTCGAGGCTTATGACCTGGATGCCAACCTGATTCGCTATGAGGCCACAGGCGACCTGTTCTGCGTGTGCCTACAGCACGAGATCGATCACCTGCACGGCAACACCATGTTCGAGCGACTGAAGCCCATGCAGAGGCTCAAGGCCGTCAAGGAGTACCAGGACGCCCTGGCCCGCGGCGCTCGACCGGGCGAGACGGAGTAAGTCCCACCGTCCCCGGTGCTGAGCGCCCACATATCATCCCGTGCTCAAACATTCTCGCTTTGCTGCGAAACTGCGCGCGGGACGATATGTGGGCGCTCAGCACCGGGGACTGCGTCGTTCTGGCTCGGTTCGCCCGGGTGCCGTTGGGCCAGGGAGGGGCGTCTTCGCTGATAGGTGCATTGTTGGGAGGGCTGCTTTTATTGCGGCTCTTTCTTTGGTTTTGGGTATATTTGTTCTTGTTGAATTGTTATTGCGGATGGGCTGGGTACTTGGCTTTCCGCTGTTATTTGTAGCCGTCTCGGCTTTGGTTGAGGGGAGACGTTCTTTATGCGTATTGTGTTTATGGGTACGCCTGATTTTGCTGTGCCTTCGCTGACTTCGCTTGTTGAGGCTGGGAATGAGATTGCGCTCGTAATTACTCGTCCTGATGCTGTTCGTGGGCGTGGTAAGAAGCTTGAGCCTTCTCCTGTTAAGGCTAAGGCGCTTGAGTTGGGTTTGCCGGTTGTTGAGGCCAATCGTATTACGCCTGAGGTTGTTGAGGCGCTCCAGGCTGCGCAGGCTGATATTTTCTGTGTGGCTGCCTATGGCTGCATTTTGCCTGATGAGGTGCTGCATATGGCGCCGCTTGGTATTGTGAATGTTCATGCTTCGCTGCTGCCTCGTTGGCGTGGCGCTGCTCCCATTCAGCGTGCCATTCTTGCTGGTGATGAGGTTGCCGGCGTTTCCATTATGCGCATTGGGCATGGCGTGGATACGGGTGCTTATTGTGCTCAGACTTCCACGTCGGTTGCCGGTAAGCATGCCGAGGCGCTGACTATGGAGCTTGGTGAGCTGGGTGGTAAGCTGCTGGCCGATACGCTTCCCGCGCTTGCCGATGGGTCGGCTGTTTGGACTGAGCAGGATGAGTCCCTTGTCACGCATGCTGCCAAGATTTCCAAGCAGGAGATGCGTCTGGATCCTCAGATGTCTGCGCTCGATTGCGTGCGTCACGTGTTGGCTTCGTCCGATACCGCTCCCGCCCGTTGTGTGATTGCTGACAAGTCGGTCCGCGTGCTCGATGCTGCGCCTGCCGACATGTCGCTCGGCGAGGGCGCTGTTGTCGTTAAGAGCAAGCGTGTTTACCTGGGCCTTTCCGATGGTGCGGTTGAGCTACTTGAGGTTAAGCCCGACGGCAAGCGTGCCATGGCTGCTTCTGCCTGGGCTGCCGGTCTGCAGGGTGCCGATCTGGCGTGGGGTGTTTTGTCATGAGTAAGCTTTCCCCCGCGCGCAAGCTTGCGCTCGACGTGCTGATGGAGGCCGACCGTCGCGGTATGTACGCACGCGACGTGTTGTCTTCGCGTGCTTCCGCCAAGGCCATTGACCAGCGCGATTCCGCGTTTGCGGCTCGCTTGGCACTGGGCGTTGCCGCGACGCAGGGCATTTTGGACGAGCTGCTCGATCAGTTTCTCGATAAACCCAAAAAGGTTGCGCCGCGTGTTCGCATGGCGCTTCGCATCTCGGCTTTCGAGATGCTTTACCTGTATACCCCGGGTCGCGTTGCCGTGAGCCAGGGTGTTGAGCTGGTTCGAAGCGGTGCTAAGTCTGCCGCGGGCCTGGCTAACGCGGTGCTGCACAAGGTTGCGGACAACGTTGAGGGCTTTGCCACTGCATCCGACGCGGATGAGTCCGAGCGTCGTTTGGTTCGCCTGTCTCGCTTGATGGGTCTTCCTCGCTGGCTGTGCGCCCGCATTATGGCATCGTTCGATACGCCCGAGGGCTCGCTCAACTTTCCCGGCAATCTGGCACCCGCGCCGCTCGCTTTGCACGAGAATGCCTTTGCAACCAAACCCGATCCGTACATTTCGCAGCTTGTTGCGCCTGTCTTCCCGGGTTGCCATGCGCCGGTCGATGCGCAGGCCACAGTTGCGTCAGGTGTGTTTGAGCGCGCGGCTGCCGTAGCCTCGGACCTTAACGCCCAGCTCATTGCTACTGTGGCGACTCGTCCCGGGCGTTGCCTAGAGATCGGCGCCGGTCGTGGCACCAAGACCTATGTGATGATGTGCCAGGCCAAGCGTGCCGGCTACGACCGCCAGCATACTGCACTCGATTTGCACGACCGCAAGTGCGACCAGAATCTTGCACGCCTGCATAAGGCGGGTATTAAGGGTGTTCGCACGGTCTCGGGCGATGCCTGCGAGCTCGATGCGGTCCTCACGTCGTTCGATGCCATGCTTGGCAAACCCGTTCTGTTTGATACGGTGTTTATCGATGCCCCATGCTCGGGCACCGGCACCATGCGACGTCACCCCGAGATTCCCTGGCGCCTGACCGAGAAGGACGTTACGACCGAGCTGCCCAAACTGCAGCTGACGATGCTCAAGGAAGCCGCCGCGCGCGTGACTGCCGGCGGTGAGCTTATCTATGCCACCTGCTCGGTCTTTGATGAAGAGAACACGAAGGTCGTGGATGCCCTCCTGGCCTCTCCCGAGGGCGCCGGCTTTACCGTGGCGCCGCTCTCCGAGGCGCAGATTCTGCAGCTGCCCGAGTTCGCCCAGGCCAAGAAGCTCGTCTCCGTACGTCAAAACGACCGCGGACTTTTCCAGAGCGTCCCCGTAAACGCCGACTCCTACGACGGCCACTTCTGCGCCAGACTGGTCCGCAAGTAACAACTAAGTTGCGGTGAAATAGGGATTGAATAGCGGCTTCTACCCGCCAAACAGTCCTTATTTCACCGCAACTCATAAGGAAACCTGGGTAGCTAAAGAAACGGCCCCGCGATCGGTGTCGGTCGCGGGGCTGATTGGTTTCTAGTGGTTATGCGGGCAGTTGGCGCAACAGCCGCTGGTGGCGCTGGTGCTGGAGCCGCCACTGCGCTGGTCGGTGTTGTAGAAACCGCTGCCGTCGAACTTAATGCCGCTGGCCGAGAACGTCTTGGATGCCGGGGCGCCGCAGCTGGGGCATATGACCTCGGGCGTCTCGGACATGGGGTGCTCAACCTCAAACACGTTGCCGCAGCTCGTGCACTTGTAATCGTAGCGCGCCATAATACTTCCTTTTCAGCACAAAGCGGGCAGATCGCTCTGCCCGCAAAAATTCAAACAGCTGTAACTGTACCCTATATCGGGGGTTTTATCACGCTTCGCCCAAGAATCTATGGGTGCTGCGCAGGAGCTTCGCAGTTTTCTCTTCGGCCGCCGCAACGTCGGCCTCTTGCGCCTGCCAGGTCCAGTTGCCCGTTGCCACGCCCGGCACGTTCATACGTGCATCGTCGCCCAGCCCCAGCATGTCCTGCAGCGGCATCATCACGAGTGGAGCATCGCTTGCCAGGGCATCGCCCATGAGCTCGCTTGCCAATGCAATGCCGCTCGGCTCGTCGCCGCCCGCAAAGGAATGCGTGCACCATCCGGCAAGCGTTGAGGTGTCGTGCGTCGAGGTGTACAGGATCTTGCCCGGTGTGGGATGAATTCCGCAGCGAACGTCGTAGTTGCTAAACTCCAGCACGTCCATGCCGGGGAAGCCGCAGGTAGAAGCCATGGCGCGAACGCCAGGCGTCAGATAGCCCAGATCCTCGGCAATAAAGTTGAGCGGACCCAGCTCGTCGTAGGCGGTCTGGAACAGGTCTTTGCCCGGGCCAGCCAGCCAGCGGCCGTCGGCACAGGCCTTGCCGGCGGGGATGCTAAAGTAGCTGTGGAAGCCCAGGAAGTGGTCCAGGCGCACGCGGTCGTAGAGCGAAAACGCACGACGTAGGCGATCCATCCACCAGCTATAGCCGTTTTCCTTCATGTGATCCCAGCGGAAGGTGGGGTTTCCCCAAACCTGACCCTCGGGCGCAAAGTTGTCGGGCGGCGCGCCCGAAATCTCAATCGCCTTGCCGGTGTCGGACAGCCAGAAGTTCTCGGGCTCGCTCCATGCGTCGGCCGAATCATCCGAGACATACATGGGGATATCGCCGATGACTTCGATGCCCTTCTTGTGTGCGTAGTTCATGAGCTCGCACCAGGCAAGGTCAAAGCGATACTGCATGTACGCCTGCAGCTCGGCCTCGTCGTGGAATCGCTTGTCATCGATCAGGTGCTCGTTGTAACGCGCGACATCCGCCGGCCAATCGTGGCGCGACAGTCCCTCAAAGTGCTTCTTTACCGCCATGTAGACGCAGTACTTCTCGAGCCAGTCGGCGTTGCGATGTTTAAACGCCGTGTACAGCGGGTCGGCATCCTCGCCGCCGCGGGCCTTCCAGGTGACGAAGTCGGCGGCCAGCTCCTCGTGGCTCTCGGGCAGCAGGTCGATATTGCCTGCAAAGGCCGAGGGGCCGGCATAGGGGGAGCGGAAGAAGTCCGTAGGATTGACGGGCAGGACCTGCCAGTAGCGCATGCCCATGGCGGCCAGGTGATCGATAAATCGACGCGTGGGCGCACCGATTGTGCCGGGCTTGCCGTCATCGGTCGGCACCGAGGTGATGTGGCACACGACGCCCGCGCCATGATCGAGCGGCTCCTGCAGGCGCTTCTCGGCATGGTGATAGATGATCGAAGAGCCCAGCGGGTACAGGTCGAGCGTGACTGTGCCGTTGTGGATTTCGCACTCGTGGCCGCTGATCACGTCGCTAGCACATTCGCCGAGCGCCGGGATCGTCACGCAGTGCGAATTGCGCAGGCTGCGGTTGATGATAACCGTCGCGGCCTCGCCGTCTTTGCCCGTGCGGGTGTAGGCCAAGACGTCGTCGTTGAGAGCGAAGGCCTTGATCTCGCCATTGACCATAAAGGGTAGCGCGCGGCGCACAGCAGACGCGTTCTTAACGATGGCCAACGTATCGAAGTCGTGGAGCTGGTCCTTGGTCGGCAGGGTACGGCGATTGCCCGGATCGGTGAGGCCCTCCAGGCCGTACTCGTCGCCATAATAGATCGAGGGCACTCCTGGGAAGGTCATCTGCATGAGCGTTGCCAACCAAAAACGGCTCTTGGCCAGGCCCATGGAGTTGTCGTCTAGGCGCCACTTGCTGCGCTCGCTCTCGGGCAGCTGCGACTCGTCGGGGCCGCCGCCGAGCACCGAGATGATGCGCGGACGGTCGTGGCTCGAAAGCAGATTGAGCGCGCAGGCCAGTGCCTCGCGCGGGTAGTTCTCGCGCAGGGTTTCGATATCCTCGGCAGCCTGATAGGCGTTCTTGTAGCCCATCAAAAAACCGATGACCATGTCGCGGAAGGGGTAGTCCATAGCGGAGTCGAGCTCAGAGCCCTGCAGGTAGCGGCGCAGGTGGCCATAGCTGATCTTGTTGGAGGCGTCTTCCCAGACCTCGCCGAGCAGCAGCGCGTCGGGCTTCTCGGCGAGCACGGCCTTTTTGATTTCGGCCAGGAAGTCGTCGGAAAGCTCGTCGGCCACGTCCAGGCGCCAACCATGGGCACCGGCGCGCAGCCATTTGCGGATCACGCCGTCCTTGCCCAGGAGCCGCTCGCGCACCAGTTCGGAGCTCTCGTTGATGGCGGGCATGTTGCCCACGCCCCACCAGCAGTCATACGAACCGTCTTCATGGAAGTAAAACGCATCGCGCCACGGCGAGTCCTCGCTCTGCCAAGCACCGACGCCGGGATAATTGCCGTAGCGGTTAAAGTAGATCGAATCGTCGCCCGTGTGGTTGAAGACGCCGTCCAGGATGATAGAAATGCCGAGCTTCTCGGCCGCCTTGCACAGCTCCGTAAAGTCCTGCTCGGTGCCCAGAATCGGGTCGATCTTGGTATAGTCGGCCGTGTCGTAGCGGTGGTTGCTCGCGGCCTCAAAAATCGGGTTGAGGTAGATGGCCGTAAAGCCCAGCTCGGCAATGCGGGGCAGGTCATTCTGGATACCCTTGAGCGAGCCGCCGTAAAAATCCCAGGTCTTGATGGAGCCGTCTTCGGCACGCTCGTACTCGGGCGGTTCGTTCCAGTCCTCGACCATGCGGCGCTGGATTCCTTTGCGCGGTTTTTCAACTTCGGCAAGCGTGCGTTCGCGCCAGTTTTCGTCGCGTGCATAGCGGTCGGGGAAGATCTGGTAGACCATACCGCGCTCGTACCAAGTGGGACGGTTCTCTCGGTGCTTGTAGACGGTAATCTGGAAGGACGGAACCTCGGCGTAGTTGTAGGTCACACCCTCGCCACCGGTGCGACCCTGCGGTGCACCCAGGCGTACCTCGGGCTGGCCCTCGATGTTGCAGATAAAGCTGTACCAGATAAGACAGGGCTCAGTGCACTCAAGCTCTACGGTAAATATGCCGTCGCCCTCGTGCGTCATGGGATACAGAGACTCACCGATTTCATCGACCCAGGTACGCAGGGTAAGCGTTGCCTGGTTGGGGTCGGCATCCTCCAAAATCACCGATAGCGAGACGGAAGTTCCAGTGGTCACAGCGCCAAACGGAGTACGAAACTGCGGCAGACGGCTGTTGTGAATTAATCTCATAATACGGTCCAGTTCAATAGAATCACGGCCTACGGGCCATGGGCTTTACGCACAGGATGTAAGTATATCCGTTGTACACAGGCTGTATAAACAACATCCGTTTACCATCGGCGAACGGTTGTCCTAGAAAATCGTTTTACCATCCAAATTATCGCGATATTCGAAAACGCCCAGGCGGATACTATTTGTAGCCAACCAAAAGTACCCCGGTTTACTACGACAAGTTGAATGAGCTCAACCACAGTCATTTTAGTGATACTAAATCCGCAGGTAGAAGCGTTGCCAATTTCATAGAATACTCTCCGTGGTCGGCCAGAGCTATTTTGTCGTAGTAAACCGGCCCTCTTTTTAATAGAGAAGTTCAACCAAGAAGAGGGCGCCTGGTTGGGGCGCCCTCTTTTGCGTTGGATTAAGTTTTAATCGTCCAGACTAGTGACGCTTGCGGGTGGCCGTTGCCTTGCGGACGGAGGTCTTCTTGGTCGGAGCCTTTTCCTCGGCTGGAGCGGCGGGGGAGACCGGGGCCTTCTTGGCGGGCTCGGGCTTGACCTTTACCTCGGCCTTGGGCTCCTCTTTGGCGGCAGCGGGCTTGGCCTCGATCTTAGCCTCCGCCTTGGCAGCAGCCTTGGTCGTGGTCTTTTTGGCCGTCGTCGTAGAGCGCTTGCGCGTGGTGGTTTTGGCGGCCGGCTTTGTCTCGACGGGCGTCTCCTCGTCTTTAGCGGCCGGCTTTGCGGCTGCCTTGGTCGTGGTTGCTTTCTTGGTCGTCTTCGCGGCGGCCTTCGTAGCGGCAGCCTTGGTCGTCGACTTTGCCGCCGTTGCCTTCTTGGCGGTCGTGGTTGTCTTCTTGGCAGCGGTCTTTGCCGGAGACTTGGCGGTCGGCTTGGTCTCTGCGACCTCGGCCGTAACCTCGGGAGCAGCCTCGGCCTCGGCGGCCTTCTTGGCAGTGGCGGTCGTGCGCTTGCGCGTCGTCGTTGCCTTAGCGGCAGTCGTCTTTGCTGCGGCGGCCTTAGTCGCAGTGGCCTTCTTGGCTGTCGTCTTGCGTGTCGTGGTCTTCTTTGCAGCAGGCTTCACCTTAGGCTTGGACTCGGGAGTAGCCTCGGCCTTCACCTCGGGCTCGGACTTAACGGGCTCAGCTTCAACCGGCTTCTCTTCGGCCTTGGACTCCTCAGCGGCCTCCGGCTCAGCAACAGCCTCAGACTTCTCAGCCGCAGCTTCAACCACGGCCGCCGGCCTCTTAATCTCTGGATGCATAAAGAAGTACAGGTCCAGATACTTGTCGGCCGAGCGCGTCCAGCTAAAGTCCTGGCTCATGGCCTGCGTGACCAGCTGGTTCCAAGCGTCGCGGTTATCCCAGAACAGGCGCGCCGCACGGAATACCGCGTCGCCCATCTCGTCGCCGTTAAAGTTGCTAAACGAGAATCCCGTGCCCTCGCCGGTAAACTCGTTATACGGGATCACGGTGTCCTTCAGGCCACCGGTCTCGCGCACGATGGGCAGGGTGCCATAGCGCATGGCAATGATCTGCGACAGGCCGCAAGGCTCAAACTTCGAAGGCATCAGGAACATATCGGCGGCGGCATACATGCGCTGCGACAGCGCAGGATCGAACTCGATCCGTGCGGCCATGGTGCCGGGGTACTTGTCCTGGAAGTAACGCAGGCCGTCCTCGTAGTCGCGGTCGCCGGTGCCCAGCACCGCCACCTGTACGCCGCCGGCCAGGATGCGGTCGAGCGCGTACATGACCAGATCCAAGCCCTTCTGGCGCGTCAGACGCGTGACCATGACCATAAGCGGACGGTCGTCGCGAACCTCGAGCCCCAGCTCTTCCTGCAGCTTGGCCTTGCACACGGCCTTACCAGAACGGTCCTCCACGGTGTAGTTGGCGGCAATGCGCTTGTCGGTCGCCGGGTCAAAGCCCGCGACGTCGATGCCATTCAAAATGCCCTGCAGCGCGTACGAACGTTCACGCAGAACGCCGTCCAGGCCCTCGCCAAATTCGGGCGTCTGGATCTCGTTAGCATAGGTGGGGCTCACCGTGGTGATGGCGTCGGCATAGCGCAGGGCGCCCAGCATGTAGTTGATGCTGCAGGCGTCGCAACGCAGCTGCGAGGAGGCCGCGGGAATATGCGCCACACCCAGGATGTCCTCCATCACGGTGTCGCTAAACTGGCCCTGGAACGCCACGTTGTGGATCGAGAACACGGTCTTGACGCGGTCGTACAGCGGCAGGCCCTGGTAGAACTCGCGCAAAAACACGGGCGCCAGCGCCGTCTGCCAGTCGTTGCAGTGCAGGATGTCGCACTCAAAGCCGGCCGGCAGGTGTTGCAGGCTCTCGGTGATGGCCTTGGAGAAGAACGCAAAACGCTCGCCGTCGTCAAAGAAGCCGTACGGATAGTCGCGCGCAAAGTAGCGCTCGTTGTCGATGAACATATAGGTGACGCCGTCGTGCTCGAGCTTCTCGAGACCGCAGTACTCATTGCGCCAGCCCAGGCTCACGTAAAAGTCGGAGAAGTGCTCCATCTGCGCTTTATACTCGTCTTTGATGGTGGCGTACTTGGGCACCATCACGATAACTTCGGCGCCGGCGCGCACGAGCGCTGCAGGCAGCGAGCCCGCCACGTCGCCCAGGCCACCGGTCTTCACAAACGGTGCGCACTCGGCCGAGGCAAACACGATCTGCATCTTTTTGCTGGAATCTGCCATATTGTCTCCCATGTTGCAATTCGAGAATAGCCGCCTGGCGCGAACCGGGCGGCTATTCTACATGTTACGAGCGATGTTGCGGTGCCAACGTTAGCGTACGATGGTGGTATCGGAAGTTAACGGAGCCTTGCCCAGCACCAGGATGTTCTCGGGCGTGCCGCGAAGCTCGGTGTTGGTGGGGACCACGTTGTTCTTATCCAGAATGGCGTTCTCGACGCGGGCGCCGCTCTTGATGATGCAGCTCTGGTTGATGATCGAGTTGGTCACCGAGGCGCCTTCCTCAACCACAACGCCGCGCGACAGGATCGAGTTGCGCACGGTGCCCTTGATGATGCAGCCGGCCGAGATGATCGAGTTGCACGCGTGGCTGCCGGTCGCATAGCGCGAAGGCGGCACGTCGTGAGCCTTGGTCAGGATCGGGCGCTCGGGATCGAAGAGCTGGTCGGCCACGGTCTGGTCGAGCAGGTCCATGCTGCGGCGATACAGCGACTTCTCGCTAAACACGCCCACGACTTCGCCCTTGTACTCGTAGCTGCACACGTCGATGTTGCCAAAGTCGCCCTGGAGTGCCTCGAGCAGGTCCAGATAGTCGGCGGCCTGGTAGTGGTCGATGATCTCGAGCAGCGTCTCGCGGTTAACGATGCAGCAGTCCATAGACGCGTTGTCGCCATACACGACTCCGGCGCTCACGCCCGTCAGGCGGCCGTTCTCGTTGATCTGCAGCTTAGTCTCGTCATCGACGTTGCGCGTGGCCTTGCAGTACACCACGGTCATCTGGGCACCGGAGTTCTCGTGCGCGTCGATGATGGTGTTGAGGTCCATGTTAAAGATGATGTTGGTGCCCATCATCACAACATAGGGCTTGTCCGAGCGCTGGAACAGCGTCTTGTTAGAGATGATGTCGCGCAGCAGGAAGCGCATGCCGCCCTTAGTGGTGCCATACGCGTTGCCGGGCACCATGAACAGGCCGCCCTTCTTGCGGTCCAGGCCCCAGTCCTTGCCCGAGCCCACGTGGTCGATCAGCGAGCGGTAGTTGCCCGGCATGACGACGCCGACGGTCTTGATGCCGGCATTCATCATGTTGGACAGCGGGAAGTCGATCAGGCGATAGCGGCCCAAAAACGGAACGGACGCGATGGGGCGGTCCTTGAGCAGCACGCTGCCGTAGGTCGAAGAGTAGTTAGCGGTGATATAACCGATGGCCTTGCGATTGATCATCGGATCATTCCCCCTTCCCGATAACGACGTCATTTCCAACGACGGCCGTATCCTTGGTGGTATCGACAGAGCCGAGCTTCACGCCCTCTTCGACCGTGGAGTTCTCGCCCAAAATAGCGCGGCAGATGTGCGCGCCGCTCTTAACGTGCGCACCCGGCAGCAGCACGGAGTCCTCAACCACGGCGCGCTCCTCGATGATGACATCGGTCGAAAGGATCGAGTGGCGAGCGGTGCCGTAGATCTTGCAGCCGTTGGAGACCAGGCAGTCGTCCAGGCGGCCGTCAGGGCCAATGTAGTGCGGCGGACGCGTGGTGATGTTGGACATGATGGGGAAGTTCTTGTCAAACAGATCAAACTCGGGGTTGTTGCCCAGCAGGTCCATCGAGGTCTCATGAAAGCTGGCGATGGTGCCGACGTCCTTCCAGAAGCCGTGGAACTCGTAGCTGTACAGGCGCTTGTTCTCACCGAGCAGCTTGGGGATGATGTCCTTGCCAAAGTCGTGGCTCGAGCGCTGGTCCAGAGCGTCCTCCTCGAGCGCCTCGATCAGCACGTCGGCCGAGAAGATGTAGATGCCCATGGACGCGAGGTTCGAATCGGGCTTCTCGGGCTTCTCGGTAAACTTAGTGATGCGGCCATCCTCGGGGTCGGTGGTCAGGATGCCAAAGCGACTGGCTTCCTCCCACGGCACGGGCATAACGCTCACCGTGAGGTCGGCGTTGTTCTCAATGTGCGTCTTGAGCATCTTGCGGTAGTCCATGCGATACAGGTGATCGCCCGAAAGAATCAGGACGTACTTGGGGTCGTTGGCCTTGATGTAGTCCAGGTTCTGCGTAATGGCGTCGGCCGTGCCCGCATACCAGGCGCCACCGGTCTGCGTCTCGTACGGCGGCAGGATCGACACGCCGCCGTCGCGGCTGTCCAGATCCCACGCCTCGCCGGAGCCCACGTAGGCATGCAGCAGGTAGGGGCGATACTGCGTCAGAACGCCCACCGTGTCGATGCCCGAGTTGGAGCAGTTGGAGAGCGAAAAGTCGATAATGCGGAACTTGCCACCAAAGCTAACCGCCGGCTTAGCGATCTTTTGGGTGAGTGCCCCCAATCGGCTGCCCTGTCCTCCTGCGAGGAGCATCGCGATGCATTCTTTCTTACTCATCGATTTCTCCTTCTGTCATCGATGTTTCTAACCCATTAGCGGTGGGCGCGACCAGGTGCCGCGCCCACCGAATAATGCCGTGCGGCAAAGAAGGGAACTCGCGGCCTTTATGCGTGCCAGATCTCGTCGCGGTACTCGCGAATGGTGCGGTCGCTCGAGAACCAGCCACTCGAGGCAGTGTTGAGCAGGGCCTTGCGGTTCCAGGTCTCCTGGTCGCCATAGCTGCCGGTGAGCTTCTCCCACGCATCCACGTAGCTGCGGAAGTCGGCCATGACCAGGTCGGGGTCGTTGTTGTTCATCAGCTCGTTGTAGATGCTCTCGAAGTTGCCCGAAAGACCCGCAAAGGTGTTGTCCTTGAGCTCATCCATCACACGGCCCAGGCGCTCACGGTCGCCGTTGAGGGTATCCCACGCAAAGTAGCTGTTGGATGCCCAGAGCTGCTCGACCTCGGGGGCAGTCAGGCCAAAGATGGCCTCGTTCTCGCGGCCGGCCAGATCGGCGATCTCGATGTTGGCGCCGTCGAGGGTGCCCAGCGTAATGGCGCCGTTCATCATGAGCTTCATGTTGGACGTGCCCGAGGCTTCCTTGCCGGCTGTGGAGATCTGCTCCGAGATCTCGGCGGCGGGGTAGATGAGCTGGGCGTTGCTCACGCGGAAGTTGGGTATAAAGCAGACCTTCATGACCTCGTTGACGCGCGGGTCGTTGTTGATGACCTCGGCAACGGAGTTAATGAGGCGGATGGTCTCCTTGGCAAAGGTGTAGCTCGAGGCAGCCTTGCCGCTAAAGATAAAGGTCGTCGGCGTTACGTGGAAGTTGGGATCGGCGATGCGACGGTTGTAGATGTCCATCACCTTCATGATGTTCATGAGCTGGCGCTTGTAGGCGTGGAAGCGCTTAACCTGAACATCGAAGACGGTGTTGGGGTCAATGGCCAGACCGGTCTCGGCCTTAACGTAGGCGGCCAGGCGCTCCTTGTTGGCGCGCTTGGAGGCACCCACGGCCTTCAGGAACTCGGTATCGTTCTGGAAACCTTTAAGCTTCTCCAGCTCAAAGGCGTCCTTAAGCCAGCCATCGCCAATGGCCTCGGTCACGAGCTTGGCGTAGGTGGGGTTGGCCTCGGCAAAGAAGCGACGGTGCGAGATGCCGTTAGTCTTGTTGTTGAACTTCTCGGGCGTCAGGGCATAGAAGTCCTTGAGCACGATGTTCTTGATGATGTCGGAGTGAATCTTGGCTACGCCGTTGACGCTATGGCTGCAGATCACGGACAGGTTGGCCATGCGAATCTCGCCGTCCCACAGAATGGCGGTCTGGCGCAGACGCTTCTGCCAGCCCTCCTGCGTGGTGTCGAACGACTCGTGCCAACGACGGCTGATCTCGTCAATGATCTGATACACACGGGGAAGGAGCTTGGAGAACGTGCCGATGGGCCACTTCTCCAGGGCCTCGGGCAGGATGGTGTGGTTGGTGTAGCTCACGACCTGCGTCACGATGTTCCAGGCGTCGTCCCACTCGAGCTTCTTCTCATCGATGAGGATTCGCATGAGCTCGGGGCCGCACATGGCGGGGTGGGTATCGTTGGTGTGGATGGCCACAAACTGCGGCAGCAGCTCCCAGTTCGCGCCGTGCTCCTTCTCAAAGGTGTCGAGCAGGCTGTAGATGCCGGCCGATACAAACAGGTACTCCTGCTTTAGGCGCAGCAGACGGCCGTGCTCGCCGGCGTCGTTGGGGTAGAGGATGGCGCTGATGGCCTCGGCCTCGGCGCGCTCGGCGTCTGCCAGGGCATAGTCGCCGCGGTTGAAGGCCTCCAGATCGAAGTGCTCCTCGACCGGCTCGGCGGCCCAGACGCGCAGCTTGTTGACGGTCTCACCGGCATAGCCCACCACGGGGATGTCATAAGGGACGGCCAGGATGTCCTGCGTGTCCACCGTGCGGTAGAACGTGCGGCCGTTCTCCTCAAAGCCCTCAACATGGCCACCAAACTTGATGGTCACGACCTTATCCTGACGACGGACCTCCCAGGGATAGCCGTGGGTGAGCCACTCGTCGGTGGCCTCGACCTGGCTGCCGTTGACGATCTCCTGCTTAAACAGGCCGTAGCGGTAGCGCATGCCGTTGCCGTAGCCGGCAATGCCCTCGGCTGCCATGGAATCCAGGAAGCACGCGGCCAGACGGCCCAGGCCACCGTTGCCCAGTGCCGGATCGGGCTCCTGGTTCTCGATGACGGACAGATCAAAGCCCATGTCGTCGAGCGCCTCGGCGACCATGTCGCGCACGCCAAAGTTGAGCAGGTAGTTGTCGAGCAGGCGGCCGATCAAAAACTCGATCGAGAAGTAGTACACGCGCTTTTTGCCCTCGGCGGTGGCGCGGGCGTCACTCTTGGTGGCGACGGTGCGCGCCTTCTCGGCCACGAGCTTGGCCAGGGCGTTAAAGCGGTCGAGGTCGCTGGCGGCCTCGATGCTCTTGCCGCTGATGCTCATGACGGCATCGCGATAGAGCTCGGTAAACTCCTGCTTGTTGTCGAAGATCTTATTCATACGTTCCTTTCCCCCGGGAGTTGTTCCCCAGAACGGTTATGACATGTATCCTACGCCCACGCGGGGCAGGTAATTACAGCTGTAACGGCTTTGTTACGCATCCTTGGCAGACGGCTTAACAGAAGCAGACTTGGCCTTGGTAGCGCCCTTTTTGGCAGCCGGCTTCTTGGTCGCGGTAGCCTTAGCAGAGGGCTTTGCGGCAGCCTTAGTTTTGGCCTTGGTCGTCGTAGCCTTCGCCTTGGCCGGAGCCTTCTTAGCAGCCGCATCCTTGGGCTTTACCGTTGACGTGCGTTTGCGTGTCGCCTTCTTGGGCTCCTCGACCACCGGCGGCTTATAGCTGCTGGGACCGCGGCGCTTAAGAACCACGCCTGCCAGGCCGGGCACCTTGATCTCGATGGAGTCCATCTGCCCGTTCCAGGGATAGGGCTCACTCGAGCAGGTGTAGGGCTCCTCACCTGCATAGCCGCTGCCACCGAACTCGGGACGGTCGGAATCAAAGATGACCTCCCAGTCACCCTCGCGCGGCACGCCTACGCGGAAGCTCTCGTAGCTCGCCGGGTCAAAGTTAATCAGGATCACCAGGTCGTCATCGACGTCCTCGCCCTGGCGCACAAAGCTCACGATGGACTGTTTAGAGTTGTCCGCGTCAATCCAGGTAAAGCCGTCGTCGGTGTAGCCACGCTCGTATAGGGCGGGCTCGGCGGTGTACAGGTGGTTGAGCGCCTTGATAAACGCCTGATGATGGCGGTGGGTCTCGTACTCCTCGGTCAGGAACCACTGGATGGACTCGTAGTAGCGCCACTCAATAAACTGGCCGATCTCGTTGCCCATAAAGTTGAGCTTGGCGCCGGGGTGCGTCATCTGGTAGAAAGCCAGCGTGCGCAGGCCGGCAAACTGGCGCCACCAGTCGCCCGGCATGCGGCCGATCAGCGAGCACTTGCCGTGCACGACCTCGTCGTGGCTCAGCGGGCAGATAAAGTTCTCGGTAAAGGCGTACATGATGGAGAACGTGAGCAGCCCGTGGTTGCCGGGGCGCCACGGAAAATCGGTCTGCATGTAGTGCAGGGTGTCGTTCATCCAGCCCATGTCCCACTTGTAGTGGAAGCCCAGGCCGCCGTCCTGCGGCGGATAGGTCACGAGCGGCCACGCGGTGGACTCCTCGGCCATCATCATCACGTCAGGGAAGTGCGCCTCCACGGCGCAGTTGACCTGACGGATAAACGCGCTGGCGTCCAGATCCTCCTCGGTACCGTACTTGTTGAACTTCTTTTGGCCGGGATCGTCGATGCCAAAGTTGAGGTACAGCATGCTGGACACGCCGTCCATACGAATGCCGTCAACGTGGAAGTTCTCGAGCCAGTACAGCACGTTGGAGACCAAGAAGGAGCGGACCTCGCCACGGGCGAAGTCGAACTTATGCGTGCCCCAGTTGGGGTGAATCTCGTGCTCAAACAGCATATGGCCGTTAAAGGTGGCAAGGCCGTGGGAGTCGGCGCAAAAACCGCCGGGCACCCAGTCCATGATCACGCCGATGCCAGCCTCGTGGCACGCATCGATAAAGTGCATGAGTTGCTGCGGGTCGCCATAGCGCGACGTGGCGGCATAGTAGCCGGTCGTCTGGTAGCCCCAGGAGCCATCGAAGGGATGCTCCATAAGCGGCATGACCTCGATATGCGTGTAGCCCATGTCGCGCACGTAGTCCACGAGCTCCACCGACAGGTCGTCGTAGGTGTAGAACTCGCCGCGCTGCGCGGGGAAGGGGTCCATGGGACCAGGGTAGTTGCCGTACTCGTCCGGCTCGCCCTGAGGCGCATCGCCGTGGCGCTTCCACGAGCCAATATGTACCTCGTAGATGTTGAGCGGCTGTGACATGTGGTTATGGCCGGCACGGCGCTTGAGCCACGCGGTATCGTTCCACTTGTAGCCATCGAGGGTCCACAGCACGCTGGCGGTACCCGGCGGGCACTCGGCCTTAAAGGCATACGGATCGGCTTTGTAGAGCTTTTCGCCCTCGTTGGTCTCGATGAGGTACTTATAGAGCTGGCCCTGCTCGGCGCCAGGAATAAAGCCTTCCCAAATAGCGCTCGTATGCACGGGCACCAGCGGGTTGGCTTCTTCATTCCAGTCGTTAAATTCGCCAATGACATGCACGCTCTTTACATCGGGCGCCCAAACGCAAAAACGCCAACCACGCGTACGGTTCTGCGTGTCGGGGTGCGCGCCCATCTTTTCCCAGCTGCGCTCCCACATACCAATGCCAAACAGATAGACATCGTCCTTAGAAAGCACCGGTGCGTGCGGGGCGGCTTTACGGATTGCGGGCTTTTTAGCCGTTGGCTTTAGCTTTGTATCGCTCACGTTTGATCCCATCATGACGCGGCAGCGTGTTGCCTTGGTGACTAGATGCGAAAGGTCCAAGGCTGCACGAATCGAAGGGACGGCGATAGTTCTATGATTCGTTCCACCTCGCGTGCTCGGTGGAACTTTCGGCAGAAACTACTATAACGCCTGTACGTTAGTTTTATGGACGAAAGCGGATTTGCGGAGGCGTTTAATCGGTAAGCGACATGTTTATACCACTGGCAGAATTGCCGTGGTAAAACTCTTGACAGTTTTACCAATTAGGGTTTCAAAACTGATAGGCTTACGTTTGGTAAAACGTTTTTAGCAGGTTGTTTACCATTTGACATCGAAAGGCTCGTTTATGGACCACATCGCTGCCCCAAGTGTTGCTTTTATTTTCGATTGCGACGGAACACTGGTTAATAGCTCCCCCGTCTGGGGCCATGCGCAGACCGAGTTATTGCGCCGTCATGGCATTGATGTAACGGTCGACGATTTTGCCCAGTTTGAGCATTTGTCGCTCGAGGACGAGTGCAACGCCTATCACGATACGTGGGGTATTGGCGCGAATGGTGAGGAGCTGTATCGCGAGCTGGGCGAGATTTTGATTGATGGGTACTCCAAGGTGCCGCCGCGCGAGGGTCTGCTTGCTTTTTTGGAGCAGGCGAAGGTGGCGGGCGTTGCCATGTGCGTGGCCACGTCCACGCCAGCCGAGCTGGTTAAGTCTGCGCTTGCGGGCGCCGGGCTCGAGGCCTACATAGAGTTTGTGACCACCACGGGCGAGGCGGGACGCTCCAAACTGTTCCCCGACGTATACGAGCTGGCGTTGCGCCGTCTGGAGGAGCGCCACGGGCACAAGTTTGAGCGCGCGTGGGTGTTTGAGGACGCCGTGTTTGGCCTAAAGAGCTCTGGTGTCGCCGGCTTTAAACGCGTGGGCATCTATGACCCGCACGGCCGTATGATGCGCGACGATGTGCGCGCCAACTGCGATATCTTTATCGACAGCTACGAGGAGCTGGATTTGGTTCACGTTCTTGCGTATGAGGGATAGGCGAGACCTGTGGCTTGTAAGGTATTAGTGGTGTGCGGCTCGCCCGTGGTGGCGAGCGCGGATCTGTTGCGTAGGCTAGTAGGGGAGTGCGACCACGTTGTCGCCGTGGACCGTGGACTCGATGCGTTGCTGGGCGCCGGCCTGAGCTGCGATGTATATGTGGGAGATGCCGACACGGTGAGCGACGCTGGTCGTGCGCTGGTCGATGCCGCCGAAGCCTTTGAGGTAGAACGCCACAACCCATACAAGGACTATACCGATCTGGCGCTGGCGCTCGATTCCGCTCGCCGTCGCTGGCCGGGTGCCGAAGTGGTTGCGACCTGCGCCACCGGCGGCCAGCCGGATATGGCCCTGTCCGTCCTAGGCCTACTAGCAGCCTACAAAGATGCCCCCGTCTGGATCAAAGAAGACGAAGTGACGGCCAGAATCCTGCACCAGGACGAAACCTGGACCATCGAAAACGCCGAGGGCAAAACCTTCTCTATCATCGCGATCGCCCCAGAAACGGTAATAAGCGAACACGGCCTAGAATGGGAACTGGATCACGCCCCGCTGGGCCTGTTAGCCGACACAGGCATCAGCAACGTCGTCAGGTCAACAGCCACGATCCAAGTCCACACCGGCACCGCCATCGCTTACCTATATCAATAGGCATTTAGAATCTGACCCAAAAAAAAGTTCTTGCGCGTCGCGCCAATTTCACCTATAGTATCTCCCGGTCACGGGGGCGTAGCTCAGCTGGGAGAGCGCTTGACTGGCAGTCAAGAGGTCAGGGGTTCGATCCCCCTCGTCTCCACCATCGTGAATGCAAAGCCCTCCGGAATTCCGAAGGGCTTTTTTCATGACAAAACACCACACGCCACAAACCCCTCCTACGCTAACAAAAAGTTGCACAATTTATTTCCCATGTCTGTAGATAGTTTGTTAGACAAACGCAATTACCAGTGCAGCTCGCCGTTCCATTTGTGCTTCAGGATCATCCTTAATCACCGCTCGCACCCCAATAACCTGCATCAATGTGAACAACATCCCAAAACAACCCCCTTAAGCACGCCAAATGAACGATATGTTGTCCGATGCAGCCTGAATCAATTTTGCTACCAGCTTGTGCTAGGATACCTAACGTTGCATGAGTTCAACTGTGCTCGCGGCTCCAGCAAGCCACAAAGCGCAGGGTCGATCAGCATCCGGCCGTAACGGCGGTGTTAGATAAACCAAGAGCTCCAATATTGATTGCCATGCGCGATTTTGCAATTGCTATGCGGCTATTTATAAGTTCGTTTAGGCAGTTCAATATGTTGCTACGGCAAATCACAGCAGTTCTTCAACTGGCTGCGTCCGGTCCAGTTTTGAAATCAATTGACCGGCTCGCACGCAGCCAGTTGAGGTTGTAGGCATTCTTGCGATACGTGCCTGTGACCTCAGTGCTGCTTTTATACATACCGTTCACGGTGGGGCAGAGCCACGTGCTTGTCTGACTGGGCTCAGGGTTTGAATATGGAGCGCCTTCGCGCATAAGCGCCCTGGCGAAGCCATACCCAAACCCCGTGAGCCACACGTAAGACAGCAAGGGGGTGGTGCTCGTGTGGTATGTGATCCAGGTCATTAACGGTCGCGAAGACGTAATGCGCGAGCGCATCGAGCGAGTGGTGCCGGCGAGTGCCATGCAAGAGCTCTTTTATCCCCAATATCAAACCGAGATCAAGGTACACGGCGAATGGGTCAATACGACCAAGTCGCTTTTTCCCGGATATCTTATCTGCGATACGGCAGATCCCCGCACCGTGCAACAGTATCTGCTGCGCATGGACGACTTTGCCCGGGTGCTTGCCCAGGACGGTCAGTTTGTGCCGCTGGCAAAAGAAGAGGTCCAGCTTATTGGCGGATTTACGCATAGGGGAGACCGCGTAGTTCCCATGAGCGAGGCCCTAAAAGACGGTGACCAGGTCGTAGTTACGGCAGGTCCGCTGCTGGGACACGAAGGCCTTATCAAAACCATTAACAGACGCAAGAGCACTGCTTATTTGGAGCTCAACTTGTGCGGCCGACGCGTAACCACCCGCGTTGGCCTCGCGGTGCTTTCGCCCGAGCAGCGCGTCATGCGCAACCTTAAAAAGGCGATTGCCTAGCTGCAGGCGACTGTTTTACGGGACAGGGAGGATCCCCGGGGGCGGGGACGTAGTGTTGGAAGAGAACGTGTCGGATAAACCTCAATATGCAACGGATGCGCCCGCGGGGGCGGCGCTCATCGCTCAGGCCATGGAACGGCGTGTGAGCGCCAGTCGCTTCAAGGCCATGCAATCCATCATGGACTGGGATCGCTCGCGCCTGGCCTACCGCGCCGTTAAGCGCGCCTTTGACGTCGTGTTCAGCGGCTGCGTGCTGGCCGTCATTTCCGTTCCCAGCCTTGCGCTTGCCGCGGCCATCCGCCTTGAGAGCGAGGGCAACCCCTTCTACAGCCAGATCCGCGTGGGCCAGACCCACCGCGATGGCAGCCTGTCAACCTTCCGCATGTGGAAGTTCCGCTCCATGTACAAGGACGCCGACGAGCGCCTGGCAGATCTCAAGGAGCAGAACGAGATCGCCGGTGCCATGTTCAAGATGAAGGAAGACCCGCGCGTCACCAGGATCGGCAAGTTCATCCGTAAGCACTCCATCGACGAGTTCCCGCAGTTCCTGAACGTATTTCTGGGCCAGATGTCCGTCGTCGGCCCGCGCCCGCCGCTGCCCAACGAGGTCGCGGAGTACACCGAGTACGACCTGCAGCGCCTGGCCGTGAAGCCGGGCATCACCGGCTGGTGGCAGGTGACCGACCGCAACGACACCGACTTCGACGGCATGGTCCGCCGCGACCTTGAGTACATCGCCAAGCGTGGCGTGCTCACCGACTTGAAAATCGTGGCGCTCACGGTCGTCGAAATGATAACGGGGGGGGTGCCTGCTAGAGGCATCTCCCGAGACTTTTCCGATGGCGGGGTGCTAGCCCATGTCTAGGAAACCTACCGGGACCCTCTTCTACCGCATATGCAAGAGAACATTCGACATAGCCTTCAGCGCCGGATGCACCGCGGTGCTGGCGATTCCCATGGCCGGTGTCTGCGCCGCGATATGCGCTGAGTCCCCGGGCTGCCCGGTCTACACGCAGGAGCGCGTGGGCAGGGGAGGCAGGGTGATCCGCGTGCTTAAGCTCCGCAGCATGGTCCCTGATGCCGGTGATGTGCAGAAGTACCTGAGTCCCGAGCAGCTGCGCCAGTGGGAGGTGGAGCGCAAGGTCGACGACGACCCGCGCATCACCAAGGTGGGCCAGTTCATCCGAAAGTGCTCCATCGACGAGGTACCGCAGTTCCTCAACGTGCTCAAGGGCGACCTGTCCGTGATCGGCCCGCGCCCCATCACGCGCGACGAGCTCGATCAGCACTTCACCGACGAGGAGAAGGAGGAACTGCTGAGCGTCACCCCGGGCATCACGGGCCTGTGGCAGGCCACCGACCGCAACGCCGCGACCTTTGAGAGCGGCCTGCGCCAGAAGATCGAGCTCCGTTACGTGCGCAACCGCTGCTTCCGCATGGATTGGAAATGTTTCACGGGCACCTTCGGTGCCATGTTTGGGAAAAGGAGGACTGGGCGATGACGAAGGTTTCCCTTGTGATTCCGACCCTCAATGCTGAGAGCGACATCGAGGGGCTGCTCAATCGCATATATCGTCAGACCCGTCGTCCCGATGAGGTTATTGTAGTCGATTCGAACTCTTCCGATAGTACGGTCGACATCGTCAAGACGTTTGAGTGGGTTCGCTTGGTCAGTATCCAGCGCTCTGAATTCAATCATGGTCTCACTCGTGATATGGCGCTTAGGAAATCCACTGGGGATATCGTCTGCTTTATGACGCAGGATGCCGTACCCGCTGACGATTCCTACATCGAGAACCTTATTGCCCCCATTCTTTCCGATGACCGCGTAGCGGTTTCATCCGGGCGCCAGCTTCCCAAGGACGATGCGCGGAGGTTCGAACAGCTCGTTCGTGAGTTCAACTACGGTCTAGAATCCAATGTTCGCTCTAAGGCCGACGTCGCGACCATGGGAATCAAGGCGTATTTCGCCACCGACGTATGTTCGGCGTACCGCCGCAGCGCTTATATAGAGCTCGGCGGTTTCGGAAAGACGGATATGAGCGAGGACATGCTTATGGCTGCGAAGGCCGTAAACGCCGGCTACTCGGTTGCATATGCCGCCGACGCCTGTGTGCATCACTCGCATAACCTTACTCCAGCCGAGCAGTATCGTCGCAACTACGCGATCGGCCGTTTCCTCGAGTCGAATAGGCAGATTGTTTCCTGCGCCTCCGAGGTCGGGGAGGGCGGGAGGCTCGTCAAGTCTGTCTCCCGCCAGCTTCTGCACGAGGGGAATATCCGGGAATTTGTCGCATTTGGCTTCGACTGCTGCGCTCGCCTTCTCGGAAACCGAGCCGGCCGCAGGGCCGCAAGAAAAGAAAGGCTATAGCTAATGAAAGGCATCATCCTCGCCGGCGGGTCCGGCACGCGCCTGTACCCGCTCACGCTCGTGACCTCCAAGCAGCTGCTGCCGGTCTACGACAAGCCCATGATCTACTACCCGCTTAGCACCCTCATGCTTGCGGGCATCCGGGACATCCTGGTCATCTCCACGCCGACCGACCTCCCCAACTTCGAGCGCCTGCTCGGGGG
>JAXJKV010000062.1:0-14219 GCA_036297525.1 Collinsella sp.
TCACCTCAATGGTCCTCCTAACGCCGGCGTGTTGGCACCACCAGCGTAGTGGCGGCGGGGAGGCACGGTGGCCATTATTCGGTGACCGGGATTGGTCAAAATCGTTTGACTATTAGCGGCTAAAATCGCCCGGCGCTAACACCGGCGCATTAATCCGACAACCTTACCCAAAATAACGGGGTTCGTCGCATAGATGGGCTCCATGGTGTCGTTCTCGGGCTGCAGGCGCACGCGCCCCTGCTCCTTGTAGAACGTCTTGACGGTCGCCGAGCCATCGATCATGGCCACAACGATTTCGCCGTTCATGGCGCTCTTTTGCTCGCGAACGATAATGTAGTCACCGTTGTAGATGCCGACATTGATCATTGAGTTGCCGTGCACTTCAAGGATAAAGGAGCCTTGGTCTGTGGCGATTTCGGTTGGGATGGTAAAGGTGTCCTCGATATTTTGCTCGGCCAGAATGGGAATCCCAGCCGCGACGCGACCGACGAGCGGCAGTGAGACCGTTCCGCGGGGCGCTGTGGGTTCATCGGATTTGGAAATCGAGACGGAGGATCCGTCCTCATCAAAAAGCTCTAGGGCGCGAGGCTTGGTGGCATCGCGCTTGAGCAGTCCTCGAGCCTCCAGGGCAGAGAGATGAGCATGCACCGTGCTGGGGGAGGAGAGGCCTACGGCCGATGCCATCTCGCGCACACTGGGCGGATAGCCCTTCTCCTGCTGATATTCCTTGATGAAGTCGTAAATCTGCTGCTGACGCTTGGTAATTTTGCGAGCCATCAGGGGATCCTCTCTGCCAATGTCAAACAAATGTTCGATTATTGCTTGACAGGAACAACTGTTCGAAGATAATAATAACCGAACATTCGTTCTCGCGCTAGACATTTTTGTCCGCGCGGCTTGATAAAACTGTTCTCAGCAAAACACGCGAGAGGAGAACATGATGAACGCAACGGATATGGTCCAGGGTAACCTTGCCCTTAAGCTCGAGACGCCTGCGGCGCCGGCTTTCACGGTTGTTAAAGGCGGCCGCTCTGGTTTCCAAACACTGCCTGGCAAGCCCGTCCGCAGCCAGTGCGTCGCCACGACTTCGGCCCCCGTTGCCCTAAAGGCTTCGACGATTGTCGCCCTGGCCGTTGCGCTCACGCTCTTCTTTGTACTTGCCACCTCGATCTTCAGCGCTCGTTACGCCGCATATGCCGAGTCGGTATCCAACGTTACCTACGAGACCGTCCGTGTTCAGTCTGGCGATTCCTTGTGGTCGCTAGCCCAGGAGCATCCGATTGAGGGTCTTTCCACGCAGGAGACCTCTGATATGATCCGCAACGTCAATCACCTGGAGCATGGCTCGCTCGATGTCGGTGCGCATCTTAAAGTTCCCACACGTTCCTAAGATTTCAGTACTGTCGCATGGTACCCTTGTAATCGTTTTAGAGGAGGTACCATGCGCTGTCCTAAATGCGGCAAGGCCCATACCCGCGTTGTTGATTCCCGCATGCAGGAATCTAATAACACCATCAAACGTCGTCGCGAATGCTGCTCGTGCAATTATCGCTTTACGACTTTTGAGCGTTGTGAAGACCCTATTGAGGTCATTAAGTCAGACGGAACCAAGCAACGGTTCGATCGCAATAAGTTGCTGGTCGGTTTGATGCGCGCCACGATTAAGCGTGATATCGACACTAAAAAGCTCAACGAGATCATTGACGATATTGAGGTCGAGCTTCGCTCCCGTACGCTCACGGCCGTTACGTCTCATGAGTTGGGCGATATGGTTCTTAAGCGGTTGGCCAAGATCGATAAAGTGGCCTACATCCGCTTTGCCTCGGTCTATCGCGATTTCAAAGACGTCGATGAGTTTCTGCAAGAGCTCGACAAGCTAAGGTGATTTCATGTCCAACATTACCGTTAACATTAAACGTCTCGACCCAACCGTCGAGCTACCCAAATACGCCCATCCCACGGATGCCGGTCTTGACCTCCGAGCCAACGAAGACTGCTCGCTCAAGCCCTTTGAGCGCCGATTGGTCTCCACTGGCTTGGCCATTGCGCTACCCGACGGCTACGCCGGCTTCGTCCAGCCCCGCAGCGGCCTAGCCATTAAGCAGGGCCTTTCTATAGTCAACACGCCCGGTCTCATCGACGCCCACTATCGAGGCGAGCTTAAGGTCATCCTCATCAATCTAGACCCCACGAACAACATCCAAATCAACAAAGGCGACCGCATCGCCCAGCTCGTCATCCAAGAAGTCCCCACGGTCAACCTCGTAGAAGTAGAAGACCTAGACGAAACCGACCGAGGAGCCGGCGGCTTCGGCTCCAGCGGCGTCGCTTAGGGCGCTCATATCCCTCCCGCCCGCCTCTCACACATATCGTTCCATGCTCAAACATTCTCGCGTCGCTTCGCTCGCTGCGAAACTGCGCGTGGAACGATATGTGTGAGAGGCGGGCGGGCGGCTACTCGCTTGAAAACAAAAAGACTGTCTTTCTAGTAAGCCGGTACGACAAAAAGATTATTCCTTTGTCGTACCGGCTTACTATTTAGTTTTCACCTTTGCAGGTTTTAACGGGGGTCAAGCGTAGCAGCCAGTATGTAAACGTAGCTGCTCGGCGGGGGCCGCCCATATATCGTTCCACGCGCAGTTTCGCAGCGCAGCGAGAATGTTTGAGCATGGAATGATATATGGGCGGCCCCCGCCGAGCAGCGGACAATCCAATGCTAGCGGATATGCGCGGGTTTTCCGCCCCAGTAGAAGCGGCAGAATGCGCGTTTTCTTTTCTGGGGTTTGCCTACGAGCTCCATGGTGGCGACGGCAATGTCTTCGGCTGCGTGGGGGCGGCGTAGTACTTCGCCATTGATGAGTAGGGCTTTGAGTGATTCGGGATGGTCGTGCAGGTGGCGCAGGGTTACGATGAGCTCTCGTGCCGTGGTGACGTGCATGCTGGCGCCCATGCCGGTGAGCATGGTGGTGTTTGCCTTTTCCTGGCCATAGGACTTGCCCAGCAGGATCATCGGCAGATGTGCGCATAGGCACTCGGTGACCGTGAGCCCGCCCGATTTGAGGATTGCCAGGTCGCAGCCGTGCATGAGGGCCGCCATGTCGTCGACATAGTCCAACACCGTTACGTTCTCGAGCTTCATGGCATCGAAGAGCGTCTTCAGCCGGGTGGCATACTCCACGTCTTTGCCGGGCAAAAAGACAAAGTGCATGTCTTCGAAGCTGCGCAGGAAGGGGAGGGTGTGGTCCATCGCCGCGCGAAAGCGGACGTAAGGCTGGGGCAAGCTGGCGCCGGCCATTACCAGCACGACGGTCTTGTCGGTGGGGAGGTTGAACTTGGTTAGCTCTTCCTCGCGATCGTAATTCGTGTCGAATCCGGCGCGAATAGGGATGCCGGTAATGCGAATCTTTGCCTCGGGCACCTTGCGCGGACGCAGCGTTTCAGCCATGAATTCGTTGGCAACACAGAATAGATCGGTGTCCTTGTGGGGCCACCAGCCCTCGACTTCGTAGTCGGTCGGTACGCAGATGACCGGATAATCGATACCCGTAATTACGCGGGCGCCAACGGCAACATTGGCTGCCGTGATGTGCGTTGCGACCACGGCTATGGGCCTTCGACTACGAATATATTCGTTGAAGGCGGGGAACATAATTCGCGACCATGCCGTGCCGCCACCCCAGAGAAGATGCCCCGTAAGCGTATATCGCCAGGTCAGGTCGTAAATGGGGCGCGTGGCTCCCGTAAAAGAAGCCGCGGTCTTATTGCCGTCGAATTTAATGCGTCCAAAATCAAGGATATCGAGCACTTCAATCTCAACGTCCTCGGGGATGCCATTGATGCCGCGGATGAGGTCGAATGCCTGCGCAATCGCATTTGCGGCGGCCTTGTGGCCCGAGCCGACCGAGGCGTGCACGATGGTCACGAGGGGTTTTTGCTGAGCCAAGAGCGTGGTTTGCTCCGATTGGGGAGCGCTGTTCGTGAGCAGGGGAGCATCGTCGCTCGTCTGCGTCTGATCCATCGATAACTCCCCTTCGACGTTGTAACACGGATTTATCATTGTAGTGCATGAGTGTCACGTTCACGTAAATTTGGGTATGAGCGCAAAGAACGACAACGTTTCGACGAGAGGACTCTTCATGACTACCGATCAGACAATCGATGTTGCGATTATCGGCGGCGGCCCCGCGGGCTATGCTGCCGCCATTTATGCGGCGCGTGCCAACCTGACGACGACTGTCTTTGAGCAGGGCATGTCTGGCGGACAGATCGCCACGTCCAACGAGATCGAGAATTATCCTGGCATTCCGCTACTGAGCGGTGCCGAACTTGGTGAGCGGTTTCAACAGCATGCTGAAGGCCTGGGGGCTCAGGTTGAATGGAGTATGGTGACAGGCGTCGATTACGATGCCGATGCGGCACAATTTACCATCCATCATGATATGGGCGATACAGCAGCCAAGAGCGTTATTGCGTGCATGGGCGCCACGCCGCGTCCTGCGGGTTTTGTTGGCGAGGACACGTATCGCGGTCGTGGCGTTTCGTACTGCGCGACGTGTGACGGCATGTTCTTCCGTGGCAAGCAGGTCTTTGTTGTCGGAGGCGGCAATTCGGCATGCGAGGAGGCGCTGTTCCTGTCCGACATTGCCAGCAGCGTGACCATTGTGCTGCGTCGCGATCAGTTCCGTGCACCCGAGGGCGTTGTGAATAAAGTGCTCGCTAAGGACAATATTTCAGTTAGGTACCAAACTAGTATTGTTGAGCTTTCTGGCGAAGCGATGCCCACGACAATTACGTTCAAGGACAATGCGACTGGTGAAATGCACGCTGAGTCCTTTGAACCTGGCTCGTTTGGCATTTTTGTCTTTACGGGGACGCAGCCACATACCGAGCTCGTTGAGCACCTAGTCGATCTGGCTCCCGACGGCGGCATTGTCACCGATGATTCCATGGCCACCCGCACACCCGGATTATTCGCAGCCGGCGATATTCGTTCCAAGCGTTTACGCCAGGTTGTGACCGCCGTATCGGACGGTGCTATAGCGGCAACCAGCGCATACGCTTTCCTACGCGGATAAGTACGATAATATATCTTATGTAAGGTTGCTATCTTTAAACAAAGTGGTTGGACGATGCATCAATGTGCAGTCCAACCACTTTTACTTAGCGGCTATGTGGTATGCAAAACTAGATAACCTAGAATACAATATAGCAAACGAACGGAGGATCCTTATGAACCACGTCAAACATGTTATCCCGATGTCCGATACATCGGTCAGCATTAAGCCGGAGGATATTCAACCGACGGTGCTGCCGGATGCATTTATTCAGTCTGATACGGTGCGTAAACTCAACGCCTTGAGCCTGCCACGCTATGACCAGTTGCCCAACGTAACGCTCTATCGCGATCAGGTTATTGAATATGTTGCGCTGTGGATGGAGCCGCTTTCGATTTGCGTAGAGCAGCCCGTTATTACGCCATCGATGATCAATAACTACGTGAAGGTCGGCCTCGTTCCTGCTCCGGTTAAAAAGCAGTATGGCCGTGAGCAGATTGCGCGTCTCATCGCCATTTGTATCTTTAAGCAGGTGCTGCCCATCGCTGCGGTTCAGGCGCTCTTTAATATTCAGCGCTTAAGCTACGACGCTCCGACCGCCTTTGATTATGTTGTCGATCAGCTCGAGGCATCGATTCGGGCGGCGTTTTCCGTCGAGCAGACTCCCGTGCCCGATACCGCACATCAGGTTACGCGTGAGTCATTGCTCGTACGCAGTGCGGTGTCGTCCTTCGTTTCGAAGGCATACCTGATGAGCTATCTTAAGTTCAATGGGTTTAATAGCTAACCGAGGTATAAAACGGGCGGGATAAAGAGCCATTGGCCCCTTATCCCGCCCGTGCGTTTGACTAGTTGGACATTATTGGCCTGAAGCCACGCCCATGCCGTAGCCGATAATGAGCCCGTGCATCTCGGCATAGTATGAATCCAGTCCGTTGCAAGGCATGATGATGGTCTTGGAGCCGGGCCAATGCTCCACAATGCGGCTGGCAAGTGCCTGGGCGCCCGCCTCATTTTCGACATGGTCGATTACGACCTCGCCGCCGGTAAAGCCCTCAGCCTCCATGGTGTCGACAATCTTGGTGAGCATCTTCTTTTCGCCGCGGGTGTGACCAACGAGTTCAATTTTGCCCGCTTCGCTCGCCGTGCCCAAAATGCGGATATTGAGCCTGTTGGCAATGACGCCGGCCGCCTTAGGGATACGTCCGGCCTTCGCAAGGTTTTCGTAATTGCACAAACTAAAGAGGATCTTGCTGTTCTGCTCCAAGCTATCGAAATAGGCGCAGGCGTCCTCAAAGGAGGCATCTGGGTTGCTTGCAAGATAGCGGTCGAACAGCAGGAAGATCAAATCCATTTTGCCACCTGCGGCTCGCGAGTTAACCAAATGAATCTGACGGTCCGGCTCCTCGGCAAGCACCATGTCACGTGCGGTGGCCGCGGCATTGTAGCTTCCCGAGACTCCCTCGGAGATGGGCATGCAAATCGTCTTGTCGGCAAGCCTAAAGAGTTCGGCCCACTCCCCTACGCTTGGACAGGCGCTCGAAGAAGCGCTCGACTCCGCCTGCACGGCGCAATTGAGCTCGTGAACATCGAGCGAGAGGTCGTCGACAAATTCGCGCTCCCCCACTCGGATCTTAAGGGGTGTAAATGCAAAGGTGGTATGAGGTGTGGTTGGCTGCCAATCGCGAAGATTGCAGCTCGAATCGGAGATAAGCGCCCAGCTCATTGAGGGTCCTTTCTATTTGTTCCCCAACAATTATAGCCATCTTTTTGATTGATTGGACGGCTATCTAGTTTTGAATACTAGATAGCCGTACTGATCTTATGGCAAACGGTTGGGGCAAATAGAATGGGCCTCGTGATTCAAGATCGCGAGGCCCACGTTCATTCGCTGTAGTAAAAAATTAGTAGCGCACGAAAATGTAGTTGTTGTTCATGCCGGCTGCGACGGAGCTGATGATGACGCCCGTCTTGTAGTCGGAAGCATGGATCATCTGACCATTACCGATATAGATGCCAGTATGGTAGGAGTTAACCACGACATCGCCCGGTTGCGGGTCGGACACGCGGGTCCAACCCATGAAGGTGCCGGTGGTGCCCAGACGGCAGTAGCGGCCCGTGAGACAGTAGCTTACAAAACCGGAGCAGTCAAAGCTGTCCGGTCCAATGCCGCCCCAGGAATAAGCGCAACCCAGCTTGCTGTAGGCACGCGAAACAACGGAGCCGCCGTCAACAGACTGGTTCGGTGCGGAAGGCGTCGGAGCCGGAGCCGGAGCCGGGGCGGGCTGCGGCGTAGGGGCCGGAGCGGGCGTAGGAGTGGGCGCGGGCGTATTGCCGCCATCGTTGGTGTTCTCAGTCGTACCGGCGGTGTCGTTGCTCACCGTAGCCTTCTCGGCGGTGCTGGCGTTAATGCCGGCCTGAAGTGCTGCGTTGGCTTCAGCCTCGGCGGCAAGCTCGGCCTGCAGCTGGGAGTCCAGGGAGCTCACGACACTCTGGGCCTCAGCCTGCTGGGCGTTGAGCTCGTCGACCTTCTTCTGCGTCGCGGCGACGTTCTTCTCCTGCTCGGCCTGCTTATCAGTGAGCTGCTGCTTAAGGTCCTTGACATCCTGAATGGTCTGGGCCTGCTTGTCGGAAACCTTGCCGTAATAGAACAGACGGTTGAGCATGTCGCCCAGATCGTCGACGCCCGTCAGAACCTGAAGGAGACTCAGACCGCCGGTCTTGTACTCACCGGCAACGTAGCTCGAAAGCTTTGCCTGGCCCTCGGCAATCTCTTGCTGCTTTTGCGTGATCTCGCCTGCAGTCTGATCAAGCTCCTGCGTCTGTGCGGAGAGTTCTTCATGAATTTGCTGGGTCTGCGTGCCGATCTGCTCGAGTTTGGTACGAGCAGCGGCAAGGTCGGATGCGGTATCGGCATAGGCCGGAGCCGCGAGGCCCAGGCCCAAAACACAAGCGAGGGTTGCCGTAGCAGCGCAGCGTGCCATGTTTTTGTGCGTATTTGCTGTGCGCATGGAGCTTCCTTTCCGGTATCTAAGGGTAGCGGCTAGTCCACCGTTACCAGGCTAAAGAGCTCGACGTCCTCGTTGGAAGGCGTGAGCTTCTTGCGCGGGTTAAGAAACGCAAGCTCGAGGATACAACCGTAACCCACAAGCTTTGCGCCCATATCTCGCACCAGTTTACCTGTTGCCTCGACGGTTCCGCCCGTCGCGACCAAGTCGTCCAGAATCAACACGGTATCTTTAGAGGTAATGGCATCGGCGTGGATCTCGATAGAGTCGGTGCCATATTCGAGCTCGTAGCTCTCGCTCACCGTCTTGCGAGGCAGCTTGCCCGGCTTGCGTGCGGGCACAAAGCCGGCACGCAGGGCGACAGCCACGGGCACGCCGACCATAAAGCCGCGAGCCTCGGGACCCACGACCTTGGTGATGCCCATGCCGGCAAAATGCTCGGCCAGGGCATCTACCATGGCCTTTAGCGCTTCGGGATTGCCAAAGAGCGGTGTGATGTCCTTAAAGACGACTCCGGGCTCGGGATAGTCGGGGATATCGACGATATGAGATTCGAAGTCGTACATGGCGTGACCTTTCATGGATTGCCGGGTGAACGGCGGTTATTTGCCCGTGTTAGCAGACGAGCTATGCGAGGGGACGACGACCTTGGACGGCTGCACGAGCGACTCGTCGTGCGCGGCAACCGCGGGGACGCTTGTCGCATCGCTTTTAGCCTTGGTGGATTCGGAACGCGCGATCTCCTCATCGAGGGCATCGATGTCAGCGTCCTCGACCACTGCGTTGAGCGACTCAAAGACACGGTTCTTAAGGAGCGCGGTATGCACACCCTCGGTGAGGTCGTGCAGCTTCTTAAAAGCGCGCTCGAGCTTGGCGTCGCGCTCGTCATCGGAGGTATCCATGCCGAGCATGCTCACGAGAACCTGCTCAAACATCGAAGACTCGCGGTTTGCCGACGATACGTACTGTCGCAGGTTACGCGGCTCAATGTGGAAGCGCGACAGCTCCGAGCAGTAACGGATAATCGGGAAATCTCGGCCATCCACGAGCTCTCGGTTCTGCGGGCTCTTGATGATGCGGATAAGATCGTTCTCGGCAAGGGAGCGGATAAACGAAATCTCAACACCGAGCATGTCGGGAATGGTCTCGATGGGATGCAGCTTTTGTTTGGTCTCCTTGGGCTCCGTCTTAAGCGGAACATCGGACAGCAGACCCACCTCGTAAGCCAAAGTGGACAGGTCCGTTGCGTTTTCCAAGCGCTGTTTAATGACGTTGAGCGGCATGTAGCGGGTCTTCTGCAGGTGCAGGATGACCTCGAGACGATCAACGTCTTCCTTGGAGTACTGGCGATACCCCTTAGGCGTACGATGAGGGGTGATGAGCCCCTCATCTTCTAGAAATCTAATTTTTGAGTTCGATAGATCGGGGTATGCGCCTCGAAGAAGGTTGACGACTTGGCCGATACTCAGATAGTTGCGTTCGGCCATTACCTACTCACCGGTTTCGATGCGCTCCGGCGTGCTCTCGTGATAGATGAGCGTGAACGTACCGATCTGAACGGAAGAGCCGTCGTGCAGCGGAGCACCGTTGACGATGGCTCCGTCAACCCAGGTGCCATTGAGCGAGCCCAGGTCCTCAATACGGGCGCCCAAGCCCTCACGAATAATGCGTGCGTGGCTGCGCGAGACGGTCATGTCGTTGAGGAAGATACCGTTCGCGGGATCGCGGCCGATGGTGGTCACGTCGTCCTCGAGCTCAAAGGCGGCTCCGGTCTGCGGGCCCTTGACGATGGACAGAACCGGAGCGGTGATGCGCACGTTGGCCATAAGGTCGGGAACGGTGACATCGCTCGAAGGAACACGGAAAACGCAGGTAGCGTCCGCAGTCTTATCGTTCTGAGGCATATTGTTAACCTTGTTGTCCATGACAACCCCTATCTAACGCGGCACGCCGCAAAGAATGAACCGTACGTAATCATACCCCAATGAATCAGTCTTCGATTTCGGGGTTGAGAAAGTCGGTGTCCTCGTCCTCGGGATGCGCGATGGCCTGTTTAATGGCCAACCCTCCCTTAATGGAATAGATGACAGCGGTGAGCATGGAGAAGATGACGCCGCCATACACAAAGAAGATGCCGAGGGGCACCGAGCTGCCGTTGAGGCCCGGGAATGCCGTGAACGTGGCGGGCAGCAGATGCCAGCCGTCCACGACGGGAAAGCCCAACAACATGAGCGAGAAGCCGGTCATGAGCAGTGCTGTGGCAATCTTTCCGGGAAAGACGACGTCGATGGGGCGACGGTGGTAATGGCGCACGATGAGCGTGCCGATACCCAGATAGATATCGCGACCGATGATGAGCACGCAGACCCAGATGGGAAGCTCGCCGCGGACCACCAGGCCCAGCACGCCGGTAAACAGCAGCGCGCGGTCGCAGATGGGATCCATAACCTTACCGAGCCACGAGACCGTTTTGGTCATGCGGGCAATCTGACCGTCCATCCAGTCGGTGGAAGCCGCGATGGCATAGATGACAATGGCAACGACACGGTTGTTGTCCGTCACAAACAGGTACAGGAAGACGAGCGTGAGGACCAGGCGCGTAAAGGTGATGAAATTGGAGATCGTAAAGATCTTATTCGACGGGTAATCGGAAGTGCCGATAAGCTCCTTTTTGATCTTCTTCTTGATGCCCACAGGACTCCCCCGCTGGTAAACGACAAAACTTTCGATACTATACCCGTTCCGGCGATGTCTATCCAGCGCAGCCATAGAGAGTCCAGACATGTGGAAGGTGCTTTTAGGCGGCGGGGGATTTCGCGTTCGTGTACATCAGCCTCCAAACATGTCGATTTTGGTGGCTAATGTACACGTTTTGATTCGGTGATTACATCGATCGGGAACGTTGTTACTTTAAGCAAAATAATCATGGTGATTAAAACAAGACGATATGAGAAAGCCATTTGGGTCGCCTCCCCCGCGGCGCAGCTTCTTTCCGCGGGCTCGGGATGCCACAATGGGCTTTGAGTATCGGCCCGTGCGGTAGCCCTTACCGCACCTGCGGGGAGGAGGCTTCCCATGCCCCATGTTACCTCCATCGGCCTGGACGTCCACGCGCGATCGGTCGCCGCCGCGGCGTTCAACCCCTTCACCGGCGAGGTGGTGCACCGTGACTTCGGGACGGACGCCGCCGAGATCGCGGAGTGGGCCCTCGGGTTCGAGGAGCCCAGGGCCTGCTACGAGAGCGGCCCCACCGGCTTCCACATGGCGCGCGAGCTGCGCGCGCTCGGCCTCGACTGCGCCGTGGCCGCCGTCTCCAAGATGCAGAGGCCGGCGGCGGACGCGCGCCGCAAGAACGACCGGCGCGACGCCGAGTTCATCGCCCGCATGCTCGCCACCCACAACATCGTGGAGGTCCCGCTGCCCGATGCGGCCGTCGAGGCCGCCCGGGACCTCGACCGCGCCCTCGACGACGCCACGGCGGAGTACCGCCGCGCCAGGCAGCGACTCAACATGTTCCTGATCAGGCTGGGCCACGTCTGGGACGAGCGCAACGCCGACGGGACGAGGAAGGGATCCTGGACGCGCGCCCACTGGAGATGGATATCCGGGATCAGGCTCGAGGGGCCCCAGCGCGACGTGCTCGAGTACTACGTCACGGCCGCGAGGTGCGCGGAGTCGGACCGCCGGTAGCTCGAGAAGAAGGTGCTCGCCCTCGCCCGGACCGACCGGTGGCGCCCGGCCGTCGAGGCGCTCTCCTGCATCAAGGGAATCGACACCCTGACGGCCTTCAGGCTCGCAGCCGAGGCGGGCTCCTTCACGAGGTTCCGGACGGCCCCGGCCTTCGCGAGCTGGTGCGGGCTAGTCCCGTCGGAGCGCTCGAGCGGCGAGACCGAGCGGCGCGGCGGGATAACCAAGACGGGCAACCGGCTCGCCAGGACGGCACTGGTGGAGTCGGCGTGGCACTACCTGACGTGCACGCCCCGCCCGAAGGCCCCGGCGCCCGGCGCGGACGTCCCCGCGGCGATCCGGGCGCGCGCCGACGCCTGCACCGCCAGGCTCTGCCGCCGCCGCGAGGCGCTGGCGGCGGCGGGCAAGAGCTCGTGCAAGGCAAACGCCGCCGTGGCGCGCGAGCTCGCCTGCTGGGTCTGGGAGATCGGGTGCAGGTCCGAGGGGACCGTCCTCTAGCAGCCGGCGACAACCGACTCCCGCCGGGAGGGCCCGCGCCTCGACGCATCGCCGGCGCGCGTTCACGAGCCCTTTTTGGGCAGCCCAAGGGCCGCGCCCGTGAACAAGACTGGTTTCGGACGAGCGCGCCGGACGGAGAATCGAAATGCGGTGGGGTGCGCGGACATACCGGGCTGACCGCCGGCAGCGCGCCCGCAAGAGCCCGCGGATATTAGCTTGCCAGGCAAGCGTCGACTAAGCCATGCAGCGTGCGCGGGCTCTCCCGACGGGAAACGAAAAAGCCCGGTTTCAAACCGGGCTCGAACGAACATGCCTATTGACAATGGCTTTCTCATATTAAGAAAGGCCACCGTCGCTAAGACGATGACCCAACTTCATTAAGCAACGGCTCTGCCCAGCTCTCTACAACTTGGGCTGCCGTCGGCACCATTTTACCCTCCTGACGAGGAATTCGTCCATATTTCAAAAACCAAATTGCGTTTGCTATCGAAGCCTTGATTATCAACTTCATCCGAACACCTCCCACATTCATCCGCACATGTGCGGATGAATGTGGGAACCCGATACCCTGAGGGCCGGACCGGCCGGCACCGGGAGATCGGAGGACGGCCGGTCCGGAAAGAGGAAGAAGGGTTCCGCGGAGGCGGCCCCGAGGGCCTACGGCAGGCTCACCAGGCACGAGCGGGACACGGTCCAGAGGATGCTGGAGCGCAGGGCCTCGTGCAGGGAGATCGCCAGGGAGCTGTGCAGGTCGCCCTCGGCGGTGAGCGCCGAGGTGGCGTCGCACAGGTTCGTGACGGCGCCGAAGTCCAGGCGCGGCGAGCGCGTCGACGGCTCGGCCGACCTGTCGGCGGCCTGCCCGCGCCTGGCGGCGTGGCCGCGCTGCTGCAACGGGTGCGGCCGGTACCGTGCGATCGGCTGCAAGCGCCGCCCGCACGTATTCTGTGTTTCGTCAAGAGGATTTGAGCAAAAAGAGCATCGGAAATTGAGCAGTCGCAGCATCGGAAGCGCGCACGCTTTTTGAGCGGCTAGCCCTCCTGCATGAGGGCATGGCGGACGCGGTAGGACTCGCCGCGGAACTGGACGAGCCTCCCGTGGTGGACGATGCGGTCGATCAGGGCGGCGGCCATCTGGTCGTCCCCGAACACCGCCCACACCTGCTGAACTCCAGGTTCGTGGTGAATACCACCGACTGCCTCTCGTATGCGTCGGCGAGGACCTGGAAGAGCAGCCTCGCCCCGTCCGCGTCGAGCGGGAGAAACCCGAGCTCGTCGATGACGAGCAGGCGGGCCTTGCCGATGAGCGCGGCCTCCCGGTCGAGCCTCCCGTCGTCGCGGGCGCGCCTCAGGCGCATCACGAGCGAGGACGCCGTGAAGAAGCGCGCCTCGAGCCTCCTCTCGCACGCCAGCGCGCAGAGGGCCGACGCCATGTGCGTCTTGCCGGTGCCGACGTCGCCCATGAGCACGAGGTCCTCCCTGCGCTCGACGAAGTCGAGCGCGAGCAGCGACTCGCGCCCCATGCCCTCCGGCCACGACACGGCCGACCAGTCGTAGCCGTCGAAGGTCTTGGGCGCCGGCAGCGCGCAGCGCCTGAGCAGCGTCGCGCGCTTCGAGGCCTCGCGGCTGGACCTCTCCGCCTCGAGGTAGCCCGCCAGGTACTCCACCTGCTTCGGGGTGCCGAGCCTCGACCACTCCTCCAGGACGGCGGTGGTGAGCGAGCACGACCGCCCGGCCTCCACGACCCTGCGGGCCAGCTCCTCGCTAGCTGCCATCGGCGACCGCCCCCTTCAGGAACCCGTCGTAGACCGACAGGTCGGCCCCGCCGGCCCCGCCGAGAGGGCGCGCGCAGAGAGGGGCGATGCCCCGCTGGCCTAGCCTAAGGGCGAAAACGGAATAGACGGACCGACCGTCCGGCTGAGTCTGGGAAGAGGTGCCGGGCGGCAGGCGGAGCATGGCCACCGGACCCATCGAAA
>JAXJKV010000063.1:0-47273 GCA_036297525.1 Collinsella sp.
GCCTTTCCCTCGGGAAACTTCGCGAAGCCCAGTTCCCGAGGGAAAGGCTCAGCCGCCACCACACAGACCGCAGGGACGGGAGCAGCTATACTACTCTCAGTAGTTAAGGGTCGCGGATTCGCCGCGTCACCGCTCTCAACAGGAGGTCTTTGTTTATGGCAGATCAGAAGCCGGTTGTCGGGATCATCATGGGCTCCAAGTCCGATCTGGGCGTTATGGAAGGTTGTACCGCCGAGCTCGAGGCACTGGGCGTGCCCTATGAGCTCGTGATTGCAAGCGCGCACCGCACGCCGGCGAAGGTCCATGAGTGGGCCTCGACTGCTGCCGACCGCGGTATCAAGGTGATTATCGCTGCTGCTGGCAAGGCTGCTCACCTGGGCGGTGTCGTTGCTGCGTTTACGCCGCTGCCGGTCATCGGTGTGCCTATGAAGACGAGCGATCTGGGTGGTATGGACTCGCTGCTGTCGATGGTGCAGATGCCTTCGGGCGTGCCCGTTGCCTGTGTGGCCATCAACGGTGCCAAGAACGCTGCCATTTACGCCACGCAGATTCTGGGCGCCTGCGACCCCGAGTACCGCAAGGTTATCGAGAAGATGAAGCAGGAGATGGCTGACGCCTAAGCGCTCTGCCAGTCCATTTGCAGCATAAGGAGAGCCATGTCCGACTATCAGGGAAAGCGTTTTTCGGCTTCTCGGATTCCCGATTCAGCCAAGTCGGGAGCAGCCCGCGCGCCGCAGCAGGGTCGGACATCCTCTCCTCAACAGCCGCGCGCGCCGCGCCCCGTGACGCCGGCGAAGCATCGCCGTCAGGATACGCCGGCTGCATATCGTCCTTCGTCATACAGTACGGCCAAGAAGTCACCTCGCTCTTCGGCGCATGCCGCGCCATCGAGCTATACCGAGCCGCCGCGCAAAAAGCGCCGCTCCGTCATTCCCATTCTGCTCATCATCATCGGTATTGGCCTGATCGTTGCTGCGGCCGCTATCTTTATCAACGCGCAGATTGGCTACAAGCAGGCGAGCGAGTCGTATCAAAAAATCGAAAAGCAATATGTGAGCGACAAGGACGCCAGCGGCGTGCCGATTATCGATTTCAATGCGCTTGCCCAGACAAATCCCGAGGTTGTGGGTTGGATTTACGCGCCCGGCACCAACATCAACTACCCCGTGGTGCAGACCAACAACAACTCCAAGTACCTCAACACGCTGTTCGACGGCACCGCCAATGCGTCGGGTGCCATCTTCCTGGATAGCGACGACACCGCGCCGGGCATGGTGGATCAGCAGACCACGATTTACGGTCATCACATGAACGACGGTTCGATGTTCAACGTGATTTCGGATACGACCGATCAAGCGACGTTCGACAGCATGGAATACGTGTACTACATCACGCGTGATGCGACGTATAAGTTGCGCCCGCTGGCGACCAAGGTGGTCGAGGACACGTATGCCAAGGCGCGCACGCCCAACTTTGAGGGCGATGACGGACTGAAGAATTACCTGTCCGAGATGCTCGACGGCGCCTCGGCCGTGGCGAGCGATGCCACCGATCGTGCCGCTTCGGCAACCAAGGTCATAACGCTTGTGACCTGCCGTTCGCTGTCATTTAGCAATACGCGCGCCGTCATGGTGCTCACGCCGGTCGAGGAATAAAGTGTCCGGGCTCCGTCCCAAAAAGACTACCCTGGAAATCAAAAGGAGAAATGATGCTTGAGAACGGCAAATCGATGCCTTCGGTTGATGCTTGGCTGCGCGAAGCCAAGGCCGATGTTTCGGCGGCTGATTGTGGGATGTACCTGACACACAACGGCGTGGTGCGCGCGACGCCCAAGGCCGAAGTGCGCGGAGTCGAGACCGATGGCGTGGCGCCAGGCCACAAGGTGGGCGGCATGGTGTTTGGCTTCGATGCCGAAAAGGTGCAGGCCGCTATCGAGGCGACGCGCGCGATGCCGGGTATCGGCTATGTGCGCGTGTGGCTGGCGAGCGGCGAGCTTACCGTGGGCGACGACATCATGCTCGTGCTCATTGGCGGAGACATTCGCCCGCATGTGGTCGATGCGCTGCAGGCGCTCGTCGGTACCATCAAAAATGAGTGTGTGAGCGAGGTCGAGCGCGAGGCGTAAGGCCGGCAGCGGCACTCGCCAACAAAAAGCCCACTGGCAGTTCATCAGTCTGCCAGCGGGCTTTTCTGTGCGTTGGATAATCTCGGCATTGCGTGACGCTACACGCGCGTCGCATCCTTGGGGCTCATGGTCATGCTCTGGAAGCGGTTCTCCATGTAATCGTTATCGAAATACTTGCCGTAGAACTGCGCGACGGGAATATCCGGCTCCGTGCCGTTGACGCGCTGGTACCAGTAGTCGAGCGACTGTAGCGTCATGACGCCGTCGACCAGCATAATGACGGTAAAGATGACGGTAGCCGAGTAGCGACTCTTCCACGGAATCATGTTGATGAGCTTGAGCAGCCTCGGCAGCAGCAGCTTGATCCAGATAAGGCCACCCAGGCCCCACAGGCAGGCAAAGCCCGTGCAGGTGCGTCCGCCCGTAAGGACGGCGAGTGGGTCGGGCATGCCGAACAGTTTCATGTGCGAGTAGCTCCACGACACCACGCCAAATGAGGTCTGCATAAACCAGCCTACAAACACCTCGAAAGCGCCGCCGATCAGGGCACTTACCAGGAAAATGATCAGAGGATTCTTTTTATAGAAGCGGTTGAGCGCCATGGTCATGAGCACCGCGCCAAATCCGTAGATGGGGCTAAAGGGGCCAAATAGCATACCGGCCCGGTCCTGATAGACGCCGGGATCGACGACGACCATATGCCAGACTTCCTCGAGAATGAGACCTAACACGCTGCAGACGAAGAATACCCAGAACAGGTTGAAGTAGTTGAGCTTGATGTAGCCCTCGCCGGTTTCGTCGCGGCCGAGCATCCCCTCGGCGGCGGCATCGCGGTCGAGCATCTCTTGCAGACGGCGCTGCAGTTCGCGCTCCTGGCGTAGCGTGGGGTCGACGGTGGCCGAAAGCGCGATGAGGATACCGAGCTGAATGGCGGGGCGCAGCAGGAAGGGTCCGATACCCTGGAGCATCACGTCAACTAAAAGCTCCACGACGGTAAATGCGATGAGGACGTAAGACAGGCGGGCGGCATTGCGCCGCTGGTCCTTGATGAGGTCCAGGCCAAAGACGATCAAGATGATCGCGCTTGCCGCCGAGAGCATAATGCCGGCGACGATAAGGCCAACCGCGACCAGGGTGTTATCACCGAGCTTAGCGGCGGCGTTGCCGTTAATGAGTGCGGTGATGACCTGCCACATAAAGACGGCGACCGACGGGAGTGTGCCCACGCCGGACAGGATGCACAGGACGGCGTACACTTTAATGATGAGGGGAATCTTCTTGACCTCCGTGGCGCTGGGGACGCTGGGGTCGAGTTCGTTTCGATCCATACAGAACCTTTCTCGCTTTGTCCTAGGTTACTAGGATACGCCGCCGACCTGCTAAAAGACAGGACGAACGTCCCAATTGCAACTTTGCAATCCCCAACGGTGGACGCGGCGGCCATATGGGGGCGCGGGCGCTTGCACTGGGCAGACCAATAAAATGTTTGGCCGCAAAACGGATTATTAGCTCGGTGGGCTTTTAAAAAGCGCCGCTCATGCGCTGGGGAGCGCGTCGCGCCGTGCGTATAATAAGGCGGGTAACGCCAAAATACGAGGCTCTGAGGGGATGCCATGTCTCAAGAAACCATCCGCGCGGCCGAGCGTGCCGCGGGACAGGTGAACGCCATGTCGACGTATGATCCGGACTCTGACCAGCTGCATGAGGAATGCGGCGTTTTTGGTGTCTGGGCGCCCGATCGCGACGTGGCTCGACTGACGTACTTTGGCCTGCGTGCACTGCAGCACCGTGGCCAAGAATCGGCGGGAATCGCTGTTGGTGACGGCGGTACGGTTATGGTCCGCAAAGATCTGGGCCTGCTCGACCGCGTGTTCTCCAATGCTGACTTGTCGACGCTCTCCGGTCAGCTGGCCGTGGGTCATGTGCGCTACGGCACCGCCGGCGCCAAGAGCTGGGAAGCCTCTCAGCCGCACCTCTCTACCATCAATAGCGTCATTATCGCGCTCGCGCACAACGGCACCCTCGTCAACACCGACGAGCTGCGCCGCCAGCTGATCGAGCTGGGCGTGCCGTTCCTCTCCAACTCGGATTCCGAGGTCGCGACCAAACTCATCGGCTACTTTACTCAGCGTACAGGCCATCTGCGCGAGGGCATTCGCAAGACCATGGAGCTCGTGCGCGGCGGCTACGCCATGACGCTCATCAACGAGCAGGCGCTCTACGCATTCCGCGATCCGCACGGCATTCGCCCGCTCGTGCTGGGCAAGCTGGTGGACGAGGGCCTGGACCAGGCCGATGCCGCATCCGTTTCGCAGCTGCCGTCGCAGGACGGCGCCGCGACGGTCGACGCCACCACCCATGTCACCCGCGCCGGCGGCTGGGTCGTCGCCTCCGAGACTTGCGCACTCGATATTGTGGGCGCCGAGTACGTCCGCGACGTCCGTCCCGGTGAGATTTTACGCATCAGCGCCGAGGGCCTTGTGTCCGAGCAAGGCGTGCCTGCCGCCGAAGAGCCTGCTAACTGCATCTTTGAGCAGGTCTACTTCGCTCGCCCCGACTCCATCATGAACGGCAAGAGCGTCTACGCCTGCCGCTATGACATGGGTCGTCAGCTGGCACATGAGGAGCCCGTCGAGGCCGACCTGGTCATCGGCGTGCCTGACTCCGGCCTGCCGCCCGCGGAGGGGTATTCGCACGAGAGCGGTATTCCCTTTGGCGAGGGCCTTATCAAGAATCGCTATGTGGGCCGTACGTTTATCGAGCCTACGCAGGAGCTGCGTGCCATGGGCGTGCGTATGAAGCTCAACCCGCTGCGCGACAACATCGAGGGCAAGCGCCTGGTCGTCATTGACGACTCCATCGTCCGCGGCACCACCATGGTGCAGCTCGTCAAGATGCTGCGCAACGCCGGCGCCAAGGAGATTCACATCCGCATCAACTCGCCCGAGGTCATCTGGCCGTGCTTCTACGGTATCGATACCGACGTGCAGTCGCAGCTTATCAGCGCCAACAAGACGGTCGACGAGATTTGCGAGTATATCGGCGCCGATTCGCTGGCCTTCCTTTCGGTCGAGGGCCTGCTGAAGGTCATGCCCAAGGGCGGCTACTGCGACGCGTGCTTTACCGGCCGCTATCCCGTGGCGATTCCCGAGAGCTTTGGCCGCGACAAGTTCATGGAGGGCTTTAAGCCCCGCAACCTGGACAAGCCGCTGCACTTTGACGACGACGCCGTGGTCGAGAAATACGACGACCGCAGCTGGGAAGAGGAGCACGGCGAGGCCTAAAGCCTGCCATGTGGGGACAGGTTTATTTTGGTAGGTTTTACCTGCTGTTTTGTTGATATGACGGCGTGTGCTGTTATGGCGCGCGCCGAAATGAACGCAACTATGAGCACCGTTTGGCGCCCGCGCGGCGCCACGGTAGTGGGAGAGGAAGGCTCAGATGAGCGACAGCAAGCATGTGACGTATGAGGACGCCGGCGTCGATACCGCCGAGGGCGGCCGCGCCGTCGACGCTATTAAGCAGATGGTCAAGGACACCAACCGCCCCGAGGTCATCGGCGGCATCGGTGGCTTTGGTGGCCTGTTCTCGGCCGCCGCGCTTAAGGATATGGAAGACCCGATCCTGATCAGCGGCACCGACGGCGTGGGCACCAAGCTCGTGCTCGCCCAGATCATGGACCGTCACGAGACGGTGGGCCAGGACCTGGTCGCCATGTGCGTCAATGACATTTTGGCTTCGGGCGCCGAGCCGCTGTTCTTCCTGGATTACGTTGCCATCGGTCACATTGAGGCCGAGCACATGGCAAAGATCATCAAGGGCGTGGCCGACGGCTGCAAGCTCGCAGGCTGCGCGCTCGTGGGCGGCGAGATGGCCGAGCACCCGGGCGTCATGGCCCCCGCCGATTACGACCTCGCCGGCTTTACCGTGGGTGTTGTCGATCGTCCCAAGATGCTCGACCCCGCGAACGTTCGCCCCGGCGATGTGATCCTGGGCCTGCCTTCCACCGGCGTGCATTCCAACGGTTACTCGCTCGTGCGCAAGGTCATCGGTGTCGACGGCATCAAGCCGGGCACGCCCGAGGCCGCCGCTAAGGCCGAGGAGCTAAGCCGTCCGCTCGAGGAGCTCGGCGGTGCTTCGCTGGCCGACGCTCTGCTGGCTCCCACGCGCATCTACGTCAAGCCGATTCTGGAGCTGCTCCGCGGTGGCGCCAACGTTCATGCCATTGCCCATATTACCGGCGGCGGTATCACCGAGAACCTCAACCGCGCGCTCGCCGACGACGTCGATGCTGTGGTCACCCGCAACGGCGCCGAGATGGGCTGGGATGTTCCGCCCGTCATCACCTACGTGTCGCGTCAGGCCGAGCTCGCGCCCAACGAGGCATGCAAGACCTTCAACATGGGCGTCGGCCTGTGCCTGATCGTCGCCCCCGAGGACGAGGCTGCCGTGACCGAGGCTCTGGTCGCGCTGGGCGAGAAGCCGTTCCGCGTGGGCGAGTGCGTCGAGGGTTCCGGTAAGGTCGTGTACTCCGATGAGCGCTAACGAGCAGATGGCTGCTGCCGAGGGCCTGGGCTTTGTGCCCTACACCCGTCCGACCGGCACCGATACGGCCGAGCCGCTCAAGATCGGCGTGCTTATCAGCGGTTCGGGTACCAACCTGCAGGCGCTGATCGACCTGATCGCCGCCGGCAAGCTCAACGCCTCGATTGAGCTTGTGGTGTCGAGCCGTCCTTCGGCCAAGGGCCTGCAGCGTGCCGAGCGTGCGGGCACCCAGACGCTCACGCTGTCCAAGGATGTCTATGCTGACCCCATCGCAGCTGACGAGATTATCGCGCATGAGCTGCTCGAACGCGGTTGCGAGTACGTGGTGATGGCCGGCTATATGCGCATGGTGCACACGCCGCTGCTAGCAGCGTTTCCCAATCGCGTGGTCAACCTACATCCGGCGCTGCTGCCGAGCTTTACCGGCGCCCATGCGATCGACGATGCGTTTGCTCGCGGCGTCAAGGTGACCGGCGTGACCGTGCACTTTGCCAACGAGATCTACGACAACGGCCCCATCATCGCCCAGCGTGCGCTGGCTGTTGAGGAGAGCTGGGACGTCGACACGCTCGAGGAGCACATCCATGCGATCGAGCATGTGCTGTATCCCGAGGTCGTGCAGATGCTCGCCGACGGTCGCGTTCACGTGCTGGAGAGCGGCAAGGTCGCAATTGATGCGCCTCGTGGCTAGTAGCGCACAGTACAATTTAGTTGAGTGGTCAGGGTGGTCATTGGCGCCAAGGCGCAAGTGGCCATCCTTTGTTTTAGGTAGTCATTGGGGACGTTCTTAAACGACTAGTCGTTTAAGAACGTCCCAGGTGACTAGGTGAGAGAGGTGAGCGTGTGGCGGATAACGAAGCGCTGTTTACGCCCGAGCTGGTGTTTTTTGATTGGGAGTGCGCGACGCCGGGCGAGGTGTTTGCGCGGCTCGAGGGCGAGCTTGCCCCGCGCGGCTACATTGCCGAGGGTTGGCTCAACGCCGTCCGCACGCGCGAGGACGCCTATCCCACGGGTCTCGCCATGCCGGCGGCAAACATCGCCATTCCGCATACCGATCCGGGATTTGTGGCCAAGCCCTATATTGCGGTGGTAAAGCCCGCCGCACCTGTGACGTTCAACGCGATGGCGGGCATGGGTGCCCCGGTGCCGGCGCAGATCGTCATCAACCTGGGCATTGCCGAGCCGGGCGGCCAGGTCGAGGCTCTGCAAGCGCTCATGAATATCTTTATGGACACCGACGCTGCAGCCGATGTGCTCGGCCAGACCACGTGCCAAGGCATGGTCGACGCCATCCGCCGCCACTTTTAGGGCCGGCACTTGGGGACTGTCCCTAACTGCCGGCAGAAAAGGAACGTCCCTAACTGCCGGCTGCCAGATCTGTCCCCTTTGCACCAAAATGGTGCAGATTAACCTGTCCCCCATGCACCAGGTGTGCCGCGGGGGCTGCGTTGTGACACAATGGCGTTTGTTCGATTCGTGATGCGAAAGGCCAAACATGGCAAATAAGAAAAAGAACCCCGAGGTCGCGCCGACGCCCGAGCAACGGTCCCGCGCCGCCTCCAGCTCTCGCAAGAAGCAGCGCAAGACCTATGTGTCCAAGACCGTCAAGATTGTCCTGGTGGTCATTGGCGTGCTGGCGATGCTGCTCTCCGTTTCGGCCATGGCGTGCTCCGGCCTGATGTCGCAGACCGAAAGCGCCGGCTCGGGCTATAAGCTCACCGGCGGTGTGGCTGCCACTATCAACGGCACCAACCTCACCGAGGACACCGTGACCAAGCAGATCATGAGCATGCGCACGTCCTACGGCTACACCAAGGACAAGGACTGGGCGCAGTACCTGGTCGACAATGACCTCACGCCCAAGAAGTACCGCAAGCAACTCATCGACTCCTACACGCAGCAGATTCTGCTTCAGCAGGCACAGAAGGAGAACGGTGTGACGGTGTCGGACGAGGAGGTCGAGAAGGCCTGGAAGGACGCGTGCAAGAGCGCGGGCGGCGCCAAGACCTTTAAGAAGACGCTTAAGACCTACGGCTACACCGAGGACACCTACAAGGATTCGCTCAAGGAGAGCCTGGCGCAGCAGAAGCTCAAGGATGCCGTGGCACCCACCAGCAAGCCCAAGGACAGCGAGATTGTCGATTACATCAATGAGAACCTGTCCAACTACAACGATGCCCGTCGTTCGTCGAATATCCTGATCAAGGTCGATTCTGACGCTTCCGACGAGGACAAAGCTGCCGCCAAGGCCAAGGCGCAGGAGTGCCTGGACAAGATCAACTCCGGCGAGCTGAGCTTTGAGGATGCCGTGGAGCAGTACTCCGACGATACCGGCTCCAAGGATAAGAAGGGCGATGTGGGCTGGGACAAGCTCACTACCTTCGTCGACAGCTACCAGACGGCGCTCGAGGGGCTCAACAAGGGCGATGTGAGCGACGTCGTCGAGTCGACCTATGGTTATCACATCATCAAGTGCACCGACTACTTCCATGTCGATAATCAGGTCGATGACATTAAGCAGGTGCCCAAGGACATCAAGAAGTACGTCTCCAACGCGGTGAAGACGCAGGCGGCAAGCACCGCGTACAGCGAGTGGCTGGAGCAGTACAAGAAGGACGCCGACATCACCGTTAACCCCATGCCCAAGGACGTGCCGTACAACGTCAGCCTGAAGGGCGTCACCAAGAGTTCGACCGACAATTCGTCGACGACTGAGTAATCATGGGGCGGTGCCCGCGTGAGTGCCGCCCACGCTATTAGAGAGGATTTGCAGATGACCAACGAAGAGCTGCAGAAGGAAATGATCGCGGCCATGAAGGCCAAGGACAAGGTTCGCCTGTCCATCATTCGCCAGGTTAAGGCCGAGGTGAAGAATATCGAGGTCAACGAGCGCCGCGACGTGACCGAGGAAGACGTCAACAGCATGATTAAGCGTCTGATTAAGCAGACGAGTGAGACGCTGGAGATGTCCATCAAGGCCGGCACCGACCAGGAGCGTACCGACAACCTGAACGAGCAGGTCAAGATTCTGGAGAGCCTGCTGCCCGCGCAGGTTTCGGGCGAGGAGCTCGAGGCTCTGATCGAGCAGGTTATCGCCGAGCTGGGCGCTACGTCCAAGAAGCAGATGGGCCAGGTCATGGGTGCACTCGGCAAGGCCACCGGCGGCAACTTCGACAAGCCGGCCGCGGCAAAGATCGTCGGCGCAAAGCTCGCGTAATTTGTTACGCGGCTTTACCAAACCGCGTAACGGCCCGACGCCGCAAACCCGTACACGCGGCAATCTGACGTTCAATTTCAAGGGCGCGACCATAAGGTCTGCGCCCTTTCATTTCACGTCACCTTGCTCGCGTGTACGGGTTTTCGCTGACTTGTGCTCAACAAGGGGGGTTGGGTGCTCATTGGGGACAGACTTAAATGAGTACCCAATGAGCGGGCACTCATTTAAGTCTGTCCCCAATGAGTGGGTTAAAGGTTGCGGGTTCTTTACGGGAATGTAGTGTGGGCTGCGGAAACGTGGTTCTTTCCGTACAATAGTGCAACTCGTGTAAACGCAGGGAAGGGACATTCATGGCAGACATGATCGAGATCAAGCATCTCAACAAGTACTTTGGCGACCTGCATGTGCTCAAAGATATCAATCTCACCGTTAAGCGCGGCGAGAAGCTCGTAATGATCGGGCCTTCCGGCTCGGGTAAGTCGACGCTCATCCGTTGCGTCGATTATCTGGAGGAGCCCACGTCGGGCGAGGTCGTCATCGACGGTACGCCGCTCACCAAGAAGAATCACCTGGAGATGGCTCGCAAGTATAGTTCCATGGTGTTTCAGCAGTTCAACCTGTATCCCAACATGACGGTGCTCGGCAACCTGACGCTCGCGCCCATCAAGCTGCAAAAGAAGAGCAAGGAGGAGGCGACCGAGATCGCCATCGCCGCACTCAAGCGCGTCGGCATGGCTCATAAGGCCGGCGAGTATCCGCAGAATCTCTCGGGTGGTCAGCAACAGCGCATCGCCATCGCCCGTGCTCTGTGCACCAAGCAGCCCATCATCCTGTTTGACGAGCCGACCTCGGCGCTCGACCCCGAGATGGTCCAGGAGGTTCTGGACGTTATGATTGAGCTCGCGCAGGAGGACATCACCATGATCTGCGTGACGCACGAGATGGGCTTTGCGCGCCAGGTGGCCGACCGCGTCATCTTTATGGAGGACGGCCGCATTCTGGAGGAGGGCACGCCCGAGCACTTCTTCGATAACCCCGAGAACCCGCGCTGCCGCGAGTTTCTGTCCAAGATTTTGCACTAGGCGCGGTGATGGACATGACGGATATGACGAGGGCGGCCGTGTCGCGCCGTCACTTTTTGCAGCTGGCGGGCGCCGGTATGCTTGCGCTGACGGGGACCGCGCTTACCGGTTGCGGCACCTCCACCAGCGGCGAGGGTTCCGACAAGGGGCCCAAGCTTGCGGCCATCAAGTCGCGTGGCCATCTGAATGCCGGCGTTAAGAAGGATGTTCCCGGCTATGGCTATTACGACACCGCCAAGGGCCGCTTTGAGGGTATGGAAGTCGATTTGTGCTACCAGATCGCCGCTGCCGTCTTTGGCGTGAGCTACAAGGAGGCCCGCGCCCAGGAGCTTGTCGAGTTTACCGACGTAACGCCCAAGACGCGCGGCCCGCTGATCGATAACGGCCAACTCGACGTGGTCGCGGCGACCTACACTATCACCGACGAGCGCAAGAAGAGCTGGGATTTCTCGACGCCGTACCGCACCGACTACGTGGGACTCATGGTCAAGAAGCGTTCGGGTTTTACCTCGATTGAGGACCTGGACGGCAAGATCATCGGCGTGAGCCAGGGTGCTACCACGCAGGGCCTGATCGAGCAGATGATCAAGGACAACGGCTTTAGCTGCAAGCCCGAGTTTAGGGCCTTTAGCGGCTACCCCATCATCAAGAGTTCGCTCGACGCCGGCAATATCGACGTCTTTGCCATGGACCGCTCCACGCTGGCCGGTTACATGAACGAGACCGTTGAGCTGCTGCAGCCCGAGGTCAAGTTTGGCGAGCAGGGCTACGGCGTGGCGACCAAGAAGGGCTGCGACCTTTCGGCCGTGGTCGATCAGGTGATTTGCGATCGCCTGGCCGACGGCTGGCTCGACCAAGAGGTCAAGACCTGGGGTCTTGTATAGGCGCATCGTCCAAGGAAGGAATCAAATGCTCGAAGGATTGTTTGACGCCGACCGCTGGTCGACGACATTTCAAAACATGGGGCCCTTCTGGGAGGGCTTTGGCGTGACGCTGCAGGTGGTCGTTGCCGGCCTGCTGCTATCGCTGGTGCTGGGCACGCTGCTGGGCGTGTTCTCTACCACTCGTTCGCGCGTGCTGCGCGCCATAAGCCGCGTGTATGTGGAGTTTTACCAGAACACTCCGTTGCCCGTGCAGGTGCTCTTTATGTACATGGCCGGTCCGCAGTTTTTGCAGGCCATAACCGGTGCCGACCAGCCGGTGCGCATCGCGCCGTTCGTGCTGGGCTTCTTGGGTGTGGGCCTGTATCACGCGGCCTACATCTCGGAGGTCATCCGCACTGGTATCGAGGCGGTTCCGCGCGGTCAGATGGAGGCGGCCCAGAGCCAGGGCTTCACCCGTGCGCAGGCGTACTGGTACATCGTGCTGCCCCAGACGTTCAAGATCATTCTGCCGCCGCTGTGTAACCAGGCGCTCAACCTGGTCAAGAACACGTCGGTGCTGGCGCTTGTGGCCGGCGGCGACCTTATGTACCGTTCCGACAACTTTGTGAGTCTGTACGGTTACCTGCAGGGATACATCGTCTGCTGCCTTATGTACTTCATCATCTGCTTTCCGCTCGCCATGCTGGTACAGTGGCTCGAGCGCCGCTCCAAGGAGCGTCCGCGCGGCGTGAGCCTGGCCGAGCTGGGGCTCGACAACGTAGAGGAGGCCTAGCGCATGGAAATCTTCAACGCGACCAACCTGCTCTACATTTGGGGCGGCTTTGTTAAGACAATCGAGATCTCGGCGCTGTCGATCTTTTTCTCGCTCATCTTTGGCACGGTGCTGGCGCTCGTTAAAAGCTATGCGCCCCGCCCGTTCCGTATTTTGGTGAGCGCCTATATCGAGCTGTTCCGTTGCACGCCGAACCTGCTGTGGATTCTGTTTATCTACTTTACGGTGCAGGGTTTGGACATTGTGATTTCGACCATCGCCTTTACGCTGTTTACCAGCGCTGTTATGGCCGAGATTGTGCGCGGCGGCCTCAACTCGATTCCGCGCGGCCAGTTTGAGGCAGCGCAGAGCCAGGGCTTCGGCTTCTTTGCCACCATGCGCTACATCATTCTGCCGCAGACGTTTAAGACGATCATTCCGGCGCTGTTTAGCCAATGCACGACCGTCATCAAGGACAGCTCGTATCTTTCGGGCATTAACGTGGCCGAGCTCATGTACACGGCAAACGTCGTGATGGCCCACGCGATCGACCTGTCGCAGGTTCTTATGCTCTACGGCCTGGTGTTTGCGATGTACTTTGTGCTCAACTTTGGTATCTCGTTGCTGGTGAGGGCGTATCAGAGGCGAATGGTGGCAGCGTAGAATGTGGCAAAGGGACAGCCCCTTTGTCACATAGAGAAAGGAATCGCGATGAGCGATCTGGAGAACAAGAAGAGTCCTGTGGTCATTACCATCGCGCGCGACTTTGGCGCCGAGGGCCACGAGATTGGTCGCATGCTTGCCGACGAGTTGGGGATTCCGCTGTACGATAACGAGCTGCTGGTGCGTGCGTCGCTGCGCGCGGGCGAGTCGCTCGACAAGATGGCTGCCTACGACGAGCGCCTGGCCGTGGAGAACATGGCGTTTCTGCCCGACCGCTACGATGCCCGTTCGTACTCGGACAAGTTGTTCCAAAAGATGAGCCAGGTGATTTTGGACCTGGGCGAGACCGAGAGCTGCATTATCGAGGGCCGTCTGTCCGATTACCTGCTGCGTAACAACCCCAACCACATTGCCGTGTTGGTGACCGCACCCTTTGAGGACCGCGTCGAGATCGTGCGCAAGAAGCGCGGACTTAATAAAAAGAAGGGCGCCAAGCTGGTCAAGCAGCAGCAGAAGGCGCGCGAGGCGTTCTATAAGCGCTATAGCGCCGGCAAGTGGAAGATGACGAGCGGTAAAGACATCGTCGTCAACCGCGCCAAGCTGGGCCGCGAAGGCTGCAAGGACGTCATCGCCGCAGCCTACCGCTACAAGGCAGCGCAGCTCGAAGGCTAGCCGATCAAAACCATCACAAAGGTGCCTGTCCCCATCGTGGTGGTCGGGCGATCGGCATAGAAAAAGTCCCCGCCGGGCGTGTGCTCGACGGGGACTTTGCCGTTTGGTAGCTAGCGCTGTAGGTGATTACTCGCCCAGCAGGCTCTTGGTGATGGAAGCGGCGGCCTTCTTGCCGGCGCCCATCGCCAGAATGACCGTAGCGGCACCGGTGACGATGTCGCCGCCGGCCCAGATGCGGGGATCGGTGGTCTGGCCGGTCTCCTCGTCGGCGACGATGTAGCCCCACTTGTTGAGCTCCATCTTGCCGCCGATCTTCTTTGCGAAGGGGTTGGCGTTGGTGCCGATAGCCGAGATTGCGACGTCGCAGGGAATCTCCTCGATGGCGCCCTCGATGGGCACCGGGCGACGACGGCCGGACTCATCGGGCTCGCCGAGCTCCATCTTCTGGACCTTGACGGCGCACACGGAGCCGTCCTCGCCAGCGACAAACTCGAGCGGGGAAACGAGCGGCAGAACCTCGACGCCCTCGGCCTTGGCGTGGTGCAGCTCGGCACGACGGCAGGGCATCTCGTCCTCGGTACGACGGTAGGCGATGATGGCGTGCTCAGCGCCCAGGCGCTTGGCGGTACGGACGGCGTCCATAGCCACGTTGCCGCCACCAAAGACAACGACGTTCTTGCCGTGCTTGGTGGGGGTGTCGTACTCGGGGAACTTGTTGGCCTTCATCAGGTTCACGCGGGTGAGGTACTCGTTCGCGAAGAAGACGTTGGGCAGGTTCTCGCCGGGGACGTTGAGGAACTTGGGCAGGCCAGCGCCGGTCGCCACGTAGATGGCGTCGAAGCCCTGCTCGAACAGCTCCTCGGCCGTGGCCATGTTGCCCACGACGGAGTTGTACTCAAACTTGACGCCCATGTCCTCCAGGCCGTCAATCTCGCGCTTGACGACCGCCTTGGGCAGACGGAACTCGGGGATGCCGTAGACCAGCACGCCGCCGCCGGTAAAGAAGGCCTCAAAGACGGTGACGTCAAAGCCGTTGCGGGCGAGCTCGCCGGCGCAGGTGATGCCGGACGGGCCGGAACCGACGACGGCGACCTTCTTGCCGTTCTTGGGAGCCATCTTGGGCGTGGAGGCGAGCTCGGGGCGGTCGCCCAGGAAGCGCTCGAGCTGGCCGATGGCCACGGGCTCGGACTTCTTACCACGGATGCACTTGCCCTCGCACTGGTTCTCCTGCGGGCAGACGCGGCCGCAGATAGCGGGAAGCATGGAGTCCTCGCGGATGGTATCGAGGGCGCCGCCGAAGTCCTTTGCGCGGATCTGCTCGATAAAGCGGGGGATGTTGATGTTGACGGGGCAGCCCTCAACACAGAACGGCTTCTTGCAGTTGAGGCAGCGCTCGGCCTCGGCCAGCGCCATCTCCTCGGTGAAGCCCTTGTCGACGGGGCGGAAGTCGCAGGCGCGCTCGGCAGCCGGCTCCTCGTTATCGGGGGTGCGGGGCGACTTCATATCGGCAACGAAACGACCGTTAACTAGTGGCATGCGCAGCTCTTTTCCTCATAGGCCTTGAGGGACTCGCCCTCTTCGGAACGGTAAGCGGCCTGTCGGGCACGAAGGTCATCCCAGTCGACCAGGGTGGCATCGAAGTCGGGGCCGTCGACGCAAGCGAACTTGGTCACGCCGCCCACCTCGACGCGGCAGCAGCCGCACATACCGGTGCCGTCAACCATGATGGGGTTGAGCGACGCGGTGATGGGGGTGTCGTACTTCTGGGCGGTGAGGGTCGAGAACTTCATCATCGGAACGGGGCCGACGCAGAAGACCTGGCTCACGGCCTTGTCCTGCAGCAGGCGCTCCAGCGGAGCGGTGACAACGCCCTGCTCGCCGTAGGAGCCGTCGTCAGTGGTGATGTGGATGTGATCTTCGTCGAGGAGCTCGCGGAACTGGTCCTCCATGAGCAGGAGGTCCTTGGTGCGGGCGCCCATGATGGCGTGCACCTCGTGACCGGTCTCGACCAGGTGCTTGGCGACCGGGAAGGCAATTGCCAGGCCGACGCCGCCGCCAATGACGGCGCAGGGGCCCTCGGCCATCTCGGTGGGAACGCCCAGCGGGCCCACGACGTCGCGCAGCGACTCGCCGGCCTCGTAGGTGGACAGCATCTCGGTGGTCTTGCCGATCACCATGAAGATGAACTCGACCCAGCCCTCGTCACCGTTCCAGCCGGCCAGGGTAAACGGGACGCGCTCGCCCGTCTCGTTGGCGCGAACCATGAGGAACTGTCCAGCGTGCGCATGCTTGGCGATTGCGGGCGCCTCGATGCGGAACTTGAACACCTTCTCAGAGAACTGCGTCTTCTCCAGGATCTTATACATAGAACCCCTCTCTTGTTAGGGCCGCCGAACCGTGCCTCCACGGAAATGGACGGTAGCCCGAATAAAACCGTACGCGCACAGGCGTTGTGCAGACATACGGTGCAAATTATACCCTCATGGACATGTCACTTACGTGTGTCTTCGGCGGTTGGGAGCAGGGTTTATCCACTTTGGCCTACCAAATAGGGGCAGGTTTATTTTGGTCAGTTCTATCGGGTAAAACGGCAAAGGGGGCCGGCCTCGGGTTGTGATGAGGCCGGCCCCCTTTGGGGTGCTATGCATGTATGTCGGCGCGCGGTTGATTGCGATGCCGCAACTGGGGCGTTTCCGCAGGTAAAACCTGCCAAAATAAACCTGTTCCTAAATGATAGGTTTTAGTGCTTGCCGTTGGCGGAGGCGGCGCCGTTGACATGGTCGCGGGCATAGACCACGCCGTGCACGATCGCCAGGCCGGCGGCGTCGGCCGCGCGGGCGCAGGTGTCCTGGAAATCCTCGGCCTCGCGGGCGCGCGGCTGCTTGAGCACGTAGTCGGCGACGGCCATCTTGCCGGGAGGGTTGCCGATGCCGGTGCGGATGCGGCTGAAGTCGCGGCTGCCCATCTTGTCGATGATGGAGCGCAGGCCGTTGTGACCGGCGTGGCCACCGCCCACCTTAACACGTACGTCGCCGGCGGGAATGTCGAGCTCGTCGTGGATTACGAGCAGCTCCTCGGCCTTGATCTTGTACTCGCGGCAGAGCTTGGAGATGGGGCCACCCGAGGTATTCATATACGACTGCGGCTTGACCAGTACAATCTGGCGCTTACCGCCCTCTTCCTCGGGATCGTTGATGTTGATGAGCGCGACCTCGGCGCCGGCCTGGTTTTTCCAGTACGTGACGCCGGCCTGACGGGCCAACTCGTCGATCGCTTTGAAGCCAGCGTTGTGGCGGGTCTCGGCATACTCATCGCCAGGGTTGCCAAGTCCGGCAACCATGCGAATCTTAAGCGGCTGTGCAGCTGCCATGTTCATCCTTTCGTTGATTTGTCGCCTGCTATGGTGAGCGACCCTGTTGCCGCTGTCAAATGGAGGGCAATTGAGGTTATTTGAGGGCGTTTGGACGGCCGTCGAAATCGAGGTGGACAGTTAGTTCAGATACGTATAAGTTCTGAGGACTCGAAGTGCTCAATTCAATGCCGATACGTTGTTTTGGAGCTTTAGTTAGTCCATATGACGCTGTTTTGAAGTCTACCCTGCCTTCAAATCGGGCGAATGGTATAGAGATAACTGCAAAACAGCCTAATTCAATGTGTCCATTTATACGTATTTGAACTAACTGTCCAGCCCTGCTCGACGGTGCACGGGTGATTCGCCGTTTAGACCGGCGCAAGGCCGATTCCGGCCCGCAGGGCGTTGAGCCAAGCGGCCTGACGCTTGCGATAGCCCTTGATACGGTATCGGAATCGGACTCCCGCGAGTCGATGCATCGTTTGGGCGAAGGCTTCGAGTGCAACAAGGTCTTTCATTTGGTCGCGATTGATAACCAGGACGTGGATGCCCATTGCCTTGAGGCCATTATTTCGATTGCCATCGTGGATGCGAGCGTTTTGAAGCTCATGCCCAATTCCGTTGTATTCGTTGTCGACTCCGGCGGCCGGGCAATATAGGTCGCAGATGGCGCAAGGGATGCCGGAGGACATGTTGACCGCAAGAGTGTCGAAGTCGATTCGATAGTTGAGTAGCAGGCCTCCCATGGGCAGGCTGCAACATCCGAATCCGCCAAAGCGCATGGGCGCTCCGAGAACGGCAAACATTAGGGATTCGGCTGGGGATGCAGATCCGGGTCGGGCGAGATTGACTGCCGTGCGAAACGAGGTGTATGAGCTACTTTTGGCGAAGCGTGCGACCGCCTCGAGCTCTTCGATAGTTGTGGCGGGCTCGCATTTGTAGTGTGCCTGTTCGTAGCGGGTCTCGTTCTGTTGTTCGGTCGCCGACTGGTCGCCCAAGCAATCAAGATCGCCCGTCGCTGCGCAGTCATCGCCCTTGGGCCAGATGGCGTCATAGGCAATGGGGTATGTTGCCCCGGGGGGAAGGGAGTAGGTTCCGAGCAGTTCCATGAGTAGCATCAAGGTTTTGGCGACTGATTCATTCTTGGAACAAAGCATGGCTGTCATGGCAGGAGACGTTGCGTAGATGTCGGCCTCGACGTGCATAATTGCACCTTCAGGAAGCGAAGCGGAGAGAATATGCTGAAGAAGTCGCTTGTCGGGGCGTCTGTTGTCTTCGTTTGAAACGAGAAGATCGAGCAGTTCGGAATCATCTTCATTCCAGGCGTCGAGTATCGAAAGTGCGCCAAAGTCTATCGCGTCATTGTTGGGAATGCAGCCAGCCAAGGCCTGTGCTTGCTGTTCGCTATCAACGGAGTCCCAGAGTAGGGCAGAGTACGCCCGTCGTGCGCGACGAATTGCGCGGAGGGCGGAGAAATGTGAAATCACGGTCGTCATAGCTATAACGTACTAAGTTGGCGGCAGAATGCGACCGCCATGCCGTTCTTTTCGCTCAGCGGGGCGCTGCGCACCACGAACGGCTGGGTGTTATGAAATCGGTGGAATCGGTTGAGGGGATTGCGGGAAATTGAGCTCTGCCGCGAAGGTTGACGATAGCTACTGGACAGTTAGTTCAGATACGTATAAGGCGGCGGGCGTTCGAGACGTTTCTAAGGGCCTTCGAGGGCGATTTGAGGGTAAAGATGCGGCGGTTGTACTCGAAAAAGATGAGCTTTGGGCGGCATGGCATCCGCCGGGGAGCTCAGAAGGCTCCGAACGGCCCTTTGGAGCTTTAAAAAATACGTATCTGAACTAATTGTCCAGGGAAGGTTGGCGAGGGATAGAAAAAGGGTCGGAAGCGAGTTTCCGACCCTTTAAAAGCATCAAAGATGATGCGATGTGCGGCAGGCTACAGTGCGAAGTCGCCGCCGACGAGCGTGGAGACGGGCTCCTCGTGGTAAACGGCGGAGATGGCCTGAGCGAACTCCTCGGCGACCGAGATGGTCTTGATCTTGCCGCCGACCTCGACGGGAATGGCGTCGGTGACGAGGCACTCGACGATCGGGGCGTCGTTCAGACGCTCGATGGCCGGACCGGAGAAGATGCCGTGGGTGGCGCAGACGTAGATGTCGCCAGCGCCCATAGCCTTGAGCTCCTTGACGTTGGCGCACAGGGTACCAGCGGTGTCGATCATGTCGTCGTTGATGATGCAGGTCTTGCCCTTGATGTCACCGATGATGCCCATGACCTCGGCGGCGTTGTGGCGCGGACGGCCCTTGTGGGCGATGGCCAGGTCGCAGCCGAGCATGTCGGACAGCTTCTTGGCGGCCTTGGCGCGGCCCACGTCGGGGGAGACGACAACCAGGTTGTCGGTGTCGAAGTGCATGTCGTTGTAGTACTGGCCAAACAGCGGCAGTGCGGACAGGTGGTTGACCGGGATATCAAAGAAGCCCTGGATCTGGCCCTGGTGCAGGTCGAGGGTGATGATGCGGTTGACGCCGGCGCGCTCGAGCAGGTTGGCGACGAGGCGGGCGGTGATGGGCTCGCGCGGGCCGGCCTTGCGGTCCTGGCGGGCATAGCCGTAGTGGGTGATGACGGCGGTGATGGAGCGGGCGGATGCGCGCTTGGCAGCGTCGGTGGCGATGAGCAGCTCCATGAGCATGTCGTTGACGTTGCCGCCGGCCACGGACTGAATCAGGAAGACGTCGGCGCCGCGGACGGTCTCGTCGTAGCGGGCGTAAATCTCACCATTGGCGAACTGCTTTAGCGTAAGGCCCGAAAGCTCGACCCCAAGGTACTCAGCGATCTTCTGAGCGAGGGGACGGTTGGAGGAACCGGAATACACGCGGATGGACTTGCGCATATTCTCCGACTTCTCGGGATCATTAATCGGCATTACCCTTCTCCTTTATATCGAATGCCATATAGATGCCTTGTTGCATTGTAACCGCGCGGCGGGGTTAATCGGGTCTTGATAACGTCTTTACCGTCAACGGACACGAACCGACCACTCATCCGGTTGCGCAGGTCACGATAGAAAAAGGAGCCGCCCCCATGGGAACAGCTCCTTAGATGCTTGGTAAAACGTTATACCTCGTCGTCCTCGTGCAGACGGCGGCGATAATCGGCGGCCCAGCCCTCAATATTTATCTGGCGGGCACGACCCAGGCCAAGTGCGTCTGCCGGGACCGGCTCGGTGATGACGGAGCCGGCGGCCACGAGCGCGCCGTCGCCAATCTGGGCGGGCGCGACCATCATGGTGTCGGAGCCGATGAAGGCGTCCTTGCCGATGACGGTCTTGTGCTTGTGCACGCCATCGTAGTTGCAGGTGATGGAGCCTGCGCCCACGTTGACGCCGGAGCCCATGGTGGTGTCGCCGATGTAGGACAGGTGCGGCACCTTGGAACCCTCGCCGATCGTGGACTTCTTGATTTCCACGTGTGTGCCGGCCTTGGAGCCGTCGAGCATATGGGTGCCCGGGCGCAGGTAGGCGCGCGGGCCGCAGTCGACGCCGTTCTCGATGACGGCCTCGACGGCGATGGTTTCATCGATGGTGCAGCCGCTGCCGACGGTGGTGTCGGTGAGGCGGCTGTTGGGGCCGAGCTGGCACTCCTCGCCCACGGTGACGTGGCCGATCAGGTGCGTCTGCGGCCACACGACGGTGTCGCGGCCGATGACGGCATCGGGACCGATCCAGGCCTGCGTGGGATCGATGAACGTGACGCCCTCGGCCATCCAGTGCTCGTTGATGCGGTCGCGCGCGATAGCGGTGAGCTGCGCGAGCTGGATGCGGCTGTTGACGCCCAGGCCGTCGCGGTAGTCGTCGCAGTGGAAGATGGAGACCGCCTGGCCGTGACCCTTGAGGATTTCGAGCATGTCGGGCAGGTAGTACTCGGACTGCGCGTTGTCGTTGCCGATCTCGTTAATGTGGGCGGCGAGCTGCGCGCCGTCAAAGGCGTAGCAGCCGGCGTTGCACTCGAGCAACGTGGCGGCCTGCTCGGGCGTGCAGTCCTTCTGCTCGATGATACGCTCGATCTGACCATCGGCGCCCAGCTTGATGCGGCCGTAGCCGAAGGGGTCGGGCGGGGTCATGGTCATGACGGTGCAGGCGAGCTCGCCGGTGGCGACGGTTTGCGCGAACTTGGCGACGGTGTCGGCGGTGATGAGCGGCAAGTCGCCGTTGAGCACGACGACGGGGCCTTGCGTGATGCCGCAGGCCTCGAGCGCGACCTTCACGGCGTGACCGGTGCCCAGGCGCTCGGTCTGCTCGACGCACTCGACCTTGGTGGCGCTGCTGGCGTAGGCGCCGTCGATCAGGGCGCGCATCTCGTCGGCGTGGCTGCCGATGACGACCACGACGCGGCTGCAGCCGGCCTTGATGGTGGCGTCGACGATCCACTGAACCATGGGCTTACCCAGAATCTTGTGCGAAACCTTGCAGTGGTTCGACTTCATGCGGGTGCCCTCGCCGGCAGCGAGGATAATTGCGGTTGCGTCCATGTGATCTCCTGTTACGTTATAGAGACGTGTGTTTGGAAACGATACACGGCGCAATATGATACCGCAGGCATATGATGAGCGCGTAGCGATTGGTTTTCGGCGGTTGAGGCTTGCACCGCCGGCGTGGCGTTTGCGCTGCTTGCGTGCGGCGTTGGCGATGCCGCGGAGCTGTCGTTTGAGCGAGGGGACGGGGGTGCCCGTGGACAACATGCGAGAGGAGTTTGGCGGCGAGCCCGTCGCGGCGTTCTCGATGTCGCATCCGGCTGTGCCGGCCCTCTACATGGTGCTGACGCTGGGGCTCACCATGTTCTCGATGCAACCGGTGCTGATCGCGCTGTCGCTTGCGGGTGGGCTGGCGTACGGGCTTGCGACGCGCGGTGCTGCGCGCACGTTGGGGGCGCTTCGCTGGCAGCTGCCGGTGATTTTGATTATCGCGGTGCTCAATCCGCTGTTTAGTGCATCGGGCTCGACGGGGCTGTTTCGTATTGGCATGCGTGCGGTGTATCTAGAGAGCATGGTTTACGGCCTGTGCATGGGTGGGCTGTTTGTGGCGAGCGTGCTGTGGTTTGAGGCAGCGGCGTCGATGCTCGAATACGACAAGGTACTCGCGCTGCTGGGCAATGCCGCACCGGTGATTGCGCTTATGATCTCGATGTGCATGCGGCTTATCCCGCAGTTTTTGCGCCGCGGCCGCACGGTGCTGGCGGTGCAAGATGCGATTGACGTGCCGGGGCGCGCGCCGGCCGACCCCGTGCGCTCGCGCCTGCGGGCATCGAGTGTGTTGATGGGCTGGGGCATGGAAGATTCGCTGGAGCGCGCGGACGCGATGCGCTCGCGCGGGTGGGGTGCCGCGACGCGTCGTACGACGTATGCGCGGTATCGACTGGGGCGCGGCGATGTTGCTGCGCTGGTTGGGCTTGCACTGTTTGGCGTGGTCACGGTGACAGTGGCGTGGACCGCGACGACGCAGTATTCGTTTTATCCGCAGCTCTCGGTGCCGGCGCCGTGGCCGGGCTATGTCGTGTACGCTGCCTGGATGGTGCTGCCTTGCGCGTTGCACGCGATTGATGAGAAGAGGTTTGGCTGATGGCTCGGTTTGATAGGAGCTCGGCGGCGGGTGTGGCATATGGCTCGGCCGCGCCGGCGATTGAGGTGCGAGGCCTTAGTTTTGCCTATCCCGGGGCCGAGGCACCGGTGCTCGAGGGGCTTGATTGGCGTGTTTCCCAAGGTGCGTTTGCACTTCTTGTTGGCGGTACCGGATCGGGTAAGTCGACGCTGCTGTCGCTGCTCAAGCCCGAGATCGCTCCGGCGGGCGAGCGCACTGGCGATGCGCGCGTGCTGGGCGAGAACGTTGCCGACATGGACGTGCGCGCGTCTGCGGAGCGCGTGGGCTATGTGTTTCAGGATCCCGAGAACCAGATCGTGTGCGAAACCGTGTGGCACGAGATGGCGTTTGGCCTGGAAAACTTGGGGCTAGCGCGTGATGAGATGCGCCGTCGCGTAGCTGAGACCAGCTATTTCTTTGGGCTGGAAGATTGGCTCCACCGCGACACCGATACGCTTTCGGGCGGACGCAAACAGCTGCTGTCGCTGGCGGCTGTGCTGGCATTACGCCCGCGCGTGCTGCTGCTCGACGAGCCCACGTCTCAGCTTGATCCGGTTGCGGAGAAGAATTTCCTGCACGCGCTGTTTCGTGTGAATCGCGAGCTGGGCTGCACGGTTGTTGTGGCGACGCATCAGCCGCGCCCAATGCTCGAATACGCGACGTGTGCGTACCGGATTGAGGACGGTCGCGTGCGCGAGGTGGCGGATATGGCTTCTTTGGGACGCCGAGAATCGCTGTTGTCCGATGACATGTTGGGGTGGGGTGCCATCCGATGTGCAAATAAAGGAGTATTCAGCAGGCGTGAGGACAATTTGGGCTCTCTGGAGCCGCCCGGGGACGTATCGAGCGCGAAAAAAAGTTCGGAATTGGACAAATCGTCCGAATTTGTGGCGCAAACGTCGCTCGAGAACGGCTCGGAAGCCTTTCCGCGCACGGATGGAAGCAGAATACTCCAAAAAATGCACGGCGGGTCGGCTACCACCCTGTCGGAAGGCTGGTTTCGCTACGATCGCGCGGGCGGTTGGGTGCTGCGCGGGCTCGATGTGTCGTTTTCGGCTGGCGCGGTGCATGCGATCGTGGGCGGTAACGGCTGCGGTAAGTCGACAATGCTTTCGGTGCTGGCGAAGACCGCCAAGCTGCAGCGCGGCCGCATGGTGCGCGGAGCGGCCTCGGCGGCGCTGCTGCCTCAGAATCCCAAAGCATTGCTGGTTGCCGATACGGTTCGCGACGAGCTGATGGAATGGGCTTCGACCTGCGGATATGACGAGACCGTGGCGCGGGAGCGTGCGGCGAGCTTGGGGTTGTCGGGTCTGGATGGACGCCATCCGTACGATCTTTCGGGCGGGCAGCGTCAACTGCTTGCATTGGCAAAACTGCTGCTAATCGGCCCCGAACTGCTATTGCTCGATGAGCCCACCAAGGGTCTAGACCTGTTCAGCCGCCGCATCATCGCCCGCGCCCTGCGTGACCATGCGAAGGCTGGCGGCACCGTCATCATGGCTACGCACGATTTGGACTTTGCCGAGCAGGTAGCCGACGACGTCGCCATGATGTTTGACGGCGAGATTGCCTGCATGGAGCCGCCGGCCGACTTCTTTGCCGACAACGTGTTCTATAGGGCGTGATGGGATGACGGACTGTCGTTTCTCGCGTTTGCTTGCAAAACTGGAGATCCCGCTGTTGTTGGCGGTGCCGGCGGTAATGGCTGCGGCGTTGCTGGCGGGTGTTGAGCAGGCGGCGCTTGCCATGCTTGTCGTGGTGGCGCTGGTGCTCGCGCTGTTCTTTGCGGGTTACGAGGCATCTCGTCCGGGATTGCGCCAGATTATGCCCACGCTGGTGCTGGCGGCGCTGGCGGCGGCGGGGCGCATCCTGTTTGGGCCCATTCCCGACTTTAAGCCGGTGAGCGCCATCGCCATTATCGCGGGGGCGACGCTTGGTCGCCGCAACGGTTTTATGGTTGGCGCGCTGGCGGCGCTGACCAGCAATTTCTTTTTTGGACAGGGCATGTGGACGCCGTGGCAGATGTATGCCTGGGGGCTCGTGGGATACGTTGGCTGTGCGCTGGCGTATGCGGGTGCGTTCGACCGCGCCGACGGCACCGTGCGCATGCCAGCGCTGCTGGCGTACGGCTTTGCGTCGGGCCTGCTCTATGGCGTCGTGATCAACGCGTATGACATCATTGGATTTGTACGGCCGCTTACTTGGGCGGGTGCCGTGGCACGTCTTGCCACGGCGGTGCCGTTCGATATCACGCACGGCCTTGCGACCTGCGTGTTTTTGGCCGCCTTGTACAAGCCTTGGTGCCGTCGCATTAACCGTGTCGTCGTGAAATACGGACTGTAGGGCATTTCGCGTTCCCACACGAACTTGCGGTGGAATAGTTCTCGTTTTTGGCTATTTGCTGCCCAAACAGGAACTACTCCACCGCAACTTATAGGGGGAGAGGGGTCACATGATCTGTTTTCCTCTGTCCCCCAGGAATTGCTTGGCGCTAGAACTCTAGCGTGAGGGTGACGGGGCAGTGGTCGCTGCCGAAGATATCGCCGCGGATGCCGGCGTCGCGCACGTTGCCGGCGATTGCGTCGCTCACCAGGAAGTAATCGATGCGCCAGCCGGCGTTGTTCTTGCGGGCATTAAAGCGATAGCTCCACCAGCTGTAGACACCCTCGACGTCGGGGTTTGCCGCGCGCCAGGTATCGGTAAAACCGGCGTCGAGCAGCTCGGTAAACTTACCACGCTCTTCGTCCGAAAAGCCTGCGTTGCCGCGGTTGGACTTGGGGTTCTTAAGGTCGATCTCTTCGTGCGCTACGTTAAAGTCGCCGCAGGTCACCACGGGCTTGCCGGTCTCGCGCTCAAGCGCGCTCAAAAAGCCGCGATAGGCATCGTCCCAGGCCATGCGCACATCGATGCGCGCGAGCTCGTTTTGGGCGTTGGGCGTATAGACATCCACAAACCAGAACTTGTCGAACTCCAACGCGCAGACGCGGCCCTCGGTTGCGGCTTGGGCGACGAGCTCGGCCGCCTCGCCCTCGCCGGCGTAGGGTAACAGCGCGTCGGCGTGCAGCACGCGCAGCGGTTCCCGGCGGCTAAAGACCGCAGTGCCCGAATAGCCTTTACGCTCGGCGTAGCTCCAGGTTTGGCGATAGCCGGGCAGGTCAATATCAACCTGGCCTTCTTGCAACTTGGTCTCTTGCAACGCCAGGATATCGACGTCGAGTTCTTGCGCGATCTGGATAAAGCTCGGGTCCTTTTTGAGCACGGCGCGCAGGCCGTTGACGTTCCACGAGGCGAAAGTGTAAGTCTGAGGCATGGTGTCCTTTCGACGGGGTTGGCAGGCTTAAGATTAGCGCAACAGGGGCGGTGGTGGGCACCGCGCGTGCTGACCCAAAGGCCGCATGCTGGGACATCGCCCGACGCTGCCCGACCAACAAGGACGGAGGACTCATATGACGCAGGCGATAACGGACTCCAAACAGGCCTCCGCCGCGCTGGCGGAGCTGTTCGGCACCCACAAGCGCGTGGTCTTCTTTGGCGGCGCGGGCGTTTCCACGGCGAGTGGCATCCCCGATTTCCGCAGCGTGGACGGCCTATATCACCAACAGTTTGCCTACCCGCCCGAGACCATGCTCTCGCATAGCTTTTACGAGGCGCATCCGGCCGAGTTCTTCGACTTCTACCGCACCAAGATGATTGCGCTTGGCGCCAAGCCCAACCGCTGCCACACCAGGCTGGCCGAGCTGGAGCGCGCCGGCAAGCTGAATGCCGTGGTGACGCAAAATATCGACGGCCTGCATCAGATGGCCGGCTCGCAGCGCGTGTTCGAGCTGCATGGCTCGGTCCACCGCAATGTCTGCCAGACGTGCGGCGCAGTCTACAGCGCCGAATGGATTTGCTCGCGCGAGCACGAGGACGCCGCGGGCGTGCCCGTGTGTCCTGCGTGCGGCGGGCGCATTAAGCCCGATGTGGTGCTCTACGAAGAGCCGCTCGACGAGCATGTGTTGACCGGTGCCGTTGCCGCCATCGCCGCGGCCGATGCCCTCATCGTGGGCGGGACCTCGCTCGTGGTGTATCCGGCGGCGGGCCTTACGCGTTACTTTACCGGCGATACGCTGGCCATTTGCAACCTTGCTCCCACCGATCAGGATGCAAATGCCGACCTGCTGATTTCTTGCGACATCGCGGCCGCGTTTGCGTTCTAGCCCGCGCGCGCGGATACAATAGAAAGACTGAGTGCAAAGCGACCCCGCCGCCAGCTCCCCAAGCTCGGCGGCGTGGGCATTTTAGGAGGATGTTCATGGCGAACGACAGCAAGACATGGCGGTGCGGAAAGTACGAGCTCAGCTTTGACCGTCCGCGCATCATGGGCGTCCTCAACGTGACGCCCGATTCGTTTAGCGATGGCGGGGAGCACTTCGACCCGGATGCCGCCATCGAGTACGGCCTGGCGATGCTCGACGCCGGCGCCGACATCATCGACGTGGGCGGCGAGTCCACGCGCCCCGGCTTTACCCCGGTCAACCCCGACGAGGAGGCTCGCCGCGTGCTGCCCGTGGTGCGCGCGCTGGCCAAGGAGGGCGCCATCGTCTCGATCGACACGCGTCATGTGGCGGTTGCCAAGGCGGCCGTGCGCTGCGGCGCCTCGATCGTCAACGACGTGACCGGCTTCACCGATCCCAAGATGGTTGAGTTTGTTAAGACGAGCACCTGCGGCGTCATCGTGATGCATGCCGGCGAGGTCGCCGCGCCCACCCGCACGCACGCAACGGTGCAGCTCGATACCTCGGCAGCGGCGTTTGTTGCCGAGAAGGCGCGCGAGGCGGCTGCCGAGGCCGCGCGTGAGGCCGAGAAGCCGGCTCGCCGCCGTCGCGGCAAGCTGCTGGGTGAGCCCAAGGTTGAGGCCAAGCTTCCGGGCGGCGTGGTGCAGCCCTCGTTGCCGTTTGGCGAACCGGAGCCCACGTCCGAGCCCGCAACCGAGCTGGGGCAGGAGACGCCGGCCGCCGAGCAGGTTGTTGCCGCCGAGACCGTCGCGCCCGCGCCCGAGGCCGCGCCCGCAGCCACCGAGGTCGCATCGGAGTCCAATGACCACCTGGCAGCCATGATGCGCCGCAGCGCCCGCCGCGAGGAAGCCTACGTGCCCACCTCGCAGCTCCGCCGCTTCACCCTGCCCGATTCGGCGCCCATCATGCGCCGCGTTATGGGCTTTCTGTCCGACCAGGCCCGCACGCTCATCCATGCCGGCGTGTCTCGCGACCGCATCTGCATCGATCCTGGCCCGGGCTTTGGTAAGTCGGCTAACGAGGACATCGTCATCCAGCGCGAGACTGCCAAGATGGCGTCACTGGGCTATCCGCTCATGTGCGCCGTGTCGCGCAAGCGTTTTGTGGGCGCTATCTCGGGCGTGACCGAGGCCGCCGAGCGCGATGCCGCTACGTTTGGCGTGTGCTTGGGCGCCATCCAGGCCGGTGCCAACATCGTGCGCGTGCACGACGCCGCGGGTTTTGCGCAGTTCCTGAACGGTTACTGGGCGGTTGCCAAGCCGCAGCCGCGCCGCGCGTTTGTGGCTGTGGGCTCCAACCTGGGGCATCGCTGCGACAACATCCGCGCTGCACGCGAGATGATCGCCGAGATTCCACTCACCTGCGTGTCCAACTCCTCCAAGATCTACGAGAGCGAGCCTGCCTACGAGACGCGCCAGGACGCGTTTGCCAACGCCGTCATCGAGATCAAGACCGAGCTGGCGCCGTTGGTGCTGCTCGACGAGCTTATGAAGATCGAGGCTGAGCTGGGGCGCGACCGCTCCAAAAAGGCCAAGGCCAACGGCCCGCGCACCATCGACCTGGACCTGCTGTGGATGGATGGCGAGACCCACGGCGGCAAAAAGCTGCGCCTGCCGCATCCTCTCATTGGCGAGCGCGACTTTGTGCTGGTGCCGCTCGAGGACCTGATGCACGACCCGGCGCGGTTCTTCCGCTACAACGGTGTCGAGGTCAAGGAGCCCGAGGACCGCGTGGGTCATATCGTGGGCGAATTGGGGCGTATGTAGATGATCGAGATGAATGCTGTTGCCGCCGGCGCCGAGCTCGACTCGGCACGTGACGCGGGCCGCGAGGGTGCGTCCGCGGGCTGGTGCGCATGGAGCGCGGGCGATGCCTCGCTGACGTTTTCGCTGATCGTGCGCCCGGACGTGAACATGCATGCCTTCCACGGCCTGCCGTTTGTGGCTGCGATGGGCATGATGGACGCGCTCGTGGGCACGGCTTCGACGCCGGGGTTGGGCCTTGCCGGTAAGGTGGGTATCCAGTGGCCGAGCGATATCGTGTGCGGTGCGCCTGCGTTTGAGACGTCGCTCGCGCGTGTTGCCGTGAACGGCGGTGCCGCTGCTGCGGGCATGTTCGGTGCCGTGACGGTGGATATTGAGCGTTCGGCGCTGGGCGAGCTTGGTGTGGACGTGGCTGACGAAGCGCTGGTCGAGACGCTGGCCGCCGCCGTGCTGGCCCGCGTGGACGCTTGGGTGGTTGTTGCCAACACGCCGCAAGGCGCCGCAGGGCCGCTGGCTCCCGTGCTGGGCGAGTACTTCGACATGGTGCCGCTGCTGGGCCGCCAAGTTGCGGCGGTGTCGCCCAACGGTTTGCCGCTTGCGGTCGGTGTGTTTGCGGGCCTGGACATCTGGGGTCGTGCGACCATCAAGACCGATGCCGGCGAGCAAGAGTTTCCGCCCGAGGCTGTACGAATTCGCGGACTGTAACGCGTGGCGCCCGCGCTCAAAGATAACGATGACAACGAAGCCCTCTTCGGCCTGTGCCGGGGAGGGCTTTCGCGTGACTGCCGAGCTGCCTTAATCCTATTCCTCAAAACTGAAAAATTTTCGTTTTTGAGGAATAGGACCGATGCGTTGCCTAGTTCGCCGCTCGCGCTTGACTTTAGCCCCTGCTCTATCCCAGCTTCTGCATGCGGCGGTAGATTTCGCAGATGCCCTTGATGGTGAGCTGTCCGTCGACCACGTCGAAGGCATCGGTCGAATCGGCGACGATGCTGGCGAGACCGCCCGTGGCGATAACGGTGGCATCCTCGCGGCCCAGCTCGCGCTTCATGCGCGCGACCAGGCCCTCAGCCATGGCGGCGGCGCCCGTCACGGCGCCCACCTTGATGCACTCCTCGGTATCGCGGCCGATGGCATGCTCGGGCGCCTCGAGCGGCACGCTGGCGAGCTTGGCGGCACGGGCGGCAAGCGCGTCCATGGAGATGCGAATGCCCGGCGCGATCGCTCCGCCAATGTAATAGCCGTCCTCGTCGATGACGTCGATATTGGTCGCGGTGCCAAAGTCCACCACGATTGCCGGCGCGCCGTAGAAAGTTTCGGCCGCAACGGCGTTAGCGACGCGGTCGGCGCCTACGGCCTGGGGACGCGCCGCGCGCAGCTTGGTCACCGCGGCCGTCTGCGGCCCGATAACGATGGCGTCTACGGCAATGCGGTCGGCCACGGCGTGCCATTCGCGCGAGAGCTGCGGCACCACGCCCGCAAAGGCGATCGCGTCGACCGCGTCGAGCGAAAGGCCGTACATCTTAAAGAAACCCATCAGGCGCACATGGATCTCGTCGGCGGTATAGGAGCGGTCGGTGGGCATGCGCCACGACTGCACCAGCTCGTCTCCGTCAAACAGGCCCATGGCCGTCTGCGTGTTTCCCATATCGATAGCGAGCAGCATGTCTACTCCCAGTGTTGGCATAAAAGGACGCGCACCATTGTATACGCGCCGCCGACGGCGCTCGGCTGCGATTCGTTTACGGTGATAGGGGCTGAGGGGTTTAAATATGAAGGAATTATGCTCAACGAGATTTTCCTTGCCGTTTACCGAACTCCCGCGTAATATTCTTTCTTGCGCACATGAGGCGCCCAGACATTGCGGGGTGGAGCAGTCTGGTAGCTCGCCGGGCTCATAACCCGGAGGTCGTAGGTTCAAATCCTGCCCCCGCGACCAAGAACTTGCAGCTCGTCGGCCTAGTCGGCGAGCTTTTTTGTTATTCCGGGATCGTTTCTTCGGTTCAATTCTCGGCCTCTCAAACAAAATCTCGATCTGTAACATCTAGACCCGATTTGGGCGGCTAGGTGTTACAGATCGAGATATACCGGTGGGTTGGGTCGTGTTTGTCTAAATCTGTAACACGAGGGACGGATTTTGCCGAGTTGTTGTTATAGATTGAGATTTTCTAGCAGGCGGGTTTGGTTTGTCTCGATCTGTAACAGGTGGGGGTCAAAAGTGGGTCTAGCTGTTACAGATTGAGATTGTTGAGGTTGGGTCGAGGGGAATATCTCGATCTGTAACAGTAAGACCCGGTTTTGCCGCGTAACTGTTACAGATTGAGACAAACTGACGGGCCGTCCCGTCCCATCCACCTGCTGCCACCTGATATTCGCCGATTTCCGTTGTGCCCCCATGCCCCCATGCCATATCCTCTAGACAACTACGCGGCATCATCGCCGCCGCGCCTACAAGAGAGGAATGTTCATGACCGCACCTGCATCCAAGCTGCTCCAGCCCATTACGGTTGGCCCCCTTGAGCTCAAGAACCGCATTATGTTCCCGCCGTTGACCACCGGCTACGAGGAGCGCGACGGTTCCATTGGCGAGCGCAGCCTGGCTTTTTACGAGCGCCTGGCCCGTGGCGGCGTGAGCTACATCGTCATCGGCGACGTAGCTCCCGTCATGACCGCAAGCCCCACGCCCAAGCTGGCAACCGACGCCCAGATCCCCACGTTTAAGGCGCTGGCCGACGCCGTCCACAAGCACGGCGCCAAGGTCGCGCTGCAGCTGTTCCACCCCGAGTACGACGTGCCCGGTGTCGGCCGCATGGTCATGGGCTCCATGGCCGCTGCCAAGGCCGCGCAGGAGGCCAAGGCCGCCGGCGACGAGGAGACCTTTGCCGCCAAGATGGCCGAGTCCAACGAGATCCGCAACCAGGCCTACGCCAAGCTGCATCACGACATGCAGCACTTTGTGAACGAGGCGAGCGTAGAGCAGCTCACCCAGATTAAGGAGGCCATCGCCGCCTCGGCCGCCCGCGCGCAGCAGGCCGGAATCGATGCCATCGAGGTCCACGGCGACCGCCTGGTGGGTTCGCTGTGCTCGGCCATCCTCAACCAGCGCACCGACGAGTATGGTGGCTCGTTCGAGAACCGCGTCCGTTATGCGCTGGAGGTCGTCGCCGCCATTAAGGAGGCTGCGCCGCAGCTGATGGTGGAGTACAAGCTCCCCGTGATCATGGAGAACCCCGACGGCACGCCGCGCGGCAAGGGCGGCCTGCGGCCCGACGAGGCCTGCGAGTTCGCCAAGCTGCTCGAGGGCGCGGGCATCGATATGATCCAGGTCGCACAGGCCAACCACACCGGCAACATGGGCGACACCATTCCGCCCATGGGCGCCATGCCCTACAACTGGACGCTGCCCGTGGCCGAGCGCGTCAAGGCCCTGGTCTCCGTGCCGGTGGCAACCGTCGGCCGTGTTGTTTCGGTCGAGGCCGGCGAGAAGATTCTGGAAGACGGCGCGGCCGACATCATCGCGTACGGCCGTTCGCTCATGTGCGACCCCGACATTGCGCTGAAAGCTGCCACGGGTGAGCCCATCCGCGAGTGCCTTAACTGCAACAAGGGCTGCGTCGACGCGATTCAAAACCGCAAGTACATCTCGTGCGTGCTCAACGCCGAGAACGGCGACGAGGCGACCATCGCCATCAAGCCGGGCGAGGGCGACAAGAAGATCGCCGTGGTGGGCGGCGGTATTGCTGGCTTGGAGGCCGCGCGCGTGGCGGCCAAGCGCGGCTACGATGTGACCGTTTACGAGGCGAGCGATCACTTGGGAGGCCAGATTGTGCTGGCGGCCGCGCCTCCGCGCAAGGGCGAGATCATGCGCTCGGTCGAGTACTACGAGAAGATTCTGCCTGGCCTGGGCGTGAAGGTTGAGCTCAGCCATGCCGCTACCGCTGAGGACCTCAACGCCGCCGACGCCGCGATTGTGGCTGTGGGCGCGCACGACGTGGTCATCCCCGTTCCGGGTGCCGACTCGGACAAGGTCGTCTCGAGCTGGGACGTGCTGGCCGGCAAGGTGGAGCTTACGGGCCGCGTCGCCGTCATTGGCGGTGGCCTGGTGGGCACCGAGACTGCCGAGTACTTGCTGCAGCGCGGCTGCGAGGTGGCGATTGTCGAGATGCTCGACAAGATTGCCGCGGGCGAGTCCGAGACCATTCTGCCGCTGATTATGAGCGACTTTGCAGAGCACAACGTGGAGCAGCACGTGAAGACCCGCCTGACCGCCATTACCGACGAGGGCGTGGAGGCCATTCGCACTACCGAGGACGGCGCCGAGGAGCCGGTGAAGATCGTCTGCGATTACGTGGTGATGGCCGTGGGCTCCAAGGCCAACGCGTTTGACCTGGACGGCGTGACGGTGCCCGTGACCTGCGTGGGCGACTGCTCGGGCGAGCGCACCGCCGACATTGCGAGCGCCATTCGCACGGCGTATCACGCGGCCAACGAGCTGTAGTTGAACATCGCGGCCAGGCGGGACGGTAGCACGGATCCGTTTCGCCCGGCTGTGTCCCGTCGGGTGTCAATCGGTGCGGGGCCTGCAAGCGCAGCAGGTCCCGCCCTTTTGTTTTGCTCCGGTGGATGGCAATGCGCGGTAATCATGAGGAGTGAGGACGTCTACTGCCTTGCAGATCACTCAAAATTATTGGGGGAGGGGTTAATAACTATATCCTCTATACCAAAGGACATAAAGAGATGCCAATTTTGTTGACAAGCGAATGACGATTAGCTGCGAATCGGCTACCAGCGTAAATAATCGATAAAGAAATGTCGTAATTTGGTGCCAAATGCCCAGATAACGCCGCGTCTATTTTAATTAACTGCTTTGAGCAAACAGTAAAATGCTACTATCTAACTTGCACGTAAGAAAGCAGATTAACGGTTAAGGCTAAGAAGTGGCAGGTATGTCGGAAGCAACTAGGACTCGCAAGCATGCGCCCGAGGTTAGGCAGCGCGCCGTCGAGATCCTCCAAGAGGGGGTCGGTCATCGCGCCCTCGCTGCGGAGCTTGGCATTCCCCAGGCCACGGCTCGTCAGTGGGCCCGCGCGTATGCCGTGGGCGGTGCCGACGCCGTTCTCAATGCCGGTTCGCATCATCACACCTATTCGTACGACGTAAAGCTCGCTGTGGTTAAGGACCGTCTGGAAAACGGCTTGACGGTTCGCGAGGCCATGATCAAGCACAAGATTCCCAGCGAGTCTTCGGTCAAGGCTTGGTGCCGTCAGTACCGCGAGAGCGGTGAGTCCGCACTGGTCGATAAGCCGCGCGGTCGCAAGCCGCGCGTTAAGCAGACAGAGTAGCAAGAGGGTGCGCCCACAGGGGCGCATTTTTTTGCCGCCCCTCTACTCCAATGCGGACGTACCCTTGCCCCGTACGCCTAAAACTCCCCAGTTGACCGAAAACCTGCCGCCGCTACTCCTCAATTGAGCTATAACGTTAAACAATTGCAGCGTTTTTGCACGGGGGAGTGATGGTATGACGCTACTGTATTTCCTTACCCTGTTTCCGCTGGTACCGGCGCTGGGCATGCTGTTCGCGCGCGGCGACCGCGCCCGCGATGCGGTGGGGCTCATAGGTTCCGGCATTATTATGGCGGTGACAGTTGTAGTCGCCGTCATGTTTTTTGGCATGGGTCCGCAGGGCTTTGAGGTTGCCTCCGGCACCTCGCATGTGCTCTCGATCATCAGCTCCGTCATCGACGTCATCCTGTGCGCCGTCATCCTGTACAACGCGTACAAATATAGGAACGCGCTCACCACGGTGCTCGGCATAGTCCAGCTGGTGGGCTCGCTTGCCTTTGCAGCCATGACGCTGCCCGCGACCGAAGCCGTCACCGCAACCCCGCTCTACCTGGACTACATGAGCGTAATCATGGTCCTCGCCGTCGGCATTGTCGGCAGCCTTATCTGCGTGTATGCCCTGGGCTACATGAAGGACTTCCAGGCCCATGACGAGCACGAGGCCGCGCTGCGCGGGCAGACCGCGCCCGACCGTCGCCCGCAGTTCCTGGCGCTTATGTTCCTGTTCCTCTCGGCCATGTTCGTCATCGTGACGAGCGACAACCTTGAGTGGCTGTTCTGCGGCTGGGAAATCACCACCGTGTGCTCGTTCCTTATGATTGGCTACACGCGCACGCCCGAGGCCATTAAAAACGCCTTTACCCAGATCATCCTCAACATGCTGGGCGGCATCGCGTTTTTGGCCGGACTCATGTACCTGCACGTGAACGGCATGCCGCTGACCATCTCGGGCATGATTGAGCTTTCCGGCGCCGGAACCGCGCAGTCCGCGCTGCTGGTGATGCCGGTCATCCTGTTGTCGCTCGCCGCGCTCACCAAGGCCGCACAGATGCCGTTCCACACTTGGCTGTTGGGTGCCATGGTTGCCCCCACGCCCACGAGCGCCCTGCTGCACTCGTCAACCATGGTCAAAGCCGGCGTGTTCCTGATGGTCAAGCTGAGCCCGCTCTATGCCATCTATCCCGTGACCGGCTTTATGGTCACGAGCGTGGGCGCCATCACGTTTTTGCTCGCTGCCCTCATGGCCATCTCGCAGAGCAACGCCAAGCGTGTGCTCGCGTACTCCACCATTTCCAACTTGGGCCTCATCAGTGCCTGCTTGGGTGTCGGCGCGCCCGAGGCCGTATGGGCGGCCATCTTCCTGATCCTGTTCCACACGGTGGCAAAGTCGTTGCTGTTCCTGTGCGTGGGCACGGCCGAGCATCATATCGGCAGCCGCAATATCGAGGACATGGACGGTATGTTCAGCCGCATGCCGCACCTGACGCGCCTGATGATGCTGGGCATCATGGGCATGTTTGTGGCGCCGTTTGGCATGCTCGTGTCCAAGTGGGGCGCCCTGGTGGCGTTTGCCCAGACCGGCAACGTGCTCATGATCATGGTTCTGGCCTTTGGCTCGGCCGCGACGTTTTACTTCTGGGGCAAGTGGCTTGCCAAGCTTTCGGGCGTCGACCCCACGGCTCAAAACGTTGAGGTCAATGTTCATAAGACCGAATGGATGGCCCTCAACACCATCGCCGCGCTGCTGATTCTGTGCTGCGTGGCGTTCCCGGTTATCTCGAGCGGTCTGGTGTCGCCTTACTTGGCCATGGTGTTTGGCCGCGTGCCGTACGTTATCGGCAAGGACGCCATGTATCTGATGGTGGTTATCGTGGCGTTTATCGCCGTGGTGCTGCTGACTTCATTCCGCGTGAGCAATAAGCCGCACGTCAACGTGTACCTTTCGGGCGTGGGAACCGATAAATATCGCCATTTCCGCGGCTCGATGGGACACGAGGTAAAGGCTGAAAAGCGCAATTGGTACTCGGAGGACGCCCTTGGCGAGAAGCGTATTGGTCCCGCGGGTAGCGTCGTGTGCTGCAGTATTATCTTGTTTGCGCTGCTGTGTTGCGCGTGGATTGGGCCCGAGCGGCTTGCCATGAGTGCGCCCTCGGTGCTGCGCGGCAAGTATTTTGAAGGCTCGGGCGTCGTGGGCATATTTATTGGTACCGTGGTGTTTGCCCTGCTGGCGCCTTTGGTTGGTGGCCTGATCGACGGCGTTGACCGCAAACTTTCGGCCCGTATGCAGGGCCGCGTGGGCCCGCGCCTGCTCCAGCCTTTCTACGACGTTGCCAAGCTGCTGCGCAAAGCCCCTGCCAGCGTAAACACCATGGACGATACCTATATGGCGTGCGCGCTCATCTTTACCGTCGTGGGCGGCGGCATCTTTGTGTCGGGCTCTAACACGCTACTGTGCGCTTTTATGGTGACGCTCGCCGCGATCTTTGTGGTGTTGGCGTCCGCCTCGACGCAAAGCCCGTTTGCCCAGGTTGGCGCCGATCGTGAGTTACTGCAGGTTATGAGTTACGAGCCCGCCGTTTTGCTGATGAGCGTGGGCCTGTACCTTGCCACCGACAGCTTTGATTCCATCGCCGTGACGGGGCAGTCGGCCCCCATCATCGTGTACAGCGCGCCCATTTTCCTGGCGCTGCTCGCGGTGCTTACCATCAAGCTGCGCAAGTCGCCGTTTGACCTTTCGTACTCGCATCACGCGCATCAGGAGATCGTCCAGGGCGTCGCCACCGAGATGAGCGGCGGCACGCTGGCCAAGATGACCCTTATGCACTGGTGCGAGACCGTGCTGTTTTTGATGTGGGTGGGCATGTTCTTTGTTTGGGACAACCCCGTGAGCTGGGTTGTAGCCCTGGTCGTGATGGCCGCGACGTATTTTGTCGAGGTCCTGATCGACAACACCTTCGCACGCAGCACCTGGCGCAGCTGCTTTAGGCTCGGATGGGGCGTGGCGCTGGTGTTTGGCCTGCTCAACCTTATGCCCATCCTCGTTGACGTGTTTATTTAGGAGGCGGCATCCATGGATCATAAAATGTCGCGCTCGCCGTGGGTCATTCATTACGACGGCTCGAGCTGCAACGGATGCGATATCGAGGTGCTGGCCTCGCTCACGCCGCTGTTCGATGCGGAGCGCTTTGGCGTGGTCAACACCGGCAACCCCAAGCATGCGGACATCTTTTTGGTGACGGGGTCGGTCAATGCCCAGAACCTGCCCGTCGTGCGCCAGATCTACAGCCAGATGCTCGAGCCCAAGTGCGTGGTGGCGTGCGGCATTTGCGCGTGTTCGGGCGGCGTATTCCGCGATGCCTATAACGTGATCGGCGGCGTGGACCGCGCGATTCCCGTGGACGTGTATGCGCCCGGGTGCGCCATTCGTCCCGAGACCGTGATCGATGCCATCGTGGAGGCGTGCGGCATCCTTGATCAGAAGGAGGCCGTGATGCGCGCCGGCGGTGACCCGCTTACCGTGGGCGGCGCTGCTACCTGGGATGGCGGCGTCGAGTTGGGCGAGGACGGGTTCGTGGCTGCAGCTGGGGCCGGGGCTGACGGTGCCGGTGACGCGCCTGCCGAGAAACCCGCAGCGCCTGCCGCTGGTGACGCACCTGCTGAGACGCCCGTCGCTGCAAAGGAGGCCGAGTAATGCAAAAGGCTATCTATACCACCGTCGGGCTCGACGAGCTCCTGCCGCATGTGCAGGCGCTCAAGGGCGTCGGCGCGCGCTTTGTGCAAATGCACGCCGAGCGCTGTGTGGACGACGGATCGTATCGCCTGGTCTATACGTTTATCAACGTCCGTGCTGCTCAGGAGCAGATTGCGCAGGACGGCAGCTATGCGATCGAGAACCTGGTGGTTGAGGGAATTAATCAGTACCAGGAGATTCCGTCCATCAGCTCGTACTATCCGGCAGTATTCCCGTTTGAAAACGAAGCGCACGACCTGTTTGGTCTTGCCATTACCGATATGCAGATTGACTTTAAGGGCTTTTTCTACCAGGTCTCGACTGCCGAGCCCATGAGCGTTATCACGCCCGAGGTGAAGGCCGCGCGCGAGAAAGCCATGAAGGTCCGTGCCGCTGCCGAGGCCAAGGCGCGCAAGGCCGCGGCCGAGAAGGCTGCTACTGCCACGGCCGCTGCGGGGGAGGGCACTGCGGGCGCTGGCGATGCTGCGGGCGCTGCCGTCGCTCAGCCCGCTGCGGCTGCCAGCTCCGATGCTCAGCACGATGAAACTGCTGCGAAGGCCGCGCTCAAGGCTGCCGAGATGGAGGCAAAGCTCGCCGCCATGGATCCCGAGAAAGCGGCCAAGGTCCGCGCGGCGCTTGCCGCCAAGGCCGCCCGCGACAAGCAGAAAAAGGAGGCGTAAGGTCCATGGCACATCGCTCCGTTATTCCGTTTGGCCCGCAGCACCCGGTGCTGCCCGAGCCGCTTCATCTGGACCTGGTAATCGAGGACGACCGCGTCATCGAGGCAATTCCGCAGATCGGCTTTGTGCACCGCGGGCTCGAGAAGCTCACCGAAAAGCGCGACATGCACCAGTTTGGCTACATCGCCGAGCGCATCTGTGGCATCTGCGCCGTGGGCCACAGCTACGGTTATGCCAGCGCCTGCGAGCGCATGCTCGACATCGAGGTGCCCGGCCGCGTGCAGTATATCCGCACCATTTTGCACGAGCTTTCGCGTATTCATTCGCACCTGTTGTGGCTGGGTCTGCTCGCCGACGCCTTTGGCTTCGAGGCACTGTTCTATCGTTCGTGGACCCTGCGCGAGCAGATTCTCAAGATCTTCGAGAGCACGTGCGGTGGCCGCGTGATTCTGTCGATTAACGAGATCGGCGGCCTTAAGCACGATATCGAGGACTCCGAGCTGGCCGGAATTGTCCAGACGCTCGATGCCATGCGTCCCGACTACGAGGCCCTGGTGCATACGTTTTTGGACGATGACAGCTGCGGCGAGCGCCTGCACGGCGTGGGCGTGATCAGCAAGAAGGATGCGCTGGAGCTTTCGATGGTCGGCCCGTTTGGTCGCGCCTCGGGCGTGGACTACGACGTGCGCATGTTTGGCGACGGTGCCTATGCTGATCTGGCCGCGTTTGAGCCTATCGTTGCTAGCGATGGCGACTGCTATGCCCGCTGCCAGGTGCGCTGTGCCGAGGTCACGCAGGCCATGGACATCATTAAGGAGCTTGTGGGCAAGATTCCGCACGACGGGATCGGCGGGCGCACCAAGCTTACACCGGCCGACGGCGCACGCGGCGAGGTTGTGATTGAGCAGCCGCGCGGCGAGGCGTATTACTATGTGCGCGGTAACGGCACCAAGAACCTGGACCGCTTCCGCGTGCGCACGCCGACGTCGCAAAACCTGGCGGGTCTGACGCATGCACTGCAGGGCGTGCTCATTGCCAACGTGCCCATGATCATCCTGACCATCGACCCCTGCATTAGCTGCACGGAAAGGTAGGCACGGCATGAGTTTACTGACATTTGCCAAGACGGCCTTGGGTTCTATGGTCAAGCAGCCGGTCACGGTTTGCTATCCGCAGGAGAAGCTCGCGGCGCCCGAGCGCTTGCGCGGGCATATCGTCAATGACATGGATGTGTGCATCTGCTGCGGCATGTGCGCACGGCGTTGCCCGGCGGGCGCGCTCGCGGTCGATCGCAAGGGTGGAACGTGGTCGATCGATCCGTATGCCTGCGTGGTGTGCGGCGAGTGCATCGAGAGCTGTCCTAAACACTGCCTGACTATGGACACTGCCCGCACTCCAGTCGCGGCGGACAAGACTCCCACGGTAGAAACCAAGCCGGAGTAACGCTGGGATAGAACTGGAATAGGGGCCGGTGGGGCAATTTTGCCCCACCGGCCCCGCGCTTAAACGCGCGGTTGTGCCGTCGCGAACAAAACTATGCCGGATTACGGGGCTGGATAGCGAACCTCCGACCATACAGAAAATCCCAAAAACAAAACCGCAGGTAGACTGCTTGCCGTTTTTCAAAAAAAGGCTGTATGGATGAGGACTCCGACTTTAGCCCCGTAATCCGGCATAGTTTTGAAATAGCACCATATCCGTAGCAGCCCTTGATCTCCCGTGGACAGAGGGAAACGGATCATTTTTGCCTGATGGCTCCGAGTCGCACCCGTTTTCCTGCGAAAACTCTCGTGTCTCATCTTTGGTGAGACATTTGTCTCACGCTCAAAACCGAATCTGGAACGTGTGTCACCTGCCCTAAGTGTGTTTCATTCCGTAACTTTAGGCTGATGCAAGGTCTGAGACCGCGAGAAGGGAGACACGATGGGTAAGTACACGAGGGGTCTCTCGGCGGTGATACTGGCCGTAGTGCTGGTGTTGCCAGCCGCAGCATTCGCCATGCTGCCCGAGGCCAACGCCAGGTCCAGCACAGGAATGGACGGACCGATAATGACCGGAAAGGTCGTCGACCCCGACACCAGCGGTCGCTGGGAAATCTGGGCGGCAGGCCACGGTGGCAATAAGGTAACGACCCAAAACGTCGGTCGAATCTGGACCGACAAGACGGTTAAGGAAACTGGAGAAAACAAAGCGTCAGATTTTGTGACTACGCTTTCGGCGATGTCCTCAACGTCTAATTCGACCGTGACGGTCACCACGCCACTCGACATCGTGATGGTGTTGGATGCCTCCGGCTCGATGGATGATCCTATGGGTGGCGGAGATCGCACCAAGCGTATCGATGCACTGAAGGGCGCTGCGAACAGCTTTATCGATACCATCGCCAAACAAAACGAGGCTATCGAGGGTGTTGATAGGCAGCATAGGGTTGCCATTGTTAAGTTTGCGGGTGATAAGACTGATAAGGTCGGCAATAACACGTACGATAAACGCGAATTTGGTAGAACTAATACCTACAACTACTCCCAGGTAATGGCGGGCTTGACCAATTGCTCCGGCCCCGGCGTGACTGATCTTAGGGAAACAATTAAGGCAATTAAACCAGCTGGTGCCACGCGCGCCGACAATGGCCTGCAGCTGGCAGAAGGCATCACTTCTAGTCGCGCGGACGCCAAGAAGATTGTTGTGTTCTTTACCGACGGCACGCCAACGAGCTACGACGAGTTTGATTCTAAGGTCGCTAACGATGCCGTGACGGCTGCCAAGAACATGAAGGACAGCAAGGCCACCGTTTATACCATCGGCATCTTTAGTGGAGCGGACCCCGCTGCCGATCCCTCGAAAAAGGGGACAAGCAACGTCAACAAGTTTATGCACGCCGTGTCGAGTAATTATCCCGATGCCACATCGTATGCGAGCGACAAGCTTGGCACACGCGCGGAAAATTCCGACTACTACAAGTCGGCGACCAATGCCGAAGAGCTCAAGAAGGTCTTCGACGACATCTCGCAGGCCATCACATCGGAGGCGCCTTATCCGACCGAAATCCATAAGGGCTACGACGAGACCAAGTCCGGCTACATCACGTTTACCGACGAGCTGGGCGACTTTATGCAGGTCGACGGATTTACCGAAGTCGTCATCAACGGCACGCCGTTTACCGAGGCGAGCAAGACGGTCAACAAAGAAACCAATACCGACACCTACGAGTTCGCCGGCAAGGCAAAAGACCTGCTCATCACCGTGCAGCGTGCTGGCGATGACAATCCCCGGAAGGGCGATATCGTAACGGTTAACATTCCTGCGTCGTTGATTCCACTGAGCCACTTTAAGACCGTAGACGGCAAGCTTTCGGTCGACAACGTTAAACCCATTCAGGTGAAGTATGCCTCGAGCGTGAAGAAGGACGCACTCGATAACCTGTTTACGCCTGAGAAGGTCACGGGACTCAAGGACTACATCGAGAGCAATACGACTGTCGCCGATGACGGCACCAAGACCGTTAACTTCTACGCGAACAAGTGGGAGACCGGCGCGTTGGGTGATACGGTCGCGACCTTTGAGCCGGCCGACACCAACCGCTATTACTACTTCCAGAAGCAGACTCCAATTTACGCGGATAAGGACTGCACGCAGCCTGCAAAGAATTCGCTGACAGATACTGGCACCTATTATTACAAGGATGAGTTTGAGGAGCAGGGCTCGAACAACGAGGCCAAGCCCACCACCGCCGTCATCGAGTTCATCGGTGGCGACGCTGCCAAGTTTGATGGCGCTATAGTTGCCGACAAGGACGGAAACCTGTCGTTTAGCGTGGGAACCGCGCGCCTGGCCTTTATCGATGAGCTCCACACCACCAAGAAGAGCGTGGGCGGCAACAACACTGGTACCGCGACCGACGTTCTCAACCCCAAGTGGAATAACGTGTCCGCCAAGGCGACCGCGACGCACGTCAATTCCTACCTGGGCAACAACGGCAAGATCAGCTTTAACGTGACGCCGGCAACGGTGGATATCAAGGCCAGCTTTGGCCTGACCAAGGTGCTCGAGGGTCGTGACCGGACGAATGCTGACGCGTTTGAGTTTGGCCTGACGTCCGAGAACGGCGCCCCGATGCCTACGACTACGACTGCGATCGTGCGTAAGGCCGACCTGGACGCCCAGGGCAAGGCTGCCATCGACTTCGGTACGATCGAATACACCGAACCTGGCACGTACGTCTACAAGGTCAGTGAAAAGCACGCCGGGACCACGATTGACGGCATCGCCTACAGCGGTAACGTCGCGGAGATCACCGTGACGGTGAAGCCCAATAAGAAGGGCGAACTGAGCGCTGACGTGAAGGTGACCTCGGGTGAGACTGAGTTCAAGAACGTCTACGCTGCGGATCCTGTTGAGTCCAGCGTTACCGACCAGATTACCGCGGCCAAGTCCCTGACCGGGCGCGACTTGGCGGAAGGCGAGTTCAGTTTTGAGCTGCTCGAGATCGCGGACAAGGAAGTTAAGCCTGTCGAGACTGTTACAAACGGCGCCGACGGCAAGGTGACGTTCAGCGCCATCAAGTACACCGAGATCGGCCAGCACACCTACATGCTGCGCGAGGTCAAGGGCGACGCCGGCGGCATCACCTATGACGATGCGACCTACACCATCGTGACGACCATCAGCGATAACGGCAAGGGCCAGCTGGTGGCTACGCATGAGCTGAAGGGCGCCAAGGACGTCAAGAGCATCGAGTTCAAGAACGCCTACACCACGAATGCTGCCGAGGCATCGCTTGCGGGCATCAAGAATCTGCAAGTCGCCGACGGCTTGACCCCGGCTGACATTGCCGGCAAGTTCACCTTTACCGTGACCGGTGAAGAGGGCGCACCCATGCCCGCGAACGCGAGCGTGACCAATGATACCAAGGGCAAGGTCGACTTTGGCAAGATTACCTTTACGCTCGACGACCTTAACAAGGCTCTGGGCGAGAAGCCCGAGAAGCGCGAGCACACCTTTACCTATACCGTGACCGAGTCCGGCGAGGTCGCTGGCGTGACCAACGACGCCAAGCTGTCGCGCGAGGTTTCCTTCACCGTGACCGATGACGGCAAGGGCAATCTGAGCGTATCCTGCAAGCCGGACGGCGATGTGGCATTTACGTTCACCAATACCTATAACGTGACGCCTGTCGAGACGAGCGTCACCGACCAGATCACCGCGAACAAGGTCCTGACCGGGCGTGAGCTTGCTGCCGGCGAGTTCTCTTTTGAGCTGGTCGAGGGCGACGAGGTTGTCGCCAAGGGCACCAACGCTGCCGACGGCACGATCGCCATGGACAAGATCGCCTACGACAAGCTTGGTAAGCACACCTACACGCTGCGCGAGGCCAAGGGCGGAACCACCAGCAAGGGCGTCACCTACAGCGACGCCAAGTACACCATCGAGACCACCATCACGGACAACGGCGACGGCACCCTCAAGGCCGAGCATGTCCTGAAAGGTACCGAGCCCGCCGAGTTCAAGAACACCTACAGCGTGACCCCGCTCGATGCAGAGCTCGACTTTGACCTGAGCAAGGTCATCAGCGGCCGCGACTGGACGGATGGGGACGAGTTTAGCTTTACCATCACCGCCCCCGAAGGCGCCCCGCTGCCCGATCCCGCAACCGTAACCGTGAGCAAGAAGGACGCGAAGGACGGCATCGCCGCCATCAAGTTCGGCAAGATTCACTACGCTGCCGCCGAAACCTATAAGTACGAGATTCGCGAGAACGCGGGCAGCACGGTCGGTATGACGTATGACGCGCATGTCGCAACCGCCGAAGTGACCGTGACCGAGGACAGCGATGGCAACCTGACCGCAAACGTCACCAAGAAGGAAAACGGACGCTTTACCAACACGTACCGCACTGAGCTCGATTACGCCGCGGCCGGCGGCCTCAAGCTCAGCAAGACCCTCTACGGACGTCCCATGACCGAGGGGCAGTTCACCTTTACCGTGACGCCCGCCGACGATGATTCGGCTCGCGCACTTGGCCTGCTTCCCGGGGCCAACAACTTCGAGTCCTCTGCAACGATAGAGGGAACGGTCGGTCAGATTGACATCCTGGCGGGCCATGAGGCCAAATTTACGCAGGCTGATGCCGGCAAGACCTTTACGTACACCGTGGCCGAGAAGAACGACGGCCAGCCGGGTTACACCTACGACGACGCTGTCCGCACCGTGACGATCGCCATCGCCGACGACACCGCCGGTACGCTCACCGCCACGACGACCGTCTCCGGCGGTTCCGAGGGCACGCTGGTGACCGAGTACAAGACCGGCGCGGCTGCGGTCGAGAGCGCCGTGGTTCCGTTCGTCAACAGCTATAGCGCTACGACCAACACGCCTGGTGGCACCGCTGCTCAGGTCGTTGCCGCCAAGACCCTGACCGGTCGCCCGATGGTCGACGGTGAGTTCTGGTTCGGTATCGCCTATCAGGGTGAGCTTGTGGGTTATGAAAATCTCAAGCCCAATATCGGCGGGCACGTGAGCTTTGATGCTCTGCACTACGACACCAAGATGCTTGCCGATCTTGAGTCTGCTGGGCTTGCCCATCGTACCGATAAGGACGGCAAGCTTGCCTGGACCATTAACTACACGGCCTACGAAGATTTATTCGGGCTGCCAAATGGCGTTTCCGCTACAACGTGGAGCTTTGGCTTTAAGGTTATCGTCGTCGACAACGGTGACGGTACCCTGACGGCAACGGTCGACTACGGCGGCGTCGAGCCCTTGTTCGAGAACGTCTACGGCGCCGAGGCCGTCGATGCCGCGCTCACCGGTACTAAGAAGCTCCAGGTTGCTGAGGGCCTGGCCCCGGCCGACATCACGGGTAAGTTCACCTTTACCGTGACCGCCGACGAGGCTGGTGCCCCGATGCCCGAGCGCACGACCGCAACCAACGACGCGGCCGGCAACGTGGACTTTGGCAAGATCCACTTTACGCTCGAGGACCTCAACCGCGCCCTGGGCGTGGCGGACGATGCGACCGATAAGGCCGAGGCGGACGAAGCTGACGAGGCCGAGGCTGAAGGGGCCGACGCCGACGCTGATGCCAACGTCGACGAGCCCAGCGACGAGTCCGAGCCCGCAGCCCCCACCGCCCCGCGCTCGCACATCTTTACCTACACGGTGACCGAGTCCGGTAGCGCCCCTGGCGTGACCAACGACGCCAACGCCACGCGCAAGGTTTCCTACACCGTGACTGACGACGGTGCCGGACATCTGGGTGTCGTGCGCAACGGCGACGACGGTGCGGCCTTCACGTTCACCAACACGTACAGCGTAACGCCCGCCGATTCTGTCGTGACCGATCAGGTCAAGACGGTTAAGCGTCTGACCGGACGCGACCTTGCAGCTGGCGAGTTCACGTTTGAGCTGCTCGAGGACGGCGCGACTGTCGCTAGTGGCACCAACGACGCCAACGGCAACGTTACGCTGAGCCCGATCCGCTACGAGGCGCCCGGCACGCACACGTACACGCTGCGCGAGGCTTGCCCCAATGCGCTCGGCCTGTACAAGGGCGTCACCTATGACGGCACGACCTACACCGTCGTGACCACCGTTTCCGACAATGGCGACGGCACGCTGGCCGCGACGCACAAGCTCGAGGGAACCGCCGAGTCGGCTGGCTTTACCAACAAGTATCACGCCATGCCTACGCAGGTTTCCATCGGCGCCATCAAGGTGCTCGAGGGACGTGAGCTCAAGAAGGACGAGTTTAGCTTTAAGCTCGTTGGCGAGGGCATCGAGTCCACCGTCACCAACGATGCCGACGGTAAGATCAGCTTCGACAAGTTTGAGTACGACGAGCCCGGTACGCACGTCTACACCATCAGCGAGGTCAAGGGCGACGAGTCCGGTATGACCTACGACAAGTCCGTCTTTACCGCGACCGTCAACGTGGTCGATGACGGCGAGGGTAACCTCAAGGCGAATGTCGCCTTTACCAAGGGCGACAAGAGCGTCGAGGGTATCGTGTTCAACAACACGTACAAGAAGCCCGAGACGCCCGTGCCGACGCCCGACCCCGGCACGCCCAAGACCGTGACGAACATCGTCAAGACGGTCAAGGGTTTCCTGCCCACCACGGGTGACCAGCAGGCTGCCGCTCTGCCTATGACATTTGTCATCGCCATGGCCGGCGTCGGAGCCCTGGTCTGGGGTATCCGTAAGCGCTAGGCACGTCGACAGCGCCCGGGGCCAAAAGGTCCCGGGCGGCCGGCAGGGCTAAATCCCGACCTACTCCTACCCCCAGCCGCCACGGAGGCATCTCCCTCCTCCGTGGCGGCGCTTTTGTGCGTAGGCGAGAAGGGCCTGCCGCGAAACCGGCCCATCTACTACGTTTAGCCCCTTACCCCCAACCATGCCGAAAAGCGCGAAAACAAAACCGACGCTCCTATAAGTTGTCAATAGGCAGTTTGCGGGAGCGCTCCCTTCAATTCGCACAGGAGCTCGTAATACCTCCTCTCCAGTTTCGTCGACCGCCGTCTCCCATGTTCCAGGTGACCGAGTGAGGCC
>JAXJKV010000064.1:0-85639 GCA_036297525.1 Collinsella sp.
CGACTGATACGATGTTCGCAGACACGGCCCGTGCCCCCTTCGTCGGTGATTTGTTGTTTAGTCGCTAGAAATCATATGACGGGGCGCGGGCCGTGTTCCGCTATGCGGTTGTCAATTTGCGAAAGAAATTATGCGTCACCTAAAGAGGAACCACAGATGACGCCGTTCCGCTCTTTACAACGAAACGGTAGTGAATTGCTACCTTTACCATATGGATCTGCAAGTAAGTGCTTCGAGGGGATGATGCCGATCTAGCTTCAATTCATGGGTGCATGAAAATGATAGGGCGAAGTCTCTCCTGCGACCCTGCCCCGCAAACCCGAATGTTTCTGACTTTCCCGTTATCTGGAACGGCCGGGGAAGGTCACGTCTCAGTTTGGAAAGCCCATTGCTTGAAGCGATAATGCCAAGGTGCTACTCGGTCAGCTTCTCGCATCCGCGCCAGGGCAAGGGGAGGGACAGCCTGTAGAATGAGGCTGGCTCCATGGAGATCTCCTCGAGCCTTCCGTTGCCTCGCCGAACCCATGAAATCCCATTCGCGTCGACGAAAGCCGTTTCGGGCGCCGTGCGCACTCCCATTCCATGCCCTGCCGTCGGGAGCCATATGTACCATGCTCCAGGAGGAAGCGTGCCGACGCAGACGCGGTTGGGAAAAGCGGGATGGTTGTCCTCTCCTTTGAAAGAGGGGCCGGCTCCGCTAATCCCGACGCAGGTGACGATTACGTCGTAGATGGGGGACTCGCTTTCGTTTCGAAGCACGACGAACTGCCAGAAGAATCGATTGTCCTCGGGCTGATCGGTTCGGTTTCGACCCTCTTCGTACCATGCCGATATGCGGGACGGCTGATGCCGCTTGATGTCGTCCTCTCTGTTCCTTTTGCTCTGGTTAATTTGGCAGAATGCGGCAATCAAGGCCCCCAAGGTAGCGGCTCCGATGAATGCTTGGACAATCAGATTGGCGATGTCTATATCGATGCCAAAAATCATTGGATGGTCACCGGCTTAGTATCGTGGAGCGAAAATTCTAACTCCGAATAATACGGCATGATCGATGGTTGGCGTTGACCGATTTCCCATTGACGGTAACAACCCACCGCACTCCTCGACCACCTCCATTGCCCTGCGCTTCTGCTTGTCGAGCGCGGAGACGATAGCGAGTGAGCACCGCTCTTTCTGTCGGGGGCTGTAATTAATCGTTCAAGCCAGATTCTGCCGTCTGTGGTAAAACGGCATGCTATTAATGATTCTGTCCTTGATTAGCTTTTTCCCCAGTCATTGTCGCCGGATCTCCCTATGCGGCGGGGCTCGACTTCGAGGACGTCGTCGACTCGGCCCTCGAGCGTGCAAGACTTGCTGAGCTAGGTGGACTAGAGTAAGAAAAGAGAAATAAAAAGGCGAATTTACCGCGAGGAGCAAAATGTCCCAAATAAATCAGATCCAAGAAGAGTTAAGGCAGGTCGAAGGCGGGCGTTTTCAAACACTGGCAAATCAGTATCTATATAGGAGATATTCGCTTAACAACATCACTGAATTAGGATCCCAATGCGGCACGGATAAAACTACGACCGGAGTGCCAGACATGTATTCCGTAGGAGAGAATGGACACTACCTCTTCGCGGCATACACAACCTCTAAATCCGACATCCGCAATAAGCTGCTAAATGATGCTAAAGACTGCCTCGACAGAAGCAAAACCGGCATCGATCCGCAACTCATAGGTCGAATCATCCTGTCTCACACATGCTTTCGCCTTTCACCTCTGGTACTCGAGGAAGTCCTCGCCATCGATCCACGGATTGAAATAATCGGGCCAGAGACAATTGCGAGCGACCTTGATAGAAAATACCCTGCGCTAGCGCATACGGTTTTGGGCGTTCCGCTCGGAAAGGGGTCATTCATCGCCCCAGATCGCTTCATCGAGCGAAGCCTGAACGACCGTTTCACAACCGACCTGTCGAAGCCCCTCATGCACAGGGATTCCGAGTTTTCAGACATCATCGAATCGATAGAGCAAAGCAAGGCAGTGGTGATTCAGGGGTGGTCTGGATCAGGGAAAACCAAGATTGCCCTCGACGCATGCCTCTCGTTCAGCAAACGGCATCACTGGGATCTTCTTATCTTGGACTCTAGGTATTCGTCGCATCTCGACGATGATATCGAGCTGATTTTGTCGGAATCGGAAAATACTATCCTTCTGGTCGATGATGCAAACGGAAACCTGTCACTTGAGCACTTGCTGGGAATCTGCTTGGAAAACAAAAAGTTAAAGATTGTCTTCACCTGCAGGAAGATGCACCGAAGCGAGTTGACCGCGAAAATCGGCAGCTATCTAAATTTCAGAGAAATAGAGCTGGAGCCTCTAACCGCGGAAAATATTGATGCGATACTCGAGACCGAATACAACATAAAAAACCTGGCATTGAGGGAGAGGGTATCGGCAATCGCTAACGGAAACATGCGCTTGGCTATCATGGCTGCAGGCCCCATAGCAGACGGCAATTTCGAAGCCATCCAAGAGCCATACGATCTTCTGAACATCTATATGAATTCCGCCTTAGCTGGGTACTCCAGCAGGGAGCAGCGTCTCGCAGAGATCCTTGCAATCTACGACTGCTGCGACCTTATTGAAGGAGACCCTTGTTACGAGGATCTCTTGGACCTGGGGTACGACGACGCCGAGATTCAGGATTTTGCATCCAGATTGAACGACCAGGAGATTGTCACGATCCTTACCTCCGCCGGTGGCGTGCTAGCCATAAGGATGGAAGAGCAGAATCTTCGCGACTTCTTGATATGCCGTCACTTTGCAAAAGAAGAGAACGGCAGTTTTGCGGATTTCATTCTGCATACCGCAGAAATGCCGAACGCGCCGTATCTCAAAGCCGTCAAGTCAATGGCTGAAGTGTGCGGAAGTGCGAGCGTGTACGACTACCTTCGAAGGGAATGCGAGAAAGCTTGGGATGAAATAAAAAATCGGGATGCGCGAATTGCCGATCAGTTCATAATCACATTAAATCAACTCCTCCCCATACAGGCGCTCGCCTTTGCCTCAAACCGCATCGAAAGCGCTGCTTGCGCTGACGTATCGGAAGAAATTCTCGGCATGAATTCGACTTCCGACGGATCTATGCCCCTGCACATTTCCGTATCCCTGATGAACTCAAGCGAGTATTCGCAAACAGCCTTCGAGCTGTTCGTGAAGTGTGTAGAAAGAGGCACCGAGCAAGCGGCCGAGTACAACTGGGCATGCGGGCCGGACGGCGCTTTCGCTTACGATCTCGATCGTACGGGATTCGATTTGGAAAACAGCAAACTTGATGCCCTCGCTCAAAAATATCAACAATCGCATTCCCGCAATGTTGCAGCATGTCTAATCGTCTTGACGAGTTCATACCTCGCTTCAAGGGCCCAGCGCGTTTGGCAAAACGGCATAACGCACACATACAGCACCCTGATCTTCAATTTCACATCAGAGCTGGCCGAGCTCCACGCCCATTGCTTCCGAGCGCTCTCCGTTCTAGTTGAAACCGAGTTCAGCAGGCAAGTTAAATCCACCTTTCGGCAGCACTTCTCGTTCTATGGCAAAGAACCTGAACCGGAGCGCGCAGAAAACATGCATTCGGTGCTCTCGAGGATCGAAGAGTTATTCCCGAAATATATAAGCGAAGACTCGACAATCGATCTCTCATGCAGCTTAAGCATCAACCAGATTTACGAAACATGCGCGCAGAATCCCCCTCTGAGCCTCGATGGGTTTCGCCAGAGCACATTCGACGCGCTTGGCCTGGAGAACTCCGAGTCTCTCGTAGAGAAAGAACCGAGGATATCCGCGGAAGAGTTACCGCTAGAACGACTGACCGAAGCCCTGGGAAAGCTAACCGAAGATTATGGGATTTCCGGTAAAGAGTGGGAGTCGGGCAGGGCTATCGGAAAAGTCCTTCTGGAAATCGCCAAAAGGTCCCCAGATACCGCTTCAAGCATAATCGCACGCAATATCGCTTCGTTGCCCTCGACGATCCCCGTCCCGTACGAAGCGCTCGATTATCTTGCTGAAACCATCGGCAGGAGGGTCCTTAGAAACGAGTTGGGCGCGGTGATCGACGCGAGTGATCATCCGGCCCTGTTTGACTATCTTGATTTGCTAGCAATAAAGAGCGAGCCCGACAAGGAGGAGCTCGACGAGATCCTCGCAAGACTCGATGATGGCAGAACGCATCTCTGCTTGGAAGATTTGGAGATAGTCGAGCCAAAGCATCCTGGCTATATCCTCAAATATGCTTCTAGGTTTTCTGAACATGCACACAATGATGAGGTTTGGCGGTTTTTCGGCAACTGTGGAGACGAGAAGCGTGTCTCCGCTCTAGATTCGTACTTCGGATCCAACCCCTCACCGGCTGTCAATCTGTATTTTCTCGCACTTGAAGGATATCCTACTTTCGACTATAACCTCGCTTTCCTACGTTGCCTTTTACGCCTTGACAGTTCAATGATCGACCGTTATTTGGAATACGCTGCCAACCTCGACTACCGTCAAAGGCACGATCTCCTGCGAAGAATCAGTTCGTTTTGGACCGACCAGGACGATCACGCTTGGAATCTGTTGATAGCATTGATCGATAAAGCGCTGAGCGAACCACTCGGCAGGTTTGAAATGGCCGCTTTGCTTCCCGTTCGTGATGCAAATGCGCTCTCGAGTGATATTTTTTGGGAGCGTCTGGAATATACCGTCCGCGTTAGGATCGCCGATGTAAATAGTCTCTCTAGAATTAGCTGGGCCTTGTCCGATTGCAATGACGAGGTGAGGGCCAGGGCTATCGTTCTCATTCTGACGCTCGATAAAGACGGGATATCGATCAACCATTTGGAGCTCCGTCGATCTTCAATGAGTGGGACCCCTGAAAAAGGCTTTATTCCAGCAAAGCTCAAGGAGATCGAGGCGATTGACTCGATTGCTGCTCAGCTGCCTACAGGTGTTGCATATTTAAAACACAGAGAATGGCTGTTAAAAGTGAGGTCATCAATTGAAAGAGACATCGAAGACGAAAAGTGGAGGCTATTCCACGGCAGGCAGTAATCGACTTTGACACCTAGAATTAGGAAAAGCCTCGGGCACTCCTGCCTAAACCCCATCCCGTTTTCCATTGGGATAGATATCGAAACTCAATCTGTCCGAGTTTCGCTTGTGTTTCGATTTTTGTCCCAGCGCTGTCCCACCACCGTCCCGCAGCATGTCGCAGTGAGCCGCCGTGTTCGGATGACTGCGAACTAGGCAATATAGGTGAACTGGGTAGAAAAGACACGATCGCCTTAATGTCATTCTTGGTCTAACTGAGCCTTTTAATATCTACCTGGAGTCATGCAAACGGTCGGGCATTCGTAAGTCGCTTCCTCCCTTCACCGGCTGGCAAAACGATTTACACCTAATTGTGGACATCGCCCACGCGGTTTTCCTTTGCTCCCGCATCGATCCCGCTAAACTAATAAGTGCTGCTACCAGGGCATTTTCTGGTGCACATTCTATCGGCTCCTGCGAAGATCGGAGCGGGTATGTTTGCTGCCGAGTCCTACACCAGCCGTCATTACATTGCGATCGTTGCCATGGCCTGCCTGTGCGTTTTGCTGGGCGGGCCAACTTACGCCGCGGGCGCGGAGAGCCTGATCATCGCTGGCGCGACGTACTTCGAGCCGGGCGTGTCGGGCCCCGGCTGGGCTTGGACCGATGCCGGCCACCTGGAGCTCAACGGCTACGCGGGCGACGCCATCGGCGCCGACAGCGACCTGGTCGTGACTCTTTCCGGGCACAACTCGGTGACTGAGTCGCATGCGCCCGATGCGGACATCACGCAGTGCGGCATGGAGGTGTGGGGCGGCCTGACGCTCCGCGGCACTGGGTCCCTGTCGGCATCGGGCTCGCAGTGCGCGATCCACGTCTTGCGGGCGCTCGCGGTGGACGGCTGCACCGTCGATGCCCGGGCGGATGGGGCCGATATTACGGACGAGGCCGTGGCGGGCGTAATCGCCGGCGACATGGCCGTGCGCGGCGGCGGGCGCGTCGTCGCCGTCGGTGCCGCGCCCGCCGCCGGCGCGCATGCCTACGGCGTGTACCTGCAGGACGCGGGCGTCGGCCCGGCCGGTTGCAGGCTTTCCGTCGATGCCTCGTGGCTCGATGCGACCGGTGCCGATGGCGGTGTCGGATGCGCGGGCGGGTCGCTCGTGTCCGCACGGTTCGTGACGCCTGCGGCCGGGGCCTTCGGCACCGGCGGCGTGGTGGATGCCTCCGGGGCCATGGCGCCGCATGTGGTGGTTGAGCCCGAGGGCGCCACGGCGCCGGCGGGGGAGGACGACGGGCGCGAGACGCCCGGCGGCGCGGGCGAGCCGGCCGGTGGCGCCGGCCCTGCCGTCGGGCGGCCCGGTGCCGGGTCCGCGACGGATCCCGATTCGAAGCCCGCGGCCACGACGCCCAAGGCAACCACGACAACCAAAACGACCGTGGCAAAGACCACGGCGACCACGCCATCCAAGGCCAGGACCGCCAGCGCCGCTGCCACGCTCCCCAAGACCGCCGACAGCAACTGGATCGCCTCCTCCTTAGCGCTATTCCTGCTGGGGACGGCGCTTCTAGGTGCCGCACGCCTCCGCAGTGGCGCCTGTTTCGGCTGGACGAGGTGAGAGGCGAATGCAGCGTAGGCAACCGATTAAAAGCGAGTTTTATGTTTCCCAAAGTAGGGGCGCACCGGCTAACGCCGGCGTGCCCCTACTATTGAACGAACAGTTCTAATTACTAAAGATGCGAATCAACCCTCTAATCCGCGGTTTTTTTGGAATGACTCAATTGATTCGCAAAACCCGCGGATCGCTCCTTCAGTCACTCCCAGATTTCCGCTGGGATTTGTAGCGCGTGGCTTGGAGAGGGGTGATTCTTACGGGGGCTTGCGTACGTGGGTTTTCTCAGACAGCAACGTCGCAAGGGGCTGGGTGCTCCTCCAGGTAATTGTCGACCGAGCATCTATTGATGCTTCCCTCGTAAACATAGCTGTGCGCAATTGGCTCAAGCTGAGCGAACAGCAAAGCGGCGTTTCGGCACGATCGCAAAGTCCCGCATTCGCATCCCGCATGTGCGAAGAGGTGCTCGTGGTGAGCGGCGCGATTGCGGATCTTGTTGATTCCCGCTATCCGTTCATTGATGTCGTTTCGGTCTGCTCCCTTTGGCCATGCCTTATGGATGATTGGGATCCACAAATCGCGTTCATGGCTGCGGTCCGTCATGTGGGCCCAGAAACCCAACGTGAGGTTAGAGACGATATCGTCTGCGGTCGCGTTCTCGCGAAGGCCGTTTCTCAGATGGTCGATCGAATTCCTGTTCAGTCTGTTGGCGTCGTTGATCTGTCCGCGTTTATTCGTCCTGAGGATCGGGCGTCTTACGGGAGAGGCGCCGTCGAACAGCCAGTGGTCGGACCCGCTCCAGGTGGAAGATATTGCCCTGTCGTACGCGTTTCTGAGGGCGACCTCGAAGAACGAGACGTCTTTCAAGACGGCCTGCGCAAGACCGATGTTCCAGAGGTAGAGGCTGAGTGCGACGGCGTCATCGCCTCGTGTTACTTCGAGATATTTGCTATATCGGGGTTCAGAAAGCCAAGATATGACGTGCGCCCGGTTTATCTTCGGAGCGTTCGGCATTGGAGACCTTTCCTCAGAAAATAATTGAGCCCCGGCGACTTGAATCAGCGGTCGTACCGGGGCTAACTTGTTTGCAATTGTAGCACATGATTTCTGAGGGCGCCCGGCGACAGCGAGCAGCCCGACGCCGAGGCCGCGACGGCCATGGAGCCGTCGAGGGAGCTCGCCAGGCGGTAGGGGCCGTCGTCGACCGCCCGGGGGATCGCCGGGTCCGCGAGCAGCCACTTCTGCGCGGGCGTGCCGTTGGGCTCGTAGAGCCACACCGCGTTGCCCTCCGACGCGTCGGCGCCGCTGACGTCGAGGGCCAGACCGGAGGCGGACGTGACCGTGTATCCCGCCCCGAGGGCCGAGACGCGCCACAGCTGGGAGGCGGAGCCGTCCGCCTCGGCCAGCACCGCCGACCTGCCGGACTCGGTCAGCAGCATGCCGCCCGAGGAGATCCTGTAGAGGCCGGTGGCGGCGTCGCGCTCGAGGTTGAGGGCGCCCGCGCCCGGCGACAGCGAGCAGCCCGACGCCGAGGCCGCGACGGCCATGGAGCCGTCGAGGGAGCTCGCCAGGCGGTAGGGGCCGTCGTCGATGACCTTCTCTAATGCGGTTGCTTTGTATCTAGCTTTCAGGTCGTATTTAGCGCTCCATTTGCTGTTCGATTCTTTCGTGACGTTAGATGCCGCCGTTAGATCAACCTTGGCGGCTTGGACTTTCCACTCTCTCCGATTCATCGCATATGCAACAATCCCGTTCTGAATCCCCGAGATGCTGGGCGGAAACAGCTGGTTGTCGGCGTTAATGGAAAAGCTCTCTTCCTTGGCATCCAGGTGTTGCTTAATGCGGTCAGCGTACTTCTCTGCCCATTCATTGGCCTTGCCATTTCGCACAAAGTAATTGTTGGACAGGTCGGTTGAGCGGTAGGCGTAGTCATCCTTTTGGTAGTTTGCCGTGTGGTCGGAGTGGGCGATTGCCATGAGCTCGTCGGTTAGGCCAAAGTACAGATAGCGCTGGTCCAGGTCTCCGTACCAGTTGTCGCTGGTGTCGTCCCGGGTTAGGTCCATCTGGCACCATTTGCCGTCGATCTTTACAGCGTTCCAGGTATGGCCGTTGCCGGTGATGCGGCCGTTGGCGATGCCCGCGGCGTCAAGGAGCTTGGAGTAGATGCGCTGGTAGCTCTCGCAGGTGCCCTGGTGGCGCGTGAGGCCGCTTTCGGCCGAGCACCAGTTGAGGTTGTGGTCGTACTCCAGCTGGTCGAGCGTCCAGTCGTGGAGCCACAGCGCCATGTCGTATTCCGAGCCGTTTGTCTGTTGCCTGCACAGGTCCACGGCGTTGTCGACGATCTGCGTGACGCTGGGGCGGGCGGCGTCGTTTACGGTCACCTCCGCCGTGGTGCGCAGGTAGTAGATCCCCTTGTCGTTTTGGGGGTCGTATCTGTCGTTGTCCATAAAGTAGAAGCAGATGCGGTACGTGCCCGATGCCGTGAAATCAAAGGTAAAGTCGTGGCCGGTGGCGCCCAGGCTGTAGTAGCTGGCCCATGCCGGGCGCGACGGGTCGCAGACGCTTTCCTGGCTGCCGCCGTCCCAGTAGGTGGGCACGTCCATGCGCGCCTTGGCTTGGGACAAGCCGTTGGTTTGGGTGACGTGGAAGGTCGTCGCGGTGCCCGCGGGGGCGTCGTTCCACGAGACGGTGAAGGTGACGCCGTTTTGGCTCGCGGTGGCGGAGTGGGCGTAGCCGGTTTCCGCCGCGGTGGAGATCGCCTCGGGCGTGCCGTTGGTTTGGGCGCGGAGGGATGGGGCGGGGGTGCCGGTTGCGGCGGTGGTGCCGTCATCGCTTTCCGTGTTGACTGCGCTGGTGCCGGTGGATGTTGCGGTGCCGTCCTCTACGGTATCTGCTGTCGCATTTGTGTTAGTGTCTTCTTCAGCCTTGCCTGTGTCGCTGCTCGTGGCGTCGGCTTGCGCCTGCTGCGTGGCTGTTGCCTGAGGCTGGATGGCTTCCGCAATGGCTGCCATGGGCATCGTCGCGCTGACCATGGAAGTGCAAGCGATCGCGCAGAGCAGGTAGTAAAGGGGTCGTTTCATAGCGGAGCCTCTCGGTGAGCAGCCAATAGGGTCCGAAGGCAGCTCCAGGCCAGCACTCCGCACATATTTTGTTGGGGATTATTTTACGGGAACCCCAGTCAACATCAGCGAACTTTCTGGGGAATGTTGGGGAGGGTGGTGGACTGGTGGGCTGGCGCCATAGGAGACGGCGCCAGCAACTAATACGGTTAGTCGGCGACCGAGAAGAAGGAGGTGATACATGGCGATAAAGATAAGGGTGAAGCTGGTCCCTCGGCTTCGCGAAGCGGGGATGTCCCAAAACGAGATCGCGAGGCCCCAGGGGATGTCCAGACACAGCGTCGGCGACGTCGTCGCGGGCGCCAGGGGGCTCGGAATCGAGGGGGCGGGCGCCGAGCTAAAGCTCGTGCAGAAGCTGGTCGCCTTGACCGTGCTGGTGCTGGACGAGTGACTGCTGGATGAGCCCGATGCGGGGTTCTGCAGCATGATGCCGGAGCTATGGAGGTACGGTACGGCATCGGCTCCACGATCTTCTGCACGCAATACCGCAAGAAGGACTGGCTCGCCAGGCTCGACGCTGACGTGCGCGCTGACGCCATCATGGACAGGATAGTCCACAATACCGTATGGGTCGCAAGGGCGACTTCAACATGAGGGAAAAGCTAGGAGGAAGGACTGCCTCGTAGGCCGACTCACCGGGGGGGCGGTGCCGGTCGGCAATATAAGCGGCGCTGATTCGCAATAATCACTGGTGCTCAGAGGAGCAAATACTCACCCTTAGAAGCTTCCCCCTCTATCCCTCCCTTCTGCCTTCTTCATGAACTCCGGGATGTTGGCATGGATGATGCCGATAAAACTTCCGGGCATCCGTCATTCAGCAACTGTCTCATCTGAAAACTAAGGTCAGATGTTGTAGTGACCAAGATTGAAAAATGCCTCGGGCGCTTTAACGTGCTCGATTTTGGCGCGGAATCCACCACGAGTCTACCCTTGTTCCTTAGCTATGAATGTTTCAACTCTGGTACCAAGAATCTGCTCGGGGCGAAGGTTGTGCTGGTTGATTAGCGTCTCACATTGCGCCAATCGACTTCTCTCATTAAGCGTTCCGCAGCTTAGGATCGCAATCAATTGACCGATTGATTTTACAAGCTCGTTAAGCTTATTAAGTGTGAGCACTAATGCTGATTCTGCACTTGCATTCTTGTATGCCAAATTATTTGGATGAACAGATATTGCATAGCATTCCATTTTTGGATATCGAGCCCGTAACCACTCTTTTGCGACCTGAAGCTGTCCATGCTCTTGTTTCGTGAGCGGATTATCCGGAAGTTTTTCGTTTTTTGCTTCAAAGGGAAAAGCAATATGCTCTTCTTCAAAAACCCAGACAACATCCGGCCCGTCACCGTTATTGTCGTAACGTTTCGAGCTGGCACCGAGGTATTTCCCCAGCAACTCAAGTTTTGATTCGAATTCTTTTGAATGGCATTGCTCCGATAAGGATTTCAGGTCTGTGTCGAATTTCGTCGACACATCGCTACTCTTTCGTGTTTGGTACGAAATAAATTCAGCAGTCTTTTTTGCTTGCAAGCTAGCGTCAGAGTCTGAGCTGGAGAATATGGGCTTAGCAAGTGAACGGTTGAGCCCGCTTGCGCGAGTTTGTAGCTCTCTGGAAGTCTCTACATCGTCATCCGAATAGGCGATTTGAGCTGCCAGGCGGAGAACAAGCCCCTTTACTGAATTGTCTATATTTTCACCATTCGTAAATTGTTTTAGGAGTTCGACAGCTCGTCCACTCCTACCTTTGCGCCATTCGTTTAGTGCTTTTCTTTCACATAGAGCAAAATCTTCGAGCATGCTGTCATCAATAGAATCAAAATCGTTGACCTTGTCTGCTACATAGGCGGACAAATAGGATGCAAAATTGGGGTCGTCATTGACTCCCTGATCGACGACCTCCTTGAAGTCATTTACTGAACATATTTCATTCATGATGCCTTGACCGCATTCGATTTGGGCCCTTGTTGTTGGGGTCAAAAATACAGCATGGCGGTTGTCTTTAATCCACTCGCATAGATCGGATCCTGTTAATGCGACGACGCAGTAGTCACCTGAGCCCCTCGTGCCTCTACCCATTGCCTGTTCAATGTTTTGAGCAATTGAGCGGGCATAGACTTTGCTATGAGCTAGGATTTTCGACATCAGTTTATGATGATCAGACATCCCTTTGGGGATGCCCGAAACGACAAGTAGGCGGCATGCATCGCCCGGCAGATCGATGCCGTTATATCGATTTGCAAATACAATTGGCACGTCAAGCTTGTTTTCCCTTAGATCGCTTACCGCCTGAGCAACATCGCTTCCTTTTACACTTACGATTCCCAATTGCTCCCATTGCTTCGCGCCTGCAAAACTCGGCTCGAGGACTACAACACCTTTTTGTCTTTAGCGAGAGCGATCATTTTTTCGACGAGCGCGACTCGTAGCTGCTCCTTTGTCCCAACTTCTAGAATCATCCTGCGCCCTACTCCGGCAAGGGTTTTGGGAGAGATAATATTAATCTCATCTTTCTTGCACCCGAAAGATCTCACGATCGCACTCTCATCAGCGAATGTCGCAGACATGTACACCCTTCTAGGCGATTCTTCGAATGTCGGAAACTTCTCTACAAGGGGAAGAATTGGGGTAATTGAGAATCTGACGCGACTCAGCGTTGCAAGACAGTACTTGAGATCGTCTTTGATGAGATCCCAGCCGAAGTTTATAGAGTTTGCCGTAGGCGTGTCTTCTTCATTTGATGCTGCGAAATCAGAAATGATTCGGGCGACCTTCTGTCGATGCTTATCCCACGCCCAGAATGGGACTTCTAGCACCTCTTCGCCTGCCGTGCGAGTCCCAGAAACGAAATCGTCGAAAGTTGACACCCTATCGATATCATCAAAGCTTGAACGAAAGAGCGTCGTAACTTCTTGATATAAGCTAGGCGAATCCGATGCATTTATCTCCACCGTGAATGCGCTTCGAACCGAGTCAAAAGATGAGTGCGCATCATCTATGACGATTACTGAAACTTCCTCCGCTTCGGGTTCTCCCTCCAAGCCAAAGGAAGACTTGCCGTTAAAGAGGGCTTGATAATGGGCAACGAGAATCGTTGAGCCATTTCTGAAATCTGCAGTAAGAGATTTTCTTCCATTATATTCGGAAGCGGGTATTCCAAGTGTCCTCGCCTGTTCGCACACTTGATGAACAAGCTGTTTGTTGTCAACAAGATACAATGCCCCACGTTTTAGCTCTCGTGCACTGGAGAGGGCAATCAGCAGTCCTATAAGGGTTTTGCCACCTCCCGTGTTTAGCTTGATAACAGTGTCTTTCTTATTTCTGTTACTAAACCATGCATCAAGTACCTCGGCCTGGCTGCTAGTAAATCATCAAAGGATTGGGGTTTCGGCAACCTGTCGAAAATCTCATCAGGCTTGATCCGCAGCGTAGGGTTCTGCGATGCTGCCATCTTTTTAAAATCAACCATCTAATAGTCCTTAGCTATGCTGTTCGACGTTGCAAACTAGATGTTACCTGCTTTTACCATTGCCGTCCTCTTGGGACGCCGCACGTTACCAATGGTAAGGATGCTCGTAAGAGGGTACTGGGGCGACAACCCCCGATGCCCTCCTGATGCATAGTGTTGCTGTAGTCAGTGGTTACTCAAACTCCACCTCAACCTGGCTGTGCTCGTAAATTTTGAGCTCGTTGTCAATTTCGACTCGTTCGACTATCCAGCCAATGGCGGAACACTGTCGCATGAATGTATCAAATCGGTTTTCGCCTTTTAGATTGTGGATGGTGACCACTACGCCAAAACGTTGCGGATCATGAGAGCCTTTTTGATATCTCGACGACTTGCGAATCATCATGCCCCACATTGGGTTGGCATACACTTTTTTGGGCTTGCTGCGGCTGGTTAGCGGTTCCGATATATGCTTGACATTGTCCCATTTGCGCAGCTTTTTTCGAGCCTTCTCCTCATCGGTTGTGCAGTCTTCCTCGCCTTGGTTGTTGGGCTGCAGCGACTTGATGCGCCCGCCGTTTCCGATTCGCCCAAAATGTAAGTCGAGCTCGGTATCCGCATAGTCGACTCCTTGGTTTCTGTTGCATTTGGGGAAGTAACACAGGGTCGCTCTCGCTACAGACGGGTAAGCTGTACCCGAAATAGGGATAGGAAAGTTGAAGTTGTAATTCTCGCGTTCAGTCGCCACGCCGCTGAGCATGAATCTAATTTCATCGTTACTGGTTTCGAGTATTTTTTCAATTTGGACAGGAACGATGCCGTAGCCGAGTCGATTCATATCTTCAGGGTTTGTCCACGCACATGCTGCATCGATTAGCAGGGCCTTGGCAAGTTCACAGCTTAGGTGCATTTTATAAATGAGGTAGGCAGCTTTCCTTGCAATTAGCGGAGCTGCAAAAGAGGTGCCGACAGCCGGATAGGCCCCGGTTCCGCAGCAGGCGGTGATAGGGTCGTTGCTTTCCCCTCCGTAGTAGGCAAGATCCGGTTTGTGGTGAAAACTCAAGACCGGTCCTCTTCTTGTGTAGGACGCCGGCTCGTTGTTTCTATTGACGGCGTTGACAACGAGGGCATTAATGGAGTCCGCTGGGGAGCCAAGATACGTGGGCTTTCCGTTTTCCTGGTTGGTGCCGGCAACAACGAAGAGGACATCGTATTTCTGCTGCAGTTTGTCTAGCAGGGCCGCTTCGGGGGAAATGGAGTTTCGAGATACCTCCTCCATTGATCCTAAGGAGATGTTCCAAACTTTGATGTCTTGGTTCTCGGCAACGATGCGCTCAATGTGTTTCATTACCGCGAACGAACTGAATTTACCTGCGGTTGCAACTCCAAAATGTCGAACTTGAAAGTGGCCACAATGGTCATCCAGCGATGGATTTTGGGCTTGAACGTCAACAATCAATGAGCTGACGCATGTGCCATGTCGATAGTCGCTCGAAGTGGGATGTATGTCTTTGGGTAAGCAGCTTATGTAGTCGACCCAATTGCTGAAGTACGGTGGGTATTTCTCCTCAAATGGAGTGTCGATTACGCCGATGATGGGCTCATCGGTGGGATATTCGGGGAGGCTGCTGATGGCAGGGGAGGCCGAGCCTCCGTCATTCATGGGAGTGTAGGAAGACAGATCGATGACCGACATAGCTACAAGGTAAGGGGCGCGCTCGAGCAGCGTTCGATATTCTGTTTCGGTTAACAGAACGCTGTTTTCCAAGAGGTTTGCAGGGGATACGTCAATGTGAAGCTCCTCAAATAGATCCTGCGGGTCCCTCTCCGTTTCAAATAGCGTAACGATTGCGTTTTCGTCGGTAGCCGCCGGCGGCTTGTCTATTCTAAATTCATTGACGTAGTAGGAATCGCGTATGAGTTGCGCAAAGCCCGAACGGGTGAGTGTGTGTGAAATGGCCGGATTCCATTTTTGCTTGAGCTTATCATTTTTAACCAGATCGACCATCTTATCTGCGTTCATCAATCCATCAAAATGATCGACTACGATTCGCTCGCACTCACGCAGCTTGCTAATAGTTGATCGGATGGTCGACTCGGGAACGTAATGAGTCATCAGGTGCCTTGGGTGGTTCCCGTTAAAATCGAGATAGCGGGCGCCGCGGATAGACAATTCTGGTTCGCTGTCTTTTCCGCCGTTCAGCATCTCTCTTATTCGATTGCTCTTGGCGACAATCTGACGGTATTCAACGGAGACCAAGATGTCTTCGATTATGGCGTCTTTGGGCCATTTGCTCAGAACGGTTTCGAGGCTCTTGCGAATGTGCGATATCTTCTCTGCAGTGACCGTTCCTTTAGCGGGAAGCGTTGCGGGGCCCGGTCGCGAGCCTCTTGCGGTTTGAAAATCGCCAGTGAGCCTGATTAAGCTGTTCATGAGCTACTCCTTTAGGGTTCGCGCAATGGTGCTTCGTGAAATGCCTGTCAAAACTTCCATTTCTCTTAAAGTGAAACCTTGAGTTTTAAGCAGCTCGAGTGAATCAGGCTCATATCCATGTAAACGCTGATATAGCTTGCGGAGATAGTCGTTTGGATTAAGAGGATCACTAAACGCGACGGAGGTCTTAATGAGGTTTTTGAGTGTGCCGGGCCAGGGCAGATCCGGGCAACTCTGCAGCACCTTTTTTAGGGTCCGAGAGTCGTTTTTGATTGTCTGATTGTTTTTGGTCAGATTCTTTGCGATTGATTCGCCGATATCAACGAGATCGTCATGGGTGTATCTATTAAAGTTAATTTGTACATCGAAGCGCCTGGCGAGTGCCGGGTCTAGTTTGTCGTAAAGGTTCGTTGTTGCGATTATGGCGGATCGCGTGTTCAGCTTGTCGAACTCTTTTAGGAGTGCACTTGTGGCTCGCCCCATCTCACGGACGTCGTTTTGGTTAATTCTATCTAAGGCTATAGCATCGATTTCATCGAACAGGACAATGGCGCCGTCGCCGATATCGTGGATTTCTTGGAAGACCTTCGCGATATTCTTGGCCGTCTCTCCGAGTTTGCTATCGATGATTTGATTGAAATCAACGGCATATAACTGGTAGCCAAGTATTCTGGCTATCTGTTTTGTAGCTTCGGTTTTGCCAGTTCCCGATGCGCCGTAAAAGAGGACAGTGTTGATGTCCACATCTTTAGATAGAGCATTGAGCAGCCCTTGGATATCGTTAGCGATGGCCTGGGGAAGGGGTAGCGAGGTGTTGTTGCTGATTACCTTTTCCAGGAAGTCGTATTTCTGCTCAGTGACTTCTTGCGGTACAAATGTGCGCGTTCTGGCAATGAGGGCCATGATGTAACTTGCAAGCTCGGACTGTCCAGACGTCTCAAAATCTTTCGCGATAATAGTGGCTGCGTTGTTGAAGGCGAGATCGTCGTGTTCCGAATGCGCTCGGATTAAGTCGATGATGTCTGATCTCTTCATGTGTGCTCCTCTCCTCGCTGTTATTATATGAGACAGCATGAGACAAAGCAAGAATTATTTGGACAGCGAAGCAATGAAGTATGTTATGATTGGGCTGTCAAGATTCAAACTGTTATAGATTGGAGGTGAGATTATGGCTACCCATCATGGAGGAAAGGTTGGCGCTGCTGCCAAGACACTCGCGAGCTCCTCGACGAGTAAAGCCGCGAAGTCCGCGGCTGCGAAGACTCTGGTCAAGCACCAGATTGCCAAGCACCGTTAGCCTGCGAGCAAGGCGTGATGTGACAGTAGGGAGGTGATATATATGGCTACGAAGACAATTCGCGTAAAGATTCCGAAGTATCGAATTAGCTCAACGGGTGCGATCGGGAAGATCGGAACGACCACGAAGGTCATAAGGGTAAAGATCCGCTAGGCTTTAGCGGCAACTAAAGCCTAGCGTGATGTTGACTTAGCGCGCCAACATTAAACATTTTATGGGGGTCTCCGGCGAGATTCAAGCGTCGGGGACCCGCGTTGTTTTTTGTTTTTATCGGCATATGCGCCGCAGCCTCTTCTTATACGACATGTGGCGGCGCTATTAGTTTGGACAATTAATGAGTGAATTAGATATAGTATCCATTTGGATTAGTTCGATGGTGGCCATAGCAACTGTCGTTGCATCGTGGGCGGGCCTTAGAGCCCTGGTGATTCAAACTTCTCCGAATATTATTATGTTCATTCGGCCAGATGATGTCTCGCCCTCACTAGCGCGGCTTGTTATCAGAAATATTGGAGAGGCGCCTGCATACAATGTTTCGTTTCGACTTTCTCCTGACTTGTTTCTAAAGGATTCTTTCGAATATAAACATGCTTCCGTAGTGTTTGATAGGGGCTACGCAATTTTGCCTCCTAAACATGAGAGGGACATTCTCTTGGGAAGGTTTGAGGATCTCGAAGGATTGTGGGGGAGCTTCATTGTTGAAGTGAATGTCTCCTTTTCAAAGAAATACGGGCGTAGACGTTTCTCGACTATCTGCCCGGTTGAGATTGGCTCATTTGAGAGCACGATCTCTATTTCTTGTGAGACTACTTTTGAAAAGGACCAAAGGGCTGCCTATCGCGAAATCAGGCAGTTTGGTAAGCGCCTTCGCGGAATAGAAAACGCGATTTGTTCATTGGGGAATTGTGACGAAGAGTAAGGTTGTACGCTGGTGACGAATAATTTCCCCCGCAGATCGACGACTGCATGACAGAACACGGCCCTCGTCCCGTCATATGATTTCTAGCGGCTAAACAACAAATCATAGACGAAGGGGACACGGGCCGTGTCTGCGAACCTCGTAACGGTCGACGAGGAGTCGCTGCGCAAGGACATAATGAATCTGGTGAGGAAGCCCGTTAATGAGACGCTCAACGGGCTGCTCGACGAGGGGTCGTCCGAGCTCGTCGGGGCTGGGCACCACGAGGGGACGGCGGGCCTGGGCTATAGGGTTACCGTTCGATTCAAATTAATAGCGTTGATTTATGAATCAATAATTAGTAGCCTATCTAAAAGCGGTATTGACGCGGGTAGCCTACGGGCCCCGCGTCCTGCGGAAAGGTGGCTATCCTTCTTGGGATGGCCGCCTTTCTTTTGTTAAGGTGCCGCAATGACGGTGAAGCCTTTCATGTCTATTGACGATCGGGACAGATTGCCTGTTGACAGAGGAGCGTGTCGGTATGGAACTTGCCGGCGACCACCGCTCCGATACGATTGCCTTGATGAATGGCTGATCCATGATGGGGCTCAAAATATGACTCGAGAGCTTGGCGGTATTGGATTGACGGCCTTGCAAGTTCTCCCTTAAAGTAATAGGCGTGATGAGGCCTTGCGACGATACGTTCAGCTTGGTCCGTGGGAACCGCCGAAAGGCGGTTTTCGCGTTTAGGGGGTTGTTTCCGAAGGACACTTGTCCGAATTTGCTTCTGGGCAGTGGGTTTTTTACTGCGTATTTCGGAAGTGCGGGGAAAATCGAAACTTGCTGAACGCACCCCGATTTTTGCCAATTAAACCGCAGGTCGCAAGGTCTCAAATCTGGGATCTGGCCGGCAGGTCTCGGGTTTTCACCGCACTTCCGAATGCATGCTAAATATGGCTTCAACGTGCTTGGCCTTGAAAGCCATAATAGGTTGCCAATTGGCTACAAGACGAATATAGTTAGCATCATGCTAACTAAGGGGTGGTTATGAATCGAACCAAGCTCCGACCGACATATTCACTTGACGAAGCGAAGTCTTTAGCTCGTTTGGGAAAGATGATGGTAAACGGTAGGGTGCGCAGGCACCTGATGAACCAGTTTGGCTATCTGGACATCGACCATTTCCTTGCTGACCTTTTTGATTATCTGGAGCCTGGCGACTTTAGAAAATCCATTGCGCTCGACATGGATGGCCCTTTGCATGGTGTTTATGCAGATGTCTATGAGTGCCGAGGTTTTGAATGCGAGGATTGGTACGTCAAGTTTTTAATCGATTCTGAAGGCAATGCACATTTGAACGTTTTGTCTGCGAACATCGATGGATATATTCATTAAAGGAGGAGCCATGCGTTGCATGGAATGTGGCAAAGAAATGCAATTTACCACGGCGCCAATGTCTGAATCATACCGTGGCGAGCAAATAACGGTAAAAGGAATTGAGCATTATATTTGTGAGTGCGGCAACGATGAAATGACCGCTGCAGAGGCGACTAAGCTCGCCCATGCGCTGGCTTCGCAATATGCCAAGACACATGAACTTCTTTCTCCCTCCGATATTAAAGATTTGCGCTCTGATCTCGGTTTAACTCAGCATGAATTTGAGTCGCTTTTAGGGGTTTCAAAACCAACGGCATCTCGTTGGGAGAACGGGGCGTCACAACAGTCTATTACCGCAAATAATCTTATGAAGCTCATTCGAGACGTCCCCGAGGTTCGCAAATATCTGGGTCTTTCTTCTGATGAGACGACCTCGGGACTTAATACATCACAATTTTCGGTGATACAGGGAGGAGAAGCCCCGGCTTATAGGGACTCGACTCCTTTGGCAGAAGAGAATGCCTTTCGATTGGAGATGTAAATGGAAACGCTACAGAAGCAACGCATTGAATCTCCGCTGATTACATGCGTGACTAGAAAAGTGGATAGTTTTTCATTTGATGGCGGAATGACTCCGAAAGAGGGCGTCAATAAGTCTGGCGTCGAATGCAACGTCAGAAATGCTATCACCAGCGCATTTTCGGACGAAAACGGAACCAGGTTTCGCCAGCTCAATTTAGTTATAGAGCTTTTACCCAGCAATGAAGGTCATTACTATCGTTCCGAAATATCCGTCTCCGGCATATATCGCGCTCCTGCGGATTTAGATGACGATGCTTTTGACAGAGAAGCACTTAGCACCGGTATGCAGGACCTGTATTCCTATGCAAGAGGCATTATTGAAAATGTCGCAGCTGGTGGAGTGTGGGGGCCACTTTATCTGCCACAGATTGGGTTCGCAATTTAGCCCCCTTCCACCCCATCCTTTGAAGATGTTCTTAAAGCGGTCTTATGCAAGCCATCGTTTTACAAGGGGTTCCTTTCAGGAGGGTATCCCCTAGTTATTTAGCTGAAGGCTGGAACCGAACAGCCACATTGCCACTTGTCGAATTGTTGAGTCACTGGGCGGTCTGAGAGAATGCCCTCAGTGACACAGTCGTCCCGGACTCTAAGTGAGGCGATAACAAAGAAGGGCCGTTGTTCGGTTTTCCATCAACGGCCCTTTGATGTATTCGCGACTACTGGATGCTGTCGTGTTTTCGCTTCGGGACAGTGGGTTATTTACCGTGTATTTCGGAAGTGCGGGGAAAAATCGGAAACCTCTGAGCATAAACCGAATTTCGGCAACAAAACCACAGGTCGCGGATGCCTAAAACAGGGGCCTAGTCGACAGATCTCGGTTTTTCACCGCACTTCCGGAAACGCTCGACGGAAGTATGCGGCAAATTTCGGAACCCTCGAGCACATCGCCCTTTTCATGTAAAGAAACCGCAGGTATAAGCGTTGCTACTATCCGGCGTGGTCGGCATATCAACAATTTGCCGCATACTTCAGGATTGGGCACTCATTTTGCACTCTCGAAGTCCCCTCATTCCCTAAAAAAGTTCTTAAAACAGCCTTAAAGGCGTTCCAACTCGCGTTGACAGCGTAAAATACGCATGTTTGACTATGACAAAAGTGGTTATTAGGGGAGGAGTATGCCATGGAGGTGCTGGTTGTTGGCAATACCGCATATGTTGACGATGACTTCTGCTCCAAGGCGTTCCCCGGGGATCACGTTAAGGTCGTCGCTGCCGCGGAAGTGCGCCGCGATGAGTCGTCGCCCCATGCCTCGTGGAAAGAGCTCCTCCAGCACCTGGAGCAGGCCTACGAGTTCGACCGCGTGGTCTACCTGTCTAATTACCTTACCCCGCATACCGATACCGTGGGCGATATCGAGCTGCTGCGCACGGTCTTTCGTGCGTGCGCGGGTCGCCGGGTCCAACTGCTGTATGTCGCGGGGCCCGCGGGAGCCGAGGGCGCCGCCGATGCCGCGGGGCGAACGGGCAAGGGCATTATCGCGCACGCAGCCAACGACCTGTGCCGCTACTACGCTGCTCGCGAGGGCGTTCAGACCAAGATTCTGCGCGTGCCGTTCCTGTATACCGCGTCTGCCGCGCTGGAGGACCCGTTTTTGGTGCCGCTGTTCGACGCGTGCTCAACCGGATCGGTTGCTCTGCAGGGTGCGCAGGATGCAGCGTTTCCCCTGCTGTGTGCCGAGGAGCTCGCGGTGCTGGTACGCCGTATCTTCGACAGCTGGGATGCCTCCTTTGAGACGCTCGACGTTGCCGATACCTTCTATCACGCGTCAGGTGAGGTGGGCGAGGCCCTCAAGGCGCTCTTCCCAGGGGTCTCAGTTGCCTATGGCGATTCTGCCGGCTACGCGCTGCCCGCCAGCGACGTCGTTCGCGTGCGTTATGGCTGGTTTCAGCGCTACGACTTGCTACGCGATCTTTCGACCATTCAAGCGCGTTGGGGTGCTGGCCGCGCAAAGAAGGTCAACCCCTTTCGCGCTGCCATCGACCGCATTCAAATGCGCACGCTGCCTGTCAAATGTCTGGAGACGGCAGCCGCTTGGGTTCTGTTCGAGGTGCTGGAGCATCTGTTCTCCCAATCGGCCCAGTTCAACGTGCTCGATTATCGCCTGCTCTACGTGGTGCTGATCGGCACGCTGTATGGCTTGGACTTTGGCTTGGTCGCGGCGCTGCTGGCATCGGTGGGCTTGGCCGCGAGCTACTTTACCCAGTATGGCTATACCTTCCAGGGTCTGTTCTACGAGCCGTCCAACTGGCTGCCGTTTATTGCGTACTTTGTGGTGGGTGCCGTGTGCGGCTATGTGCAGCTGCGCAACAGCGAAGCTATTAGGGCGGAGCGCGATCAAAACGAGCTCGTGCGCAACCGCAATACGTTCCTTACGCAGCTCTACCACGACGCGATCGAGGACAAGCGCGAGTACAGGCGCCAGATCGTGGGTCGCCACGACAGTTTTGGCAAGATCTTTGCCGTGACGCAGGAGCTCGACGTGCTCAACCCGCGTGACATCTATCGCAAGTGCTGCGAGCTTCTGGGCGAGATCCTCGGGAACGATTCGGTGGCGATCTACCATGTTTCGGGCGGGGCATTTGCACGCCTGGTGGCAGCAAGTCCCGCGATTGCCGAAGATGCCGCACGCTCGCTCACGCTTGAGCAGCTTGCGCCTCTTTTGGGCGACGGGGGTCGTTCGAACCTGTGGGTGAACCGCGAGCTGACGCCGGGACTTCCCATGTTTGGATACACGATCGAGCGCGACGGGGCACCCGCCGTGTTGATCTTTGTGCGTAGTGCGGCCGAAAACCAAATGACCCTCTATTATCAAAACCTGTTCCGCATCTTGTGCGGGCTGGTCGAAAGCGCGCTGGGCCGTGCTTTTGACTATGAGGCGGTGGCGCAGGATAAACGCTGCGTTGACGGCACTTGCGTGCTCAAGCAGGCTGCCTTTGGCCAAGAGCTCGCGGCGGAGCAGGCGCTCGCAGATAGCAAGATGGGGAGTTTTTTGCTCCTGCGCGTGGTACCGGGCGTGGAGCCTGTCGGCGAGCTGGTGGGCGCAATTGGGTCGGCAATCCGTGAGAGCGACGCGGCGGGCTTGGTCGACGGCGACGTGCTCTATCTGCTTATGCGCCAGGCAAAGGCGTGCGATCTGCCCATTATCCGCGAGCGCCTGAGCGCCAAGCAGATTGCGGTGGAGCCCGTCGACGGCGAGGACATCGTGGCGCTGCTGCAGCACATCTCTTACACCGGTGACGGCGAGGGGGGTGCCGCTTGATCTCGCTCGTCGTTGCTGCCGTCTTGCTGCTGATTCATGCGCTGGTTTGCCTGATGCTGTGGACGCTTATGAAGCTGGGCCTGCTGCCGGTGCGCGGGCACATGCTGGCTGTGATAGTGCTGGTGCCGCTGTGGGGCCCGTTGCTGGTGGTTCTGCTATCGGTCCGCAGCGCGGTGTTTGGCGAGGGGCTGAAAGAGTCTGCGCCGGAGTTGCTGCTCTTCAACGACGAGCTGCATCGCAGCATCCTGGTGCACGACCGTGACGCCGATGCGGGCGTGGTCCCGCTCGAGGAGGCGCTCATCGTCAACGACCCGGCATACCGGCGCCGCCTAATGCTCTCCATGCTCACCGATGAGCCCGACGCGTACCTGGCGCAGTTGCAGGCGGCTAAGCTTAACGACGACGTTGAGGTGGCGCACTATGCCGCGACGGCGGTGGCGCAGATCTCCAAGGAGTCCGACCTTAAGCTTCAGCAGCTGGAGCGTGCCTTTAAGACGGACCCGAGCGCGCAAAACCTCAACGAATACTGCGATTTTCTTGGTGAATATTTGGACTTGGGTTTGGCTGAGGGGCGCGTGGCTCAGATTCAGCGCCAACAGTACGCGCGCCTGCTTGCGCGTCGCTGCGAGCGCGAAGACACTTTTGAGCTGCGCATTCGATACGCGACGGCGCTGGCCGATGTCGGACAGATCGACGAGGCGCAGGCCGTGATCGACCAGCTGGTGCTCGACGTGCCCGAGGAGCAGGAGGTTTGGATGCTTTGCCTGCGCCTGGCCGTGATGCGCCGCGATGGTGACGAGGTCCACCGTGTGATCGATGCGATTGACAAGCAACATGTGTATTTGAGCGCCGACAACCGCGAAAAGTTGACGTTTTGGCGCGACGGGGAGGAGGCCAGATGAGCGTGGCGCAACATATCCGCGACCGTGCAGGGCGCTTTCGTTGGATGGGACTCCTCGTGGTGTGGGCGGTCTTTATTGCCATGGCCGCCGTGCTGCTGGTGGAGCGTGCCGGCGTGCAGTACAGTGCGGGCCAGCATAAGCTGGGGATGCTTGCCGCCAACGATGCGGTGCCGGCCTCCTCGGCAATCTTTGGCCAAAAGCCCACGTGCCTGGTCATTACCGACTCGGACCAAGATAGCGTCGACGACGTTAAAGACCAGTTCGACCAGATTTTGCTGGACATGAAGATCGCCCATCGCGATGTTGATATTGCCATCGACGGTGCGGACGCGATCCCATCACTCACGTCGTTTGATCGCGTGATTGTGCTTATGCCCTCGCTTGACGGACTGGGTGCGCATCTGACCGATCTGATGAGTTGGGTGAGTGCGGGCGGCTCACTCATGCTGGGCATGACGCCAGATAACTCGAACTGCCTGCAGGCTATTGCTTCCAGGCTTGGGATCGAATCGGCCGGATATGACTATGCGACAGCCGAAAGTATCGTTCCGAGCGAGGACTTTATGTTGGGCGGAGGAGAGCGCTACGAGTTCTCAGACCCCTTCGATTCTTCGCTTTCGGTTTCATTGCGCGAAACGGCGCACGTCTGGGCAAGGACCGGTGACGCGGGCACGCCGCTCATTTGGTCTAACGATTGCGGCAGTGGTCACACCGTGGTGTGCAACATTGGCATTTACGACAAGGTCATGCGTGGGTTCTATGCTTCGGCCATAAGCTTGCTGGGTGATGCCACGGCCTATCCGGTCATCAACAGCGCCGTGTTCTATTTGGACGACTTTCCTAGCCCCGTGCCCTCGGGCGATGGTACTTATATCAAGCGTGACTACGGCCTTTCCATTGCCGATTTTTACACCAAGGTCTGGTGGCCCGATCTGCAAAAGCTCGCGCAAAAATACGGCATTCGCTATACCGGCGTGATGATCGAAAACTACGAGGACGCGGTCAACCAGACCAAGCCCGCGCGCCAACCCGATACCACGCAGTTCCGCTATTTTGGCGGCATGCTGCTGCAGATGGGCGGAGAGCTGGGCTTTCACGGCTACAACCATCAGCCTCTGGCGCTCTGGGATACCGACTATGGCACGCTGTACGTCTACAAGACCTGGAAGAACAAAGAGACGCTCGTCGCTTCGCTTAACGAACTTATCGCGTTTCAAGACGAGGTCCTGCCCAACGCTCATGGCTCGGTCTACGTGCCACCGTCGAATATCCTTTCGGCCCGCGCGCGCCAGCTTATCGGCACCGACGTTCCGCGCATTAAGACTATTGCCAGTACGTACTTTGAGGACGGTACCGACCTGCCGTACGTGCAGGAGTTTGGCGTGGCGAGCGATGGTATTGTAGAGCAGCCGCGTATTGTCTCGGGCGGCATGGTCGACGATTCCTATATGCGCCTGGCTGCCGTGTCCGAGCTCAACATGCACTACGTGAGTACGCACTTTATGCACCCGGACGACCTGCTCGATCCCGATCGCGGCGCCAAGGAGGGCTGGGAAGTCTACAAGGGCGGCCTGACCGACTACCTGGACTGGCTTACCAAGTCTGCGCCCGACCTGCGCCGCCAGACCGGCTCGGAATGCTCGGGCGCCATTCAGCGCTTTTCGTCGGTTACGGTGAGCGTGGATACCAGTGCGGATGCCTGGACGCTCAGCCTGGGCAATTTCCACGACGAGGCGTGGCTCATGTTCCGCGCCAATAATGGCGAGCCGGGTGCGGTGACGGGTGGCGAACTGACGCACCTTACGGGCAATCTGTATCTGCTCAAGGCAAATGATAATACCCTGACGATCGAGCGCAAGGAGGGTGGCGACAGATGAGAATCTGCTTGGTACTCGAGGGTTGCTACCCCTATGTGCACGGCGGCGTATCTACCTGGATGCATGGCTATATCCAGGCCATGCCCGAGCACAAGTTCGTGCTGTGGGTGATCGGCGCGCATGCTGCCGACCGTGGCAAGTTTGTCTACGAGCTGCCCGGCAACGTGGTCGAGGTGCACGAGGTGTTCCTGGACGATGCCCTGCGGCTTTCGGGCGAGCAGCACGAAGCCAGTTTTAACGACCGTGAGCGCGAGGCGCTACGCCGTCTGGTGTCGCTCTCCAATCCGGACTGGGACGTGTTATTCGATATCTTCCACCGCCGTCGCGTGCATCCGCTCTCGTTTTTGCAGAGCCGCACGTTTATGGATATCTTTCGCGACGTGTGCCTGACCGAGTATCCCTACACGCCCTTTGCCGATGCATTCCACACCATGCGCTCCATGTTGCTGCCCGTGCTCTACCTGTTGGGCAGCGAGGTGCCGGTGGCCGATGTGTACCATGCCATCTCGACCGGCTACGGTGGCCTGCTCGCCTGCCTGGGCTCAAGCGTTCACCATGCGCCGGTGCTGCTGACCGAGCATGGCATCTATACCCGCGAGCGCGAGGAAGAGATCATTCGCGCCGATTGGGTGGTGCCGTCGTTTAAGGACCGCTGGATTCGCTTTTTCTACCTGCTTTCGGAGGAGATCTACCGCCACGCCTTCCGCGTGACGAGTTTGTTCCATAACGCCCGCAAAACGCAGATCGATATGGGTTGCGATGCAGACAAATGTCTGGTCATCCCCAACGGCATCCAGTTCGACCGCTTTAAGGACATTCCCTTAAAGCCCGATGACGGCTGGGTGGACATTGGCGCGGTGGTGCGCCTGGCGCCCATCAAGGACGTCAAGACTATGATCTATGCGTTCTTTGAGCTGCATGAGCGCCTGCCCAAGGTGCGCCTGCACATCATGGGCGGCGTGGACGACGAGGAGTATGGCGCCGAGTGCCACGCGCTGGTCGAAACCCTGGGCGTGCGCGACCTGATCTTTACTGGCCGCGTCAACGTGGTCGAGTACATGGAAAAGCTCGACTTTACCATTTTGACGAGCATCTCCGAGGGCCAGCCGCTCAGCGTGCTGGAGTCGCTTGCAGCGCGCCGTCCCTGCGTGACGACCGAGGTGGGCTGCTGCCGCGAGCTGCTCGAAGGCGCCCCGGGTGACGACTTTGGCGTGGCGGGTTTTGTGACGCCGCCCATGTATCGCAAGGGCTTGGCCGATGCCATGGAGCGCATGTGCACAAGCCGCGCCCGTCGTATCGAGATGGGGGAGCGCGGGCAGCGTCGCGTTGCCACGTACTTTTTGCACGAGCAAATGCTCGCCAACTATCGCGCGCTGTACGACGAGACGGCGTGTGCGTTTAACCTGCCCAGAGAGGGGGAGTAGCCGATGGCCGGAATTGGTTTTGAGCTTAAGCGCCTGTTTAGGCGCAAGGGCCTGTTTGCCACGATGCGTGCTTACGGCTACGCCGGCATTGTGTGCACGGGTCCCATGCTGTTGGGCGTGCTGCTGCAGGTGGGTATCTTGGTGCTGTGCGGTCTGTGGGGTGTGGGCCGTGCCAACCAGGATCTGCTGGTGTGCATGGTGACCTACACACTGCTGGCCTCACTTTTGCTCACGAGCTTTTTCTCTATGCCGGTCACGCGCTTTTTGGCCGATATGTTGTTTGCCGAGCGCGAGGACGAGATTCTGCCTTCGTTTTGGGGCTCCAATGCTGTCATGCTCGTTGCGGGCACGGTGCTCTACGGCGTCTTTTTGCTGTTCTCGGGCGCCACGCTGCTGCAGGGGCTGCTGTGCCTGTGGCTGTTCAACATTATGATCGTCAACTGGAACGGCATGAGCTACCTCACGGCCATCAAGGATTACCGCGGCATCCTTTGCAGCTTTGCGGCTGCTATTGGCGTGGCGTGCCTGTGCGCCCTGGCCGCGCTGGCGCTGGGGCTGCCGTCGGTCGAGGGCCTGTTGGCGTCAATCGCCCTGGGCTACGGCGTCATGCTCGCCTGGGACGTGGTACTGCTGTACCGGTATTTTCCTCAGAGCGACCGCAGCCCCTGGCCCTTTTTGCAGTGGCTCGATCAGTTTATGCCGCTGGCGCTCACGGGTCTGTTAACCAATCTGGGACTCTTTGCGCACCTGGTGATTATTTGGGCCGGTCCCATTGGCGTGCAGGTCAAGGGCTTGTTTTATGGCGCGCCCTACTACGATGTGCCGGCGCTCATCGCGTTTTTGACGATCCTGGTCACGACCGTCAACTTTGTGGTCTCGGTCGAGGTCAATTTCTATCCGCGCTATCGCGACTACTACAGCCTGTTCAACGACGGCGGCGTGGTGGGCGACATTGTGGTGGCAGAGGAGGGGATGCTCTCCACGCTCAACAGCGAACTGCGCTTTTGCGCGCTCAAACAGTTGTTTGTGACCGCGGCGGTCATCTCGCTCGAGACCACGGTGCTCTCGGCCCTGCCGCTGGGCTTTAACAACCTGATGCATGGGTATTTTCGCACGCTGTGCGTGGGCTATGGCCTGTATGCCGTGGGCAATACGGTGATGCTCATCTTGCTGTACTTTACCGACGACAAGGGGGCCGTGTTGGCCTCGGGGTTGTTTGCCGGTGTGGCCGGGCTGGCGACTGCCGTGTCGTTGCTTTTGCCGCAGCAGTTTTACGGCTTTGGCTTTTTGTTGGGTGCGGCGGTGTTTTTTATCGTGGCGCTGCTGCGGCTCGATACCTATACCGCCAACTTGCCGTATCGTATCCTGAGCCAGCAGCCCATTGTGGCGACCGACAAGACGGGCTGGTTTACCGAACTTGGCCGGGTGCTCGACCGTGTTGAGCAATGCTACGAGGACAAGCGCGCGGGCGGTGAGCCGCGCAGTGCGTTTGAACGTATGGTGGTTCGCCTGTATCAAAAACATTGGGGAGGTTCTGATGATCGATAAGTTGATGTCTCGCCGCTGCCTGATCGAGGCGGCTGCCGGCGCGCTGTTGCTTTCGGGCTGTTCGTCTCAGGACGAATCCTCGACCAAAAAGGTCAAAAAGCAGGACAAGATTAAAAAGGCCGAGTCCTCGGACGGTACCAAGCACCTCCGCGACAAGGACGAGCTCTACGAGGTCTACGATGACTCGGGCATTGTGACCATGTACCTGACGGTCTCGCGCGGCAACAGCTCCGAGAACACCGATCATAGCTGGGCCGAGATCAATACGTACTCGGTCTACGACTACGCCGACATGGGCGTGGTGCGCTATCAGGTTATGGGCCTTTTGCAGGCGGGCGACGAAGACGGCCCGGTGGCCGGCGAGGTTGGCTATGGCGAGGAAGCGCCCAATGCTACCGTGCAGGTGCGCGGCCAGACGTCGAGCGGTTATACGCAGAAGAATTACAAGGTAGAGCTCAAAAAGGGCAAGGGTACCTGGCGCCAACAGCGCGCGATTGCGCTTAACAAGCACATGGGCGAGGGCATGCGTTTTCGCAACAAGATGGCCTACGACCTTATCCGCGGGATTCCCCAGATGATGGGCCTGCGCACGCAGTTTGTGCATTTGTGGGTGTGCGACCAGACCGAAAAGTCCAACGACACCTTTGAGGACTACGGCCTGTTTACGCAGGTGGAGCAGCTCAATAAGACGGCGCTTAAGGCGCACGGCTTGGATAAGAACGGGCACCTGTACAAGGTGAACAGCTTTGATTTCCATCGCTACGAGGACACCATTAAGCTCGCCGACGATCCCGACTACAACCAGGCCAACTTTGAGGGCATGCTCGAGATTAAGGGCGACTCGGACCACACCAAGCTCATCGAGATGCTCGATGCGCTCAACGACGAATCGCAAAAGATCGATGACGTGCTTGCGACCTACTTTGATACCGAGAATCTGGTCTATTGGCTGGCGTTTCAGATTCTGACGGGCAACTGCGATACGCAGAACCGTAACTGCTATCTGTATAGCCCGCTCAACTCAAAAGCCTGGTACTTTTTGGATTGGGATAACGACGGCATGCTGCGTAAGCTCGAGCTGAGCCTGAAGGGGTTCTCGGACTATGCGAGCTGGGAGCGCGGCGTGAGCAACTACTGGGGCAACGTGCTGTTCAACCGCGCGTTGCACAGCAAGTCGTTCCGCGGCGAACTCGATCGTGCTGTCAAGGACTTGCGCTCGTATTTGACCGAGGCACGTCTTGCCAAGATGATCAAACATTATCGCGAGGTTACCGAATCCCTGGTCTTTGCTTCGCCCGATATCGACAATCTGCCTGTCACCAAGGATCAATACGAGCAGATTGCCGCAGCGATTCCTTCCGAGATCGAGGAGAACTACAAGGGCTATTGCGAGAGCTATAAAAAGCCCATGCCGTTCTACATTGGCGTGCCGCAGATCGATAACGGCAAGCTGCGCTTGAACTGGGATGCCGCGTACGACTTTGAGGCGCGTGATATTCGCTATACCGTCGAGCTCGCGCGCGACTATGCCATAAGCGACGTGCTTTTTAAGGCCGAGGACGTGCTGCTGCCTGAGGTGACCTGCGATGCGCCCGATTCCGGCCAGTATTTTGTGCGCGTGCGCGCCACCAACTCCGACGGCTATACGCAAGATGCGTTTGACTGCTATGTGACCGACGACGGTAAACAGTACGGCATGAAGTGTTTTTACGTGCAAGACGGCGGTAAGGTCGTGGAGGATACGTATGAGGAGGGCTAGCGCGCTGCTTAAGCGCCTGGCGGCACCTCCTGCGCGAACCACGCAGGAGCGTTACCGCCACGAGCTCAAATATCTCATTAACGAGGGTGAGCACGCTGCGCTTGCCTGTCGCATGGCGCCGGTGTTTAAGCTGGACAAGCATGCGCAGGCGGGCGGTTACACCATTCGCAGCCTGTACTTTGACGACTACTGCAATTCGGCCTACGAGGAAAAAGACGCCGGTATTCTCATGCGCAAAAAGTATCGCGTGCGCATCTATAACGGCGGCGACAAGGTGATTAAGCTCGAGCGCAAAAAGAAGTACGGCAGCTGGATCTATAAGGAGGACGCGCCACTTACGCGCGGCGAGTTTGAGCAGATTCTGGCTGGCGACTACGACTTTTTGCTGAGGAGCCCCTATCCACTCTGTCGTGAGTTCTACATCGAGTGTATCTGCAATATGATGCGCCCGCGGACCATCGTGGACTACGAGCGCGAGCCGTGGGTGATGGATGAAGGCACCGTGCGCATTACGTTTGACATGAACGTGCGTGCCGCGCTGGGAAGCTTTGACATCTTTGACGCGACCTTGCCAGTGCTGCCCGTGCTGGAGCCCGGCAAGCTGGTGATGGAGGTCAAGTTTACCGAGTTTTGCCCGCAGCTGGTGCGCGATATGGTGCCGCAGGGCGCGGCCGAGCTCACGGCGGTCTCCAAGTACTGCCTGTGTTACGAAAAGACCGCCTACCTGCGCGGTTTTAACTACTGGGAATCGGATTTTGAGAACCGAGGGGATAATTAGACCATGAGCACCAGGGACTTTTTTAAGAACTCCGTCTTGGAGGCGTTTGGTCAGGTCGACCCTGCCAAGATTGGCCTGTCGCTGCTCGTGGCGCTCGCCATGGGCATCCTGATCTATTACGTGTACAAGCGCTTTTTTACCGGCGTGGTGTATTCGCGTAGCTTTGCCGTGACGCTTGTGGGCATGTGCGTGCTCACCTGTATGGTCACGCTCGCGATTTCGACGAACGTGGTCATCTCGCTCGGTATGGTCGGTGCTCTGTCTATCGTCCGCTATCGTACGGCGGTCAAGGACCCGCTCGACCTGCTGTATCTGTTTTGGGCTATTACCACGGGCATTACGGCAGGTGCCGGCATGTATGCGCTCGTGGGGCTCACAGCGGTGGTGATCGTAGTGATAATTGCCGGCTTTGCGAGCCACCAGGACAAGGCGCGCGTGTACATGATGGTCATCCACTACACTGGCCAGACCACCGGCGACGATATCGTGCGCGCGTTTGGGCGTACCAAGTTCACCGTCAAGTCCAAGACGATGCGCGGTGACAAGGTCGAGATGGCCGTCGAGCTGTTCTCGGATGGTGTGGATATGCCGTATGCCGACGCCATCCGCGCGCTCGATGGCGTTGAGGACCTGACGCTCATCCAGTACAACGGCGAGTACCACGGCTAATTTTGTTCCGGCGTTCTGCCGAACGCCGGACCGGTCGACGCTGCGCGGGCATCTGCCGGGCGATCTGCCGCTCAAACCGTCGCTCGCGTACATAAAGTACGCTTCGCTCCTCTTTCGCGGCACCTCGCCACGACAGCTGCTCGCTCGCTGACGTTTGCTCGATCTGGGTGATATTGATTTATCCGAAGCGCCGTCACGGGTATCATGGTGAAAGCGATTTCAACGACAGGGGTGCTCGTGGTAAAGATGAAAGATGTGGCCGAGCTGGCGGGCGTTTCGAGCGCCGCCGTCTCGCGCTACCTCAACGGTGGATATATCTCGGCGGACAAGGCCGAGCGCATTAAGCAGGCGATTGAGCTGACCGGATACGTGCGGTCCAGCCAGGCTCGCGCGCTGCGCACCGGCTCCACCAAGCTCATCGGCGTCATCGTGCCCAAGATCAACTCGGAATCCGTGAGCCGCATTACCGCCGGCATCGGCCAGGTGCTCGGTCGTCGTGGCTACCAGATGCTGCTTGCCAATACTGACAATGCCCCCGATCGCGAGCTCGAATACCTCGATTTATTCCAAAACCACCCAGTCGATGGCATTGTGCTGGTGGCAACTATGATTACCGACGAGCACCGTCGGGCGATTGAGTCGTGCCGCGTGCCCATCGTGCTGATCGGCCAGAATGTTGAGGGCGCGGCGTGCGTCTATCACGACGATTACGAGGCCGCCTTTGAGCTGGGCCATGCGCTTGGGGGTCGCGTGGACGGCAAGATTGCCTATATTGGAGTTACCGAGGAGGATCGCGCGGCCGGTTATGACCGCCGTCGCGGTTTTGAGGCCGGCTTGCGCGCCGCGGGCAACCCGCTCGATGCCGCCTTGATTCGCCTGGGCTCGTTTACGCTCGATTCGGGCTATGGTGCGGCGCGTGAGCTGCTTTCCGTCGCTCCCGATGTTTCATTTATCGCCTGCGCGACCGACACCATGGCGGCGGGCGCGCTGCGTGCCATCGATGAGGTTCGCGGCATGGGCGAGGGCATACACCGCGTGAGTGGTTTTGGCGACAATGCGTTTTTGCGCGCGCTGACGGGCGGCATTCCCACCGTGCATTATGGCTACCTGACCAGTGGCGTCGAGGCGACCAATATGTTGCTCAACACGCTCGATGGCGTGGAGGGGGAGAGCGGTCTCAAGACACTCAAGCTCGGTCATCAGCTTATGAATGTCTAGGTCTTGGGCATGTCTGTCTGCCTCTGAGCCCTTATGTTTGTCTCAAAACTACCATCCACCGGCTTTTTCCTACCGTTCACCCTACTATGAAAACGATTGCAGACATATGAAACTGAAATCGATTACAGTGTAAGTGTCAAAGATGGCCGGGTGTAAATGCGCCCGTTGGAGGAAAGGGAAGTCATGGACTACCGCAAATCAGCCCAAGAGGTGCTCGACAACATCGGTGGCGCCGACAACGTTGTTTCGGCCGCGCACTGCGCCACTCGCCTGCGCCTGGTGATTGCCGATAACACTAAGGTTAACAAGGAGGCCCTCGAGAACGTCGACGGCGCCAAGGGCGTCTTTGAGGCCCAGGGCCAGCTCCAGATTATTTTTGGCACCGGCACCGTCAACAAGGTCTACGAGGAGTTCATCGCGCTCAGCGGCGTCGAGGCTGCCACCAAGGCCGAGGTCAAGGAGGCCGCGGCTCAGCAGCAGAACATCTTTATGCGTGCCATTAAGGTGCTCGGCGATGTCTTTGTCCCCATCATCCCCGCCATCGTGGCTTCGGGCCTGCTGCTGGGCATTATGAGCGCCCTCAATTTTATGGCCTCCAACGGCTTTATCGCGCTCGATACCAATAACTTTATCTACAAGATTGCCGACCTGGTCTCGGGCACGTCCTTTGGCATTCTGCAGATCCTGATCGGCTACTCCGCCGCTAAGGCCTTTGGCGCCAACCCGTATCTGGGCGCTGTCGTCGGCGGTGCGTTCATCAACTCCTCGCTGCAGAGCGCTTACACGGTTGCCTCCGAGGGCGTTCAGACCATGGTCACCGTCATTCCCGGCGTGTACAGCTTTGAGTGGGTCGGCTATCAGGGCCATGTGATCCCCATCGTCATCGCCTGCGCCATTCTGGCCTTCCTCGAGAAGCGCCTGCACAAGATCGTTCCCGAGATGTTCGACCTCTTTGTGACCCCGCTTGTCTCCGTGTTCGTGACCGTGCTCGTGACGCTCGTTGCCGTCGGCCCCATCTTCGTGTGGGCCGAGAACGCCATCCTCGGTCTGATCCAGGCCCTGCTGACCCTGCCCTTCGGCATCGGTTCCTTTATCGTCGGTCTGTTCTATGCCCCCACGGTCGTTACCGGTATCCACCAGATGTACACCGCCATCGACCTGGGCCAGCTCGCCCAGTACGGTGTGACCTACTGGCTGCCCATTGCCAGCGCTGCCAATATCGCCCAGGGTGGCGCAGCGCTCGCCGTTGCCTTTAAAACCCGCGATGCCAAGATCAAGGGCCTGGCGCTTCCTTCGGCTCTGTCCGCCTTCATGGGTATTACCGAGCCGGCCATCTTTGGTGTGAACCTGCGCTTCTTTAAGCCCTTCATCGCCGGCTGCATTGGCGGCGGTTGCGGTGCCCTGGTCTGCGCGCTCACCTCGCTTGCTGCTTCCGGCACGGGCGTCACCGGTATCTTCGGTATCCTGCTGTGCCTGGCCCAACCCGTGCAGTACGCGATCATGTTCGCGGTCGCCGCGCTGGTTTCCTTTGGCGTCTCGTTTGTCCTGTACAAGGACGAGCCCAAGGCTTTCGAGCAGGCCTAAGAGCTTTTGATTGAGGGAATGCCCGCGGGCTGTATGCTCGCGGGTGTTTCCCGCATCTGGCGCCTTGTAACTTTCGATCCGTTAGGACTTTGATATGTCTAATGCACTTGGTCGCGACCTTGCAAAGCTGGTCGCCGCTGTTGACGCCGCCGCCTCTGAGTGCGGTCATGGCGCGTATGGCCAGCGCTTCCACATTATGCCGCCGGCGGGTTGGCTCAACGACCCCAACGGTCTTTGCCAGGCGGGCGGCGTGTTCCATGCCTATTTTCAGTATGCGCCGTTTGATGTCGAGGGTGGCGTTAAGGTCTGGGGCCATGCGACGAGCCGCGACCTTATGAAGTGGGAATATGTTGGAGCGCCGTTGCTTCCCGACGAGCCGTTCGACTGTCATGGCGTGTATTCGGGCTCCGCGCTTGCCGAGGACGGTCGCATTCGCGTGCTGTACACAGGCAACGTGAAGCTATCCGATGCGGACGGGACGTACGACTACGTCAATACCGGCCGCCGCGCCGATACTGTTTATGTCGAGAGCGTTGATGGCCTTGCCGGTCGGGAGTTCAGCCAAAAGCGCGTGGTGCTGGCGTCCGATGATTATCCCGAGGATTTGACCTGCCATGTGCGCGATCCCAAGGTATGGCGTGACGCGGACGGGCGTTATCACATGGTGCTGGGCGCCCGTCGTCGCGTGGATGGGCCGCATGTCGAGAGCCGTTTTTGTGCGATGCACGGCGAGGGTGCCGGGCGCGATGTGGGCGAGATCCTGGTGTATGGCTCGGCCGATATGCTGAGCTGGGAGCTCGAGACCCGTGTGTCTACGCCCGAGCGTTTTGGCTTTATGTGGGAGTGCCCGGGGTATCTTGAGCTTAAGGCCGATGACGGTGTGCCGGTGAAGTTCCTGTCCTTCTCTCCTCAGGGGCTCGAGGGCGGTCGTTGGGACCGCGGCAACGTATACGCTGCTGGCTACATGCCTGTAACGGGCGACATTACCGGTGGTGACGGTACCTATGAGCCGGGCGAATTCCGCCTGTGGGACGCCGGTTTTGACTTCTATGCTCCGCAGGAGTTCACGGCCGAGGACGGTCGCCACATTCTGATCGGCTGGATGGGCATGCCCGATGAACCGACCTATGGCAACGCACCCACCGTGGTGTGCGGCTGGCAGCACTGCATGACGGTGCCGCGTGAGCTTACAGCCGGTGCCGGCGGCGTGGTGCTGCAGCAACCGGCGCGTGAGATCGAGCGCCATTATGCCTCGGTGCGTGTGGGGGAGGGCTCGTTGGAGGTTGCCGGCGATACCTGCTTTGACGTTATTTCTAGCGGTATCGACGGCGCATTTAACGCGACCGTTGATGGCGAGCTGCAGCTGGCGTTTGTGCCCGCCGAGGGCGAGCTGCCCGCGCGCTTTGAGATGCGATTTACCGATGAGAGCCGCGCTTCTGCCGGCTGCGGTCGCACCGTGCGTTGGGAGCCCGTCGACGAGGTTCGTAACGTGCGCATTGTTGGCGATGTTTCGTCGGTCGAGGTGTTTGTGAACGATGGCGCACTCGTGTTTTCGACGCGCATCTATCCCGAGGCCTATGGCGTGTCCGTTGACGCTCCGGGTGCGAGCGTGAACTATCATGCGCTCAGCATCTAGGCGATTCGTCGCATATCGGCGCTATACTGCAGCCGTTGCCCACGATGCGGGGAACACCCGCATCGTGGGTTTTGTTTTGAAGGGACGGTGCCGTATGGGCGTACAGCAGCTAGAAGAGGCCTGGGCTTTGAGGACCGGCGCGCGTGAAGCACGGTTGCTCGCGGCCTCGCATGTGCCAGCAGCGCTGTCGCAATTGGGGATTGTGCACCCCGGCGACCACCTGGTGGCCTTTGCGGACGACTTTGCCGATGCGTTTGCGAGCGGCTTTGATTGCTGCGATGTCGCGCTGGTGGGTTCGCCGTCCGTCGAGGCGTTTGCCGCCGCGTCCGAGAACTTTGATGCTTCGTTTGATGCCGAGGGGCCGAATCTGTGGTGGTTCGTCAACTCTATCGGCGGGTTTGGTCTGCGTGTGCCCGACCTTCGCGCTCTGGGCCGCGCGGCTCGCGATGCCCGCGCGCTGCTGGTTGTGGACAACACCGTGGCGTCGGCTTTTGGCTGCGATCCGCTGCGGCTGGGTGCTGCGCTGTCGCTCGAGGCGCTCGATCGCGTGTGCGCCGGTAGGGCTCCGCGCAAGCTCGTCGCAGCTTCGGTTGCGCGCTCGCAGCTCAAGCGCCATCGTGTGGATGCTGCTGCCGAGTGCGCACATGCGTTGTTTGCGGGCTGCGGTGCTTTGGCGCTCGACCTTTCTACCGAGGAGGCCGGTGTGCTGGAGCGCGGGCTGGACTCGCTCAATACCCGCATGCAGGCACACTTCGACCGCGCCCGTGCGCTGGCCGAGTATCTGGCCGCCAACGAGATGGTGCGCAACGTTCGCTATCCCGGACTGAGCTCGCATCCCGACCATGCGGTTGCAACGGGAATCCTCGAGCATGGTTTTGGCCCGGCAGTTGAATTTGACCTTATCGAGCGTAGTGCGGATGATCTGTTCGTTGCTTTGCCGGGGGAGTTTCGCACATCGCCCGCCGGCGGCGCAACGACGCGCCTTTCGGCTCCACGCGGCAAGCAAGGGAGCACCATTCGCCTCTTCGCCGGCACCGACGACCCCTTGATCGTGGCCGCCACCCTAGATAATGCCCTCCGCAACTAGCTAAATCATCCTCGACTTCATAAGTTGCGGTGAAATAGGGATTGATTTACGGCTTTAACCGCATAAACAGTCCCTATTTCACCGCAACTTATGAGAAGGGGTTGGGTAGCTAAAAGCCCCATCCCAAATTGGCTACTCTTTGATGCTGGCGATGAGGTCGTTTGCTTTGGTGGCAATGACGTTGTTGATGTCGGTCTGCAGCTCCTCGTAGGCCGCTATGGCTCGCTCTCCGGCGGGCGTGAGCGTGGATCCGCGGGCGCCGTCGCGCTCGATGAGCTTGCAGCCCAGCTGACCTTCTGCCTCGTTTACAATGCGCCAGGCCTTGGAATACGCCATGCCCATGCTCTTGGCGGCGCGGTTGAGCGAGTGCTCGCGGGCGATACCCTGCAGCAGCAAGACACAGCCGTGTCCAAACACGCCCGGCAGATCTTTGTCGCACGCTTGAATGACCAACTTTGCCGTCGTCTTGTACTCCATACGCTCCACGTCTCCCCGCTAAAGTGTTTGCTGGGCAAACGCAAAGCCTGCGTCAAACCCTCGTGTGCTCTTCTTAAATCATGCATTGTAGCAGTCAAAGTGCGTTAAGATACTTCCCCAGTATTGGGCGCCCAAGGTTGGGCTGGGTCCTACGAGGCCTGCAGCCGACCGGTCGCATGGAAAAAGGAGAAACATGGCTACGTTCTTTCCCGGTGAGTCCCACACGTTTTCGGAGTATCTGCTGGTCCCTGGTTACTCGTCCTCGCAGTGCATTCCCAACAACGTCTCTCTTAAGACGCCGCTAACCCGCTTTAAGCGCGGTGAGAAGCCGGCAATCACCCTGAACATCCCCATGGTTTCCGCCATCATGCAGTCCGTCTCGGGCGTCGACATGGGTGTCGCGCTCGCTACCGAGGGTGGCCTGTCCTTCATTTACGGTTCCCAGAGCGCCGAGTCCGAGGCCGCTATGGTCAAGGCCGTCAAGGATCACAAGGCCGGCTTCGTTCAGTCCGATTCCACCCTGACCCCCGACATGACTATGGAGCAGGTCATCGAGCTCAAGGAGAAGACCGGTCACTCCACCATGCCGGTCACCGACGACGGCACTCCCAAGGGTAAGCTCCTGGGCATCGTCACCAGCCGTGACTATCGCCCCAGCCGCGATGACCACCAGACGAAGGTCTCCGAGTTCATGACCCCGCGTGAGCAGCTCATCGTGGGCGACAAGAACATCAGCCTCAAGGTTGCCAATGACGTCATCTGGGACAACAAGCTCAACGCTCTGCCCATCGTCGACGACTACGATCACCTCATGGGTATCGTCTTCCGCAAGGACTACGACAGCCACAAGACCAACCCCAACGAGCTGCTCGACGGCGACAAGCGCTACATGGTCGGCGCCGGTATCAACACCCGCGACTATGCCGAGCGCGTGCCGCTGCTCATCGAGGCTGGTGCCGATGTCCTGTGCATCGACTCTTCCGAGGGCTTCAGCGAGTGGCAGAAGCGCACCATCGAGTGGATCCGCGCCAACTACGGCGAGGACGTCAAGGTCGGTGCCGGTAACGTTGTCGACGCCGAGGGCTTCCGCTTCCTGGCCGACTGTGGTGCCGACTTCATCAAGGTCGGTATCGGCGGCGGTTCCATCTGCATCACCCGTGAGACCAAGGGTATCGGCCGTGGCCAGGCCACCGCGCTGATCGATGTCTGCCGCGCTCGCGACGAGTACTACGAGGAGACCGGCGTCTACGTGCCCGTGTGCTCCGACGGCGGCATCGTTTATGACTACCACATGACGCTCGCCCTTGCCATGGGTGCCGACTTTATGATGCTGGGCCGTTACTTCGCCCGCTTTGACGAGAGCCCGACCGAGCGCGTCAACGTGAACGGTCAGTACATGAAGGAGTACTGGGGCGAGGGTTCTGCGCGTGCTCGCAACTGGCAGCGCTACGACCTGGGCGGCGCCGCGAAGCTCAGCTTCGTCGAGGGCGTCGACTCCTACGTTCCCTACGCCGGCTCCCTCAAGGACGGTGTGGGCGGCACGCTCTACAAGGTCAAGTCCACGATGTGCAACTGCGGTGCCCTCTCGATTCCCGAGCTCCAGGAAAAGGCACGCCTGACCCTGGTAAGCTCCACCTCCATCGTCGAAGGCGGCGCCCACGACGTAGTCGTGAAGGATTCTCAGCAGAGCGTTTCCTATCGATAAGCGGCTTTCCCAAGCACCGCACCTTGCCGTTCAAACCGTCGCTCGCGTACCAAAGTACGCGTCGCTCCTCTTTCACGGCAATCTGCGGCACTTGGAAAACCCGACCATGCTTGGGCGGATAACAGATAGCGGTTGATTCACAACCACGTTATTTAGATAAAGCGAGATGCCTGCAAGTCGCAGGCATCTCGCTTGTCGTATTTGCTATCATCAGTCAAGTTAACCTTAGGGTCGGTCGGCTTAGCTTTGTTTGCTACAAGTTCCGCACGCAAAGAAGAGCACATAATGTGCTCTTCGTCTTGCGCAGGACTGTCCGCAGTAGCGAATAAAGCTAAGCCGACCGACCCCAGCTAAGATTAAAGGAGCTGATATGTGCGATTGCACAGATCATAAGGACGAGATTCCTGTCTACGACGCGCAGGCCATTGAGTCCCGGTGGATGAAGGCCTGGGAGGATTCCAACCTCTTTGCCGTCGACACCGACGACAGCAAGCCCAAGAAGTACGTGCTCGAGATGTTCCCGTATCCGTCGGGCGACCTGCACATGGGCCACGCGCGCAACTACACCATCGGCGATGCCATGGCCCGCCAGGCCCGCATGCGCGGCTACGACGTGCTGCACCCCATCGGCTTTGACGCCTTTGGCCTGCCCGCCGAGAACGCCGCCATCAAGCACAACACGCAGGCTGCTGCCTGGACGTATAAGAACATGGATCAGGCACTCGCCACGATGAAGCGCATGGGCTTCTCCTACGATCTGGATCGCATGGTCAAGACCTGCAGCCCCGACTACTACCGCTGGGGTCAGTGGATCTTTGAGAAGATGTGGGAAAAGGGCCTGGTCTACCGCAAGAAGAACCCGGTCAACTGGTGTCCTAACTGCAAGACCGTTCTGGCCAACGAGCAGGTGACCGAGGGCAAGTGCTGGCGCTGCGGCACCGAGCCCGAGAAGCGCGACCTTGAGCAGTGGTACTACAAGATTACCGAGTACTCTCAGGAGCTGCTCGACGACTTGGAGAAGCTCCCCGGCTGGCCCGAGCGCGTCAAGCAGATGCAGGCCAACTGGATCGGTCGCTCCGAGGGCGCCGAGGTCGACTTTACCCTGTGCGACCAGGATGGCGAGCCCATCGAGGGCGATGAGGGCAAGATCACCGTCTTCACCACGCGAGCCGATACCCTTTTTGGCGTCTCCTTCTTTGTCCTGGCTCCCGAGTACGCCGGCCTGCACGAGCTCGTCGAGGGTACGGAGTACGAGGAGGCCGTCACCAAGATCGTCGAGGACTCCAAGCATATCTCTGCCGTCGAGCGTGCCCAGGGTACCCTCGAGAAGCACGGTGCCTTCACGGGCCGCTATGTGGTGAACCCCGTCAACGGCGAGAAGGTCCCCGTGTGGGTTGCCGATTATGTCGTTGCCGACTACGGCACCGGCGCCGTCATGGCCGTTCCCTGCGGCGACCAGCGCGATTTTGAGTTCGCCCGCAAGTATGATCTGCCCATCGTGCCGATCATCCTGGATGACGATGACCGCGCTGCCGTCGAGGCCAGCGGCGAGACCATCGATACCTTCCATGCCGAGACCGTCGACTGGGATTGCGCTCACGCTGCCGAGGGCACGCTCGTCCAGTCCGGCAAGTACACCGGCATGCGCGGCGGCAAGCACTCTGAGGGCGAGGCTGCGATCGTGGCCGACCTCGAGGCCATGGGCTGCGGTCGTCGCAAGGTCGAGTTCCGTCTGCGCGACTGGCTCATTTCCCGTCAGCGCTATTGGGGCAACCCCATCCCGGCCATCCATTGTGAGCACTGCGGTATCGTGCCCGTGCCCGAGGATCAGCTGCCGGTGACGCTGCCCGAGAACCTGGACCTGGGCGCCGGCGAGACCCTCGCCGAGTGCAAGGAGTTCTACGAGACCACCTGCCCGGTCTGCGGCCGCCCGGCCAAGCGCGAGACCGATACCATGGACACCTTCACCTGCTCCAGCTGGTATTACCTGCGCTATACCGATCCGCACAACACCGAGCTGCCCTTCTCCCGTGAGGCCGCCGACCGTTGGATGCCCGTCGATAACTACATCGGCGGCATCGAGCACGCCATTCTGCACCTGCTCTACAGCCGCTTCTTTACCAAGGCACTGCGCGACCTGGGCCTGCTGAGCGTGGACGAGCCCTTCACCAACCTGTTGTGCCAGGGCATGGTCAAGGACGAGAACGGCGATACCATGTCCAAGTCCAAGGGTAATGTCGTGCCCCCGAGCTCGGTCATCGAGCCCTACGGCGCCGACACCATGCGTCTGGCGATCCTGTTTATCGCCCCGCCCGAGAAGGACTTTGACTGGGACCCCAAGGCCGTCGAGGGCGCCAACCGCTTTATCAAGCGCGCCTGGCGTATCGTGTGGCAGCTCGTCCAGTCCGGCGACGCCAACGTGGCCTTCGACAAGTTCGCACTCGACGAGGTTGCGATGAAGCTCTATCGCGAACGTCACCGCACTATCGCTAAGTGCACCGAGGACTTCGATCGCGGCCAGTTCAACACCGCCATCTCGGCCGTCATGGAGCTCGTCAACGCGGCGAGCGCTTACCTCAATGCCACTGAGGGTACCGGCCGCGACAAGGCGCTGTGCTACGGCGTGGCTAAGGATATCGTGAGCGTCCTTGCCCCTATCTGCCCGTTCTGGGCCGACGAGCTGTGGAACGAGGCGCTCGGCTGCGAGGGCAGCGCCTACACCGCCGCCTGGCCCGAGTTCGACCTGGCCGAGTCCGTTGAGGACACGGTGCAGATCGTGGTCCAGGTGCTCGGCAAGGTCCGCGGCCGCGTCGACGTTGCCCGCGATGCCTCCAACGAGGAGATGCAGGCTGCCGCCGAGGCCGCCGTCGCCAAGTGGCTCGAGGGCAAGACAGTCGTCAAGGCCATCTGCGTGCCCGGCAAGCTGGTCAACCTTGTGGTCAAGTAAGCACTGCGCGCTTAACTGACGCATAAAAGACGAGGGGCGATCCGGTTGGGTCGTCCCTCGTTTTGCATGTATCTGCCTAGTTGCCTTCGGCCAATTGTCCTATTCTTATGGAGAAGCTGTGCGCACGCTGACCTGCAGGTTCGTACTGTGCTTGCACGTTTCCGCAGCTATTGGTATAGTTTGCTTGCAAATGAAGTTGTAATTGAAAGAAGTGGGGTTTCGGCCCCGCTTCTTTTTTGTATGGATGGAGGTGCCGCAATGGTCAAGACCAAGACCGAGCAGGCGATCATCGACGCGCTCGAGGCCGTCGCTCCCCAGCACGATGTCGACATCGTCGACGTCGAGCTCGTGGGTGCCACCAAGGCCCCCTGCGTGCGCGTGCGTATCGAGGGTGCCGAGGGTCAGAGCCTGTCGCTCAACGATGTCACGGCCAACACCAAGTGGGTCGGCGATGTGATTGAGGAGCTCGACCCCATCTCTTCGAGCTATACGCTCGAGGTGTCGAGCCCGGGCATGGCGCGCCCGCTGCGCCGCCCGTGCGACTTTGCCCGCTTTGTGGGCGAGAACTGTGAGCTCACCTCCACCGCTACCGAGGGCCGTCGCAAGTACGCCGGCAAGATTGCCGCCGCCACCGAGGCGAACGTGACCCTCGAGCTCGAGGGCGGCGAGTCCGTCACCCTCGATTTCTCTGATGTTAAAAAGTGCAAGTTGAAGCCCACCTACGACTTCAAGCCCGCGAAGGAAGGAAAGTAAGATGGCAGCATCCGACATGATGTCCGCCCTGATGGAGCTTTGCCAGGAGAAGCACATCGACCAGCTCTACCTGATCGACCGCCTGGAGCAGTCGCTTGCCAAGAGCTATGCCGAGATCCTGCATCTTGAGTGGGGCGCCAAGGTGACCATCGACCGCACCACCGGCAAGATCTACGTCTACCGTCTGGAGCCGATTGACGATTCCATGGACGAGGAAGGCAACTTCACCGAGTTCGAGGAGATCGACGTCACCCCCAAGAACACGAGCCGCATCGCCGCCCAGCACGCCAAGGCCGAGATCAACGCCATCGTGCGCAACTCCGCCCGCGAGCAGATCTACGAGGAGTTCTCCGGCCGCATCGGTGACCTCATCAGCGGTACCGTGCTGCAGTCCACGCCCGACTTCACGATCGTCAAGATTCGCGAGGGCGTCGAGGCCGAGCTGCCGCACTTCGACCAGCGCCGTTACGAGAACGAGCGCAACGAGCGTCCGATGGGCGAGCGCTACCTGCACAACCAGCACATCAAGGCCGTGATCATCGACGTTCGCGACCCCAACTCCAACCTGCAGCCGGTTCGTGGCGAGCACAGCCGTCCGCCGATTGTCATCTCCCGTACCCACCCCGAGCTCATGCGTCGTCTGTTTGAGCAGGAGGTGCCCGAGATCTATGAGGGCACCGTCCAGATCAAGTCGATCGCCCGCGAGCCCGGCCAGCGCTCCAAGGTCGCCGTCCACTCGCTCGACGACCGTCTGGATCCCGTGGGCGCCTGCGTCGGCCCCAAGGGCAGCCGTGTTCGCGCTGTCGTGGGCGAGCTCCGTGGCGAGCGCGTCGACGTCATCCTGTGGGATGCCGATCCTGCCGTCTACGTCGCCAACGCCCTGTCGCCGGCTAAGGTCACCCGCGTCCTCATCGACGAGGAGAAGGCCTACGCCGGCGTCATCGTGCCCGACGACCAGTTGTCCCTCGCCATCGGCAAGGAGGGCCAGAACGCCCGCCTCGCCGCGCGCCTGACCGGCTGGCACATCGACATCAAGTCTGAGACGCTTGCCGCCGACATCCTCAAGAACGTTCCCGTTCACGAGGAGCCCGCCGCCGACCTGATCGGTGACGAGGAGGACGAGGACGTCCGCCGCTGCGAGTACGTGTCCGAGGACGGCATCCAGTGCCGCAACCAGGCTCGTCCCGGCTCCCGTTTCTGCGGTGTCCACGACACCGACGCCTTCGATGATGCGGAGGACCTGATCTAGCGCGCGGTCGCGCCGGGCGGGTCCCGGCGCGTCTCCCATGCTCGTTCAGTCTCTAGGCACCCAAGGTGCCAGAAAGGGTAGGTGAAGTCATATGGCAAAAGTCCGTGTGTCCACCCTGGCCAAAGAGTTCGGCATGACCTCCAAGGAACTGATGGGTCATCTCGCCGATATGAAGATTCCCGCTAAGTCCGCTTCCTCCACCTTGGAGGACGCTTATGTCGCTATGGTCCGCAAGCAGCTCGCCTCGGTGATCGAGGCCCGCGCCCAGGAAGTCGAGGCCGCCAAGCAGGCCGAGGAGCAGGCAGCTGCCGCCGAGGAGGCCGCTCGCGCCGCCGAGGCCGAGCGCGAGCGCATCGCCGCCGAGAAGGCCCGCGAGGAGGAGCGTCGCCAGTTTGCCGCAGCCCAGGCTGCCGAGGAGGCTGCCCGCGCCGAGGCCGAGGCCAAGAAGAAGGCCGAGCAGGAGCGCCTTGCCCGCGAGAAGGAGGAGGCTGCCCGCGAGGCCCAGCGCCGCGCCGTTCCCGCTTCCGACTCCGGTTCGCGTTTCCGTTCGCTGCTCGACCAGATCGCCGCACAGGAGACCGTGCTCAAGGAGAAGAAGGACGCCGAGAACAAGGCCAAGGCCGAGCGCGCCGCCGAGCGCGGTAACCGTCGTGGCGGCAACAACGACCGCCGCGGTGGCCGTCGTAACGATCGCAACGCTTCCGACAACAACTCCGAGCGCAACGCCTCCGAGAGCCGTCCGCACAGCCATCGCACCAACGCCAGCAACAACGTCGCTGCCGGCATGGACTTCCCCAACCCCGACAAGCAGGGCAAGGGCAAGAAGCGCAAGGGCGGTCACAACAACGAAGAGGACCACTACAGCCGCATGGCTCGCGAGGCCGAGGAGTACAGCCGCGAGAAGGTGCTCGAGGAGGCTCGTGCCGCCGTCGAGGAGGCCTCTCGCGAGTCCACCGGTCGCCGCAAGAAGCGCAAGGAGAAGCGCGAGCGCGAGGCTGCCAAGGCTCAGGAGGAGCGCAAGATAGAGGAGGCGCTGGCCCAGGGCGTGAACCCCGAGGACCTCGACGCCATCAAGGTCTCCCAGGGCGTTACCGTCCAGGAGCTTGCCGAGGCGCTCGACGTTCCGGCCAACGACATCATCAAGCGTCTGTTCCTGCTGGGTACTCCGCTCACGATGACGCAGTCCATGTCCGACGACCTTGTCGAGCTCGTTGCCGACGACCTGGGCCGTCAGATTAAGATCATCACCCCCGAGGAGGAGAACACCTTCTCGTTCTACGACGATCCCGCCGACCTTAAGCCGCGCGCCCCGGTCGTCACCGTCATGGGCCACGTCGACCACGGTAAGACGTCGCTGCTCGACGCCATCCGTCACACCGGCGTCGCTGCCGGCGAGGCGGGCGGCATTACGCAGGCCATCGGCGCTTCGCAGGTCATGATCAACGACCGCAAGATCACCTTTATCGATACCCCGGGTCACGCCACCTTTACGGCTATGCGTGCCCGTGGCGCCAAGGTGACCGACATCGTCATCCTGATCGTCGCCGCCGACGACGGCGTCATGCCCCAGACGGTCGAGTCGATTAACCACGCCAAGGCTGCCGGCGTACCCATCGTCGTTGCCGTCAACAAGATCGATAAGCCGGGCGCCAACCCCGACCGTGTGCGTCAGGAGCTCACCGAGTACGGAGTCATCCCCGAGGAGTGGGGCGGACAGAACATGTTCGTCAACATCTCGGCCAAGCAGAAGATCGGTATCGACGACCTTCTGGAGACCGTGCTGCTCCAGGCCGACGTGCTCGAGCTCAAGGCCAACCCGGACACCTTTGCCTCCGGCAACGTCCTTGAGGCCAAGCTCGACAAGGGCCGCGGCTCGGTCGCTACCGTGCTCGTGACCCGCGGTACCCTGCACGTGGGCGATACGCTGGTCGCCGGCCTTACCTACGGTCGCGTCCGCGCCATGCTCGACCCCAAGGGTCGCGCCGTCACCGAGGCTGGTCCCTCCGACGCCGTCGAGATCTTGGGCCTGCAGTCCGTGCCCAACGCCGGTGACGAGTTCCGCGTGTTCGAGGACGAGCGCGAGGCTCGTGCCCTGGCCGACGAGCGTTCGCTCAAGGCCCGTATCGAGGAGCAGAGCCGCGTCAAGCACGTCACGCTCGAGAACCTCTTCGAGACTATTGCCGACGCCGAGGTCAAGGAGCTCAACCTGATCATCAAGGCAGACGTCCAGGGTTCCATCGAGGCCCTTCAGGACTCGCTCGACAAGATGGATCAGTCCGAGGTTCGCATCAACACGATCCACTCCGCTGTCGGCGCCATCAACGAGACCGACGTCGTCCTGGCCGACGCCTCCAACGCCATCATCATCGGCTTTGGCGTCCGTCCCGACGGTAAGGCCCGCTCCGCTGCCGAGCGCGAGGGCGTCGAGATCCGTTGCTACGACGTTATCTACAAGTGCCTCGAGGAGCTCGACGCCGCCCGTATCGGCATGCTCAAGCCCACCGAGGTCGAGGTCGCCACGGGTACCGCGACCGTCCTGGACACCTTCAAGGTGCCCAAAGTCGGTATCGCCGCCGGTGTCCGCGTCGAGGAGGGCGAGATCGCCGCGACCGATTCCGTGCGTCTGGTGCGCGACGGTATCGTGGTCTTCAACGGCAAGATCGCCTCGATGCGCCACTACAAGGACGAGGCCAAGAGCCTCAAGAGCGGTTCCGAGGGCGGCATTGGCCTGGAGAACTTCCAGGACATCAAGCCCGGCGACCAGATCGAGGGTTACCGCATCGACCAGGTTGCCCGTACCGAGTAGGGGGTAGCGCTATGAAGCAAACGCAGGCAACCCGCCGTCTGGGCGAGCAGCTTCGCGAGAAGCTCGGTTATATCCTGCTCTTTGAGGTTTCCGATCCGCGTCTCGACCTGGTTACTTTGACCGCGGTCGAGGTCGCGGTGGACCGTTCGTTCGCGCGCGTGTACGTGTCGTGCGATGCGAGCCGCTACGACGAGGTCATGGAGGCGCTCGCTAGCGCTAAGGGCCGTATTCGCAGCCTGTTGGCTCGCTCGCTCGATTGGCGTGTTACGCCCGAGCTCGATTTTCGCATCGATCGCTCGACCGATGAGGCCGAGCGCATCACGCGTGCGCTGGAAAACGTTCCCGCCACGCTTGCGATCGAAAAGGACGAGGACGGCTATCCGATAGCGGATGCCGCCCAGGAGGCAGCTTTAGATGACTAATTCCGCCGACCTCGCCTCGTGCGAGTCTGCAGATATTCAGCGACGCATCCTCGAGCTCATCGAGGGTGCGTCCTCCATTGCGATTTCGGGACATACTTCTCCCGATGGCGACGCCTTGGGCTCCGTATTGGGTCTGGGCCTTTCGCTCATGAAGTTTTTCCCCAACAAGGACATTGCGCTGCTGCTGGCAGACGATGACCCGGTTCCGCGTATCTACCGCTTTATGGAAGGCTCCGATCGCCTGGTGCCGGCATCTGCGTACGCCGGCAATCCTGACCTGTTCATCTCGGTGGACGTACCGGTCGTCGAGCGCCTCAATAATTCTGCCGAGGTGCTTCGTCGCTCCAAGCATGTGGTGTGCTTCGATCATCATCCGGCGCGCGAGGAGTTTGCCGAGCTCAGTCTGAGGCGCGTCGATGCCGCGGCCTGCGCCATGATCATCGACCGTTTCTTGGACAATTGCGGCATTGTCGCACGTGACGGCGTCGCGACCTGCTTGCTGTGCGGCTTGGTGACCGACACCGGTCGTTTCCAGTACCAGAACGCCGATGCTGCCGCGTTCCATGCTGCTTCGCGCCTGGTGGCGCATGGCGCCAATCCGGCTCGTGTCGCACTCGAGGTCTATCAGAGCATGCGCGTCGAGTTTTTGCACCTCAAGTCCATTGTCATGGGCCGTATCAAGACGGTCGCGCACGGGCGCGTGGCGTATAGCTATGCCTTCCAGAGCGACCTTGAGGCCTGCGGCGTCACCTCGGATGAATGTGACGGTCTGGTCGATGTGGTGCGTTCGGTGATGGGCGTCGAGGTCTGCCTGTTCTTAAAGGGCATCGACGGCGATACCAAGGTGCGCGGCAACCTGCGCTCCAAGGGTGACCTCGATGTGTCCGAGATCGCTGCCAACTTTGGCGGTGGCGGGCATCATGCCGCCGCCGGCTTTTCCAACAACGGAACAATTCGCGAGACGCTCGCCGTGGCACTTCCCATGCTGGCCGAGCTGGTGGGGGAGGATCCCGCTTCGGTGACCGTCGAGCTTTAACTTTTTGGATGGTACATGGCTCGTCGTACGCCTTCTCAACTGAATATGCTGCTCGCCGTCGATAAGCCGGTGGGCTGCACGTCCCACGATGTGGTCTCGCAATGCCGACGCGCCCTCCATGAGCGGCGCGTCGGCCATGCCGGCACGCTCGACCCCATGGCATCCGGCGTCATGGTGGTGGGCGTGGGCCAGGCTACTCGTCTGCTGGGCATGCTAACCCTCGATACCAAAAGCTATGTCGCCGACATCTCGTTTGGCGCCGAGACCAATACCGATGATGCGGAGGGCGAGGCGGTCCGCACGGTGGCTGTTGCCAACGAGCTCCGCGATCCTGCCTATGCTCGTGAGCGCTTGGCCGCCATGCTGGGCCCGCAGATGCAGGTGCCGCCGGCGTTTTCTGCTATCTCGGTCAATGGCGTTCGCGCCTACAAGTCTGCTCGCGAGGGCAATGCGGTGGACCTACCTCCGCGCCCCGTCGAGGTCTATGCCGCCGACCTGATCGCCGTGGGCGGCGAAGGTGATACGTGTGTGTGGACCGTGGCGTTCTCGGTGAGCAAGGGCACCTATATCCGTGCGCTCGCTCGCGACCTGGGCCGCGCTTGCGATAGCGCCGCGCATATTTCCGCGCTGCGCCGCACGGCTTCCGGTGTTGTTTCCATTGGCGCTTGTCATACGGTCGAGGAGCTTTCTCCCGAGTCCGCGGCTGGCTTTGCCCTGGATCCCATTGCGGCCCTGGGCGCCACACGTGTTGACTTGCCGGGCAATCTTGCCGACGACCTGCTCTGCGGCCGACGCATTCCCGTTGAGCGTGCGCTTGCCGATTTCGATTCCTCGAAGGCGCCGTTTGCGTTGGTGCTCGATGGGGGACTCAAGGCGCTCGCCCGCATTGAGGGCGGCCGCTTTGTCATGGAGCACGTGTTTCCGCAGGCAATCGGCGGTGTTCGATGATGTTGTCCGCTCGCGAGCTCGCGCGTGTCTTTTTCGCGGGCGAGTCGGACGAGGCTCGCATCGTTGCTGCCGATACGTTTGATGAGTGTGAGCACTTGGGTGCCGCTTCAATCGCCATTGGCGTGTTCGACGGCGTTCACCGTGGACACCAGGAACTCATCGAAGCGCTTGTCCGTGATGCCCGTGCCCATGGCTGTAAGGCGGTCGTGGTTACCTTCGATCCCGACCCGGACGTCGTGGTGAGCCCTTCGCCCGCTCAAAAATTGATGACGACGGCCGACCGTCTGCATGCCTTGGCTCAAACCGGGGTCGATGCGGTGGTGGCCGTTCCCTTTACGCCTGAGGTTGCGGCGCTTGACCATGTTGATTTTCTCTCGCTGGTGTCGCGTCTGGTCGACATTCGATCGATTCGCGTTGGCAGCGACTTTAGGCTGGGTCGTGGCGGTGCTTCTGGTGTTGCCGAGATGCGCTCCTGGGGTTCCGAGCACGGCGTTGACGTGTATGGTCACGACCTGCTTTGCGAGGGCGGTGAGGCCATTTGCGCCACCCGCATTCGTCATGAGCTGGGACAGGGCCATGTGGAGCTTGCTGCTGGGTTACTCGGCCGCCCGTATATGGTGCGCGGCGGTGTTATTTGCGGCCGTCACGAGGGTTCTGGCATGGGCTTTCCCACGGCAAACCTGCAAGTTCCCGACGGCATTCAGGTGCCTGCCGATGGCGTGTATGAGGGTCTGGTGCTCGTCGATGACACCGTGTGGCCCGCTGCCGTGAACGTCGGACTGCCGCCGACGTATGCCGACGATGCGGCATCTGCGCATCTTGAGGCTAATTTAATTGGTTATACGGGCAACCTCTATGGCGCTTCCGTTTCGCTGGCGTTTACGCGCTGGCTACGTCCCTCGCGTGTGTTCGATTCGCTGGATGAGTTGATTGCGACCGTCGAGGGTAATATCGAGGACATTCGTCACAACTTGGGTGAGCAGGGGGTGAGCATCCGTGATTAGCGATGAGGAAAAAGACCAGGTACGCGCTGCGTCCGACTTAGTCGCCATCGTGCAGGAAACGGTTGAGCTCAAGCCCCGCGGCCACGAGTTTTGGGGTTGCTGCCCCTTCCATGGCGAAAAGACGCCGTCATTCCACATTATCCCTGCCACGCAGGTGTGGCATTGCTTTGGTTGCGGTGAGGGTGGCGACGTCTTCACCTATATCATGAAGCGCGAGAACCTGAGCTTTCCCGAGTCAATCCGTTATTTGGCCGATCGCGCGGGTATTGAGCTGCACGACACCGGAGACCGCCGCGAGCGCGGTACCAAGCGTGCCCGCATCTACGATCTGTGCGCCGAGACCGCCCAGTTCTATCACACCATGCTTATGCGCGGTAAGGACGGCCGTCCGCGCGAGTACTTTGCCAGCCGCGGCATGGGTGGCGACGTCTGCCGCCGCTACTGCCTGGGCTTTGCGCCTGGCCGCAACGCGCTGGTGTCGCACCTGTCCCAGGCGGGTTTTACCCCGCAGGAGATGATCGATGCCAACGTTGCCGTGAGCCGCGGGCGCGGACAGCTCGCCGACCGCTTTTACGACCGCGTGATGTTTCCCATCTTTGACGAACAAGGGCATAACATCGCCTTTGGCGGTCGCATTATGGGCGACGGCCAGCCTAAGTATCTCAACACTGCCGAGACGAGTGTGTTCCATAAAAAGCGAAACCTCTACGGTTTTAATTGGGCCAAGGAGTTTATCGTCGCGCAGGATACGGCCATCGTGGTGGAGGGCTATACCGATTGCATTGCCTGCTGGGAGGCGGGGATCAAAAACGTTGTCGCCACGCTGGGCACTGCGCTCACGGAGCATCACGTCAAGACGCTCACCCGCTTTGCCAAGCGCATCGTCTATATGTTTGACGGCGATGCCGCCGGTCAGAAGGCCGCCCGCCGCGCGATTCAGTTTATCGAGCAGGATTCGATGGATCTGCGCTGCGTGGTGCTCCCCGACGGCAACGATCCTATGGAGTTTATTACGGCACATGGTGGACAGGAGCTGCAGACGCGCATCGACGCTGCCGAGCCGCTTATGGACTTTGTCTACCGTTCGCTTCAGGAGTCGAGCGACATCACCACGCCGGGCGGTCGCGCCAAGGCGCTGGAGGACGCTCTCACGCTCATCTATCCGCTGCGCGACAGCTATATGATCGACACGTACTTTATCCAGATTGCCGATCTGTTGGGTTTGGATCTGGAGAACGTGCGCGCGAGCTCGGGCCGCGTGTTTCGCGACGTCGCCAAGCGCGAGGATGCGGAGCGCCGCCGCGAACAGAACTATGAACGCCAGCGGGCGCAGGCTGAGCGATCTGGTAGCGCGGGCGGTCGGTCGTCTGGTTCGCAGGGGACATCTCGTGGTGCTTGGGCATCGGGCGCGACTCCGGCCGTAGCGGCGCCGGTCGAGGAAGGACCGTACGACTACGTCCCGCTCGATGCCTATGGCGCTACACCAGTGGAGGTCGTCGACGACCTGCCGCCGATCGATGTGCCTGATGGTATGGGCGCTGTGCCCGCCGATGGCCCGGCAGACGCCTCGGCCCCTATGGTCCTGACCGATTTGGAACGCAAGTCCTTGGCAGGGGAGCGCGAGCTGTTGACGATGCTTACTAGCTACCCCGACCTGTTCCGCACGTATGCCGACCGCATCTGCTCCATCGAGTGGGTTGACCCGCGTCACGAGTCCATCGCATGGGCCGTTCTGGCAACGCCGCCGGGAACCGATCCTGCAGCCTGCATGGATGCGGCACGCTCGGTGTGTCCCGAGGCGGCAACGCTTGTGAGTGCCGGGCGCATCTCGGCGACGAGCAAGCACCCCACCGAGACGAACATCGTGTTTATGCTCGATACGCTCGAGCTCTACACCATCAAGCGTCGCATGCGTGCCGCACAGGCCAAGCTGCGCCGGGACCGTTCGCTCGACGATGAGGCCCGTCGCGCGCTGACCGTGCAGGCCGCGCAGGATTCGCAGCGTCAACGCGAACTGCAAAAGTCGATCGGCGGCGTGGCGGACCCGTTCCGTTTGATCGGCCTGGAGGCCGCGGGCACCGAACAAGCCTAGATGTTGTGGTCAACCAGCGTATTCTCGCCTATATCCAGTCCTCTTTTTGGGTATAGACGTTAATGTGTGTGCTAAAGTATTGAGTCCTGTGGACTATGAAGGGAGAATCTGTGCCAAAAAAGACTGAGAGCACGGGTACTGGGCTGGAATCCTACGTTGCAAAGCTCATGGGTAACGGCTCAAACAGGACTTCGGTAACCGAGGACGAGATTCAGGTCGCCCTGAAGGATATCGATGTTTCTGACGAGCAGCTCACCGCGGTGTATTCCGCGCTGCGCAACAGCGGCATCCAGATTATCTCCGCGAGCGGTAACGACGACGCCCCCATGGACGTCGACGATGACGATAACGATACCGATACCGACGATTTCGATGACGACGACGAGCACGATTCCGGCTCGCTCGACGATCACGAGCTTAAGATGGCCCGTCAGGCCGACGCCGAGATGGGTTCTTCCAAGAGCAAGAAGAAGCGCACCGTGCGCACGTCCCGTTCACGCTCTCGCGTGCGTGGTATCGATGCCTCCACGGTGATGCTGACCGGCGATCCGGTTCGTATGTACCTCAAGGAGATCGGCAAGGTCGACCTGCTGACCGCCTCCGAAGAGGTCGATCTGGCCATGAAGATCGAGGCCGGTCTCGAGGCCACCGAGAAGCTCGAGGCTGCCGAGGCAGGCGAGCTCGAGCTCACGCGTTCCGAGATGCGTCGTCTTACGCGCATTGAGAACGTTGGCCTCGAAGCCAAGCAGGCACTCATCAGTGCAAACCTGCGTCTGGTCGTCTCCATCGCCAAGCGCTATGTCGGCCGCGGCATGCTGTTCCTTGACCTGATCCAGGAGGGCAACCTCGGTCTGATTCGCGCCGTCGAGAAGTTCGACTACCAGAAGGGTTTTAAGTTCTCCACGTACGCCACGTGGTGGATCCGTCAGGCCATCACGCGCGCTATCGCCGACCAGGCCCGAACCATCCGTATTCCCGTGCACATGGTCGAGACCATCAATAAGCTTGTTCGCGTGCAGCGCCAGCTTCTCCAGGACCTGGGTCGCGACCCGACCCCCGAGGAGATCGGTGCCGAGATGGACATGAGCGCCGACCGCGTCCGCGAGATCCAGAAGATTTCGCAGGAGCCCGTGTCGCTCGAGACCCCCATCGGCGAGGAAGAGGATTCCCAGCTGGGCGACTTCATTGAGGACTCCCAGGCCATCGTTCCGCCCGATGCCGCCAGCTTCTCCATGCTGCAGGAGCAGCTCACCCAGGTGCTCGATTCGCTTGCCGATCGTGAGCGCAAGGTTATCGAGCTGCGCTTTGGCCTTGTTGACGGTCATCCTCGCACGCTCGAGGAAGTCGGCCGCGAGTTTGGCGTCACGCGCGAGCGCATCCGCCAGATTGAGTCCAAGACTCTGGCTAAGCTCCGCCACCCGAGCCGTTCGAGCAAGCTCAAGGACTACATCGAGTCATAACCTCGCAAGCAAGAAGCGCCCTCAAGCACATCCGCTTGGGGGCGCTTTCATGTAGTCATTGGGGACGTTCTTGAATGACTAGTCGTTTAAGAACGTCCCCAATGACTAGGTCGGAAAAATTCTCAAAAAAGTTCTTGCCCTGAGCTGATTCGTCCGTATAATTAACTTCGTTGCTTGAGAGCACGCACCTATTCCTCGGTAGCTCAATGGTAGAGCACGCGGCTGTTAACCGCGCTGTTGTAGGTTCGAGTCCTACCCGGGGAGCCAGAATTTTCAGCCCATTCCGCTGGGCTTTTAAATTCCTCGGTAGCTCAATGGTAGAGCACGCGGCTGTTAACCGCGCTGTTGTAGGTTCGAGTCCTACCCGGGGAGCCAGGTTGTAAAACCCGTCGCTTATGCGGCGGGTTTTTTCATGCCGCGACCAATTGACTCGAACGTTGCCATATCAACATTTCGTGTCGAGGATGTAATCCCGCGACCCACCACCTCAACATGGCGCGGTCGTTGTAGAATATTGCGATGATTGCTCCCACGACATGGTGCCGCGAGCACCAGATAAGGAGATTCTTGTGTCTGAGACCATTAACGGCAGCCTGAGCGTCTCGAACGACGTTATTGCCGATATTGCCGGTTATGCCGCGATGACGTGCTATGGCGTCGTCGGTATGGCTGAGCAGCTCCAAGGCGCCGAGAGCGTGCGCCTACTTGCCGGTCAGCGCCTCCGCAAGGGCGTGCTTGTCTCCGCCGACGAGAACGGCCTCACGGTCGATCTTCACGTCGTGCTCGAGAACGGCGTCAACATGAAGTCCGTCTGCCACAATCTTTCGAGCTCCGTTGCCTTCACCCTGCAGGAAATCGCTCAGATCGATCCCGCCAGCCTTAAGATCGGCATCCATATCGACGCGCTCAAGAGCCGTCTGAACTAGCATCCGAAAACGGAGATTCAAATACCCATGATTGCAAAGACCATTCGCACCTGTTTTCCGATCGCTGCGGCTGCCGTTTCCGACAAGGCCGAGGAGATCAACAAGCTCAACGTCTTTCCCGTGCCCGACGGTGACACCGGCACTAACATGTCGCTCACGCTCGCCTCGGTGACCAAGGAGCTCTCCGCTCTTCCCGCCGATGCCGACATGGAGGCCATCGCCGGCGCCATCACCCACGGTTCCCTGATGGGCGCCCGTGGCAACTCCGGTGTCATCACCTCGCAGATCCTGCGCGGTGTGGCCGAGGGTCTCGTTTCTGCCGATGAGCCCATCACATCCGCCAACATCGCCTATGCGTTCCGCCGCGCCGTTAAGGTCGCCTTCCAAGCCGTCCGTAAGCCCATCGAGGGCACGATCCTCACGGTGCTGCGTGATGTCTCGACCAAGGCCGACGAGTGCGAAAAGAAGAAGTTCTCGGCCGAGGACGCGCTCGATGCCATCGTCGTCGAGGCCTACCAGTCCGTCGCCCGCACGCCCGACCTGCTGCCCGTTCTGAAGGAGAACGGCGTGGTCGACTCCGGCGCCTTTGGTTTTGCCATTTTCCTGGAGAACTTTGTCGCCGCCGCTCTTGGCCGCAGCACCGTTGTCGAGGATTTCTCCGCCACGTTTGATTCTGCCGGCTCTGCCCGCGACGCGGCCCTCGGTCGCGTTGAGATCGAGGCTAACGACGACTGGGAGGGCTCGGAGTTCCGCTATTGCAACGAGTTCCTCTTTAAGGCCGACGCCCCGTTTGACGAGGACGAGTGCCTTAAGTTCCTGGGCTCCATGGGCGACTGCGAACTGCTCGTGGGCGCCTACCCCGACTACAAGATTCACGTGCACTCCAATACCCCCAATCTGGTGCTCGAGCACATGCTGCAGCTTGGTCAGATCTATGAGGTCTTTATCCACAACATGGAAATGGAGGCCCACGACCGTACCGCCAAGATTCACGAGGACCAGGAAAAGGCGGCCGAGCCCGCCAAGGCGCTGGGTTTTGTCGCCGTTGCCGCCGGCTCCGGCGAGGCCGACATCCTCAAGTCCCTCGGTGTTGACGTGATCGTCTCGGGTGGCCAGACCATGAACCCCTCGACCGCCGACCTGCTGGGTGCGGTGGACCAGGTCAACGCGACCTCGGTCATCATCCTGCCCAATAACGGAAACATCCGCATGGCTGCCGAGGCTGCCGCTTCCGCCTGCACCGACAAGAAGGTTTCCGTTGTTCCCACCAAGACCGTCCCGCAGGCGTTCTCCGCGCTGTTCGCGGTCCTGCCCGATTCCGAGCTCGAGGACGCCGTCGCCGCTATGGTCGACGCCATCAGCGAGGTCCGCGATGGCGAGGTCACCCGTGCCGTGCGCGATTCCAGCGCCTCCGACGGCTCTCCGATTCACTCCGGTGACGTTATGGGTATCATCGCCGGCTCCATCGACGTGGTCGGCTCCGACGTGAAGCAGGTCACGCTCGACTGCATCAACCGCATGCAGGAAGAAGAGGAGGGCGACGCGCTTACGATTCTGGCCGGTGAGGAGCTGTCCGACGAGGCCTTCCGGGAGATCGTCGACGCCATCGAGGAGGCTCAGCCCGACCTGGAGATTGATGCCCATCGTGGTGAGCAGCCGCTCTATCCCGTGATCTTCTCAATCGAGTAGGCATCTGCCCATGTCCGAGCTGTGCTCCGTGCCGCGCGTCTCGGAGCGCTTTGCCCAGAGCAATGCGCTCGACGAGGATATCGCGCGGCTCAAATATGTTTCGGGTAAACGTGAGGAGGCCCTTCGCCGTCTGGGAATTCGGACGGTGGGGGACCTCCTTCTCCATATCCCTCATCGATATCTCGACTTTACGCGCTCCTGGTCCATCGAGATGGCTCCCATCGGTACCGTGTGCACGATTGTCGCCACGGTCGATCGCATCGTCCAAAAGCAGCCCCGCCCGCGTATGCAGGTGACCGAGGTCTCGCTGGTGGACGAGACGGGCGTGCTGCAAGTCGCCTTTTTCCGTCAGCCTTGGATTGCCCAGCAGTTTAAGCAGGGCGACCGCCTGGCCGTGATGGGTAAGGTCGAATTTGCCTACGGCTTTAAGCAGATGGCCTCGCCGCATTTCGAAAAGCTCGAGGAAGGGCGTGCAGCGGGCACTATCCTGCCGGTCCATTACGTGAGCGATGGCGTGAGCCAGGCGTGGATGCGTCGCATCGTAAGCGGCGCGCTCGAGGTTGTCGGTAATCCCTTCGACCCGATTCCCGCACGCCTGCGCGTCAAGCGTCGCCTGATGAGCAATGCCCGCGCGCTGCGCTCGATTCACTTTCCCTCGAGTATGGCCGAGCGCGATATCGCGCGCGCACGGCTTGCCTATGAGGAGTGTCTCTACCTGCAGCTGGCGCTGCGCTTGCGCAACGACGGCGGCTTGGTCGAAGTCGCTCCCTATGCCCACGCCGCGGGCGAGCACCTGGCGGCGCTCAAGGAAGCCCTGCCGTTTTCACTGAGCGACGAGCAGGAGGCCGCGTTCCAAGATATCCTGCGCGACATGTGCGATGGCGATCGCGTGATGAACCGCCTGCTGCTGGGCGACGTCGGTACCGGCAAGACGGCCGTCGCCGCGTGCGCGCTGGCCGTCGCGGCCGATTCGGGTACTCAGTCCTGCGTTATGGCGCCTACGGGCGTGCTGGCGCGCCAATATGCCGATAAGACCGGCCCCTTGCTCTCGCAGGCTGGCATGTCCTGGGCGCTCCTGACGGGTGCCACGCCGGCGGCCGAGCGCGAGCGGATCCATGCGCAGCTGGAATCGGGCGAGCTCGACGTGCTCTTTGGTACCCACGCGGTCCTTTCGGATGACGTGGCGTTTAAGCATCTGTCGCTTGTCGTCATCGACGAGCAGCACCGCTTTGGTGTGGGCCAGCGCAATGCCCTGCGTGCCAAGGGCCCGGGCGCCGACCTGCTCGTTATGACGGCCACGCCTATCCCGCGCACGTTGGCGCTCTCGGTCTATGGCGACCTGGACACGAGCATCATTCGCCATCGACCTGTTCCGGGTGCGGGTGTTACGACGCGCGTGCTCACCGAGTCGAGCCGCGACCTGGCCTACGGCGCCATTCGCGAGGCGCACGAAAAGGACCAGCAGGCCTATGTGATCTGCCCACTTGTGGAGCCGAGTGACTCGGCCGATGAGCTGGAAGACGTGCCCGGTATCGCTCGTGACGACGAGGGCCGCGTGACTGTCCCTGTGCCGCTGCACGATACGGCAACCGAGCTCGACCGACTGCGCCTAGCGTTGCCGGGGCTTACCATTGAGCGCCTTCACGGCCGCATGCCGGCGGGGGAGAAGGACCGGGTCATCGATGCCTTTAAGCGCGGTGAGATTGATGTGCTCGTCTCGACCACGGTGGTTGAGGTGGGCGTCGACGTGCCCAACGCCACCGTCATGGTCATCGAGAATGGCGAGCGCTTTGGATTGGCGGCCTTGCACCAGCTGCGCGGTCGCGTGGGCCGCGGCAGCGTGTCGGGCACCTGCCTGGTCATGACGCACTCCAAGGGCAATGGCGGGGCCTCGGCGGCACAAGAACGTCTCCAGTCGCTCGAAAAGACCTCGGACGGCTTTACGCTCGCCCAGATGGACCTGCGCCTGCGCCACGAGGGCGAGATCCTAGGTTATCGCCAGCACGGCGGCGTTACCTTGCGCTTTGTGGACCTGGACGCCGACGAGGATCTTATCGAATGGGCCCATTTGGACGCGGTCGAGCTCTTGCGGTATGCTTGCAACCTTGACTCCGTGGCGACGCGCCCCTTGCGCGATGCGGTCGCCACGCGCTATCGACATATCTTTAAGGAGGTCAGCGGAGGATGAGAATCATCGGCGGTGAATGGCGCGGCCGCAAGATCGAAGAGCCGCGCGGGCGCGATGTTACCCGTCCCACGACCGATCGCGTGCGCGAGGCATGTGCATCCATGGTCATCTCGGCGTTCGATTTCGATTTGGACGAGGTCCGCGTGCTGGACGGCTTTGGCGGCTCCGGCGCCCTGGGTATCGAGATGCTCTCGCGTGGCGCCCGCACGCTCACTACGTTCGAGATCGATCGCAATGCCGCCCGTCTGATCACCAAGAATATCGAGTCACTGTGCCGCGACCGCTCGCGTTGGCGCGTCGTTACCGGCGATGTGCTGGCGAGCGCCTCGCGCGGCCGTGTGCCGGGTGGTCCCTTTAATCTGGTCCTGCTCGATCCGCCGTATGCCTTTGGCGCCGAACCGGTTGAGGGGCTGCTGCTAAATCTTGCCCAGCAGGGTTTGCTGGCGCCGGGGGCTTTTGCTCTGTTTGAGCATGCCGCATCCGATGCGGGCGCTCATCCAGCTGGTTTTGAGACTGTGCGGGAGAAGCGCTATGGCATTACCTCGGTTGACTTGCTGCGCTGGGTGGTCGAGGACGAGAACGACTATGCTGACGAGAACGAAAATGACGAGGATGCGCCCACGGAGGACACCGATGAATGACACCATCAACCGCGTGATCGTCCCGGGCACCTTCGATCCCATCACGTTTGGCCACATCGACGTGATCCGCCGTGCCCGCCGCATCTTCCCCAGCGTGATCGTCGCCGTTGCCGAGTCGCAGGGAAAAAACGGCGTGGGCACCACCTTTATGCTCGACGAGCGTGTTGCGCTGGCTCGCGAGGCCCTCGGCGATTTGGACGGCGTCGAAGTACTGCCCTTCACCGGCCTGCTGGTCGACTTTGCACGTGAACAGGGGGCAGGTGCCGTCGTTAAGGGTCTGCGCGCCATGACCGACTTTGAGTACGAGCTGCAGCAGGCCGACCTCAACTATCGCCTGGATAGCGAGCTGGAGTCCATCTTTGTCATGAGTGCTCCGCAGTACGGCTACATCTCGAGTTCGGTGGTGCGTCAGATCGCATCGCTTGGCAGTGACGTGTCGACGTTTGTGCCGCCCAACGTGGTCGAAGCGCTCAAACATCGCTTTTCGTGACGTTTTTTATTGCCTGGTGGCATGTGGTAAACTAACACGATGATATGTTACCTATGAAAGGAGACCGGATGCCGGGCGAGAATTTTCCTGGCGACAGGATCGTGAGTCTTGTCGACGAGCTCGAGGGGCTCATCGAAGAGGCTAAGACGCCGTTCGGCAAGAACGCCCAGATGAAGGTTATCGACGCTGACGTCTTCTTTAACATCCTCGATGAGATCCGCATGAGCTATCCCGAGGAGTGGCAGAAGTCCCGCCGTATCCTCAAAGAGCGCGAGGAGCTTATGGCTTCCGCCGCCGCTCAGGCCGATTCCATCATCGCCGACGCTCAGCAGCAGGCCCTCACCATTGCTGGTGAGCAGGAGATCGTCCGCTTAGCACAGCAGCAGGCCGACGACATCCGCGATCGTGCCCAGCAGTACGAGCGCGAGACGCGTTATGCTGCCGAGGACTACGCAGAGCAGGTCTTTACGCACCTGGAGGAGAACCTCAAGAGCCTGACCGGAACCGTTACCCGTTGCCGTCAGCAGCTCAACGAGGGTGCCGCCCAACAGAATGGTCAGTGGTAATGACTGAGTTCCCGAGCGTTACCGTCGATCTTTCCGAGCAGCTCGAGTTTCCTGGTGATTCGTATCCGCTGACCGGCAAGGTCGATGTCGCCGCCTACACGGTGGGCGAGAAGGAGTACCAGCTGCAGGACGGCATTGCCTACGACGTGGTCTTTACCAACGCCGGTACCGGCGTTCTGCTCTCTGGCATGGTCCGCGCCCACGCCACCGGCGAGTGCGACCGCTGCCTGGAGCCCGCCTCATTTAATATCGCAGGCGAAATCGAGGAGTTCTATCTCTTTGAGGAGCCCGAGGACCCCGAGGCCTACGAAGACGGCTACGAGTTGCTGGGCGAGGATCGCATCGTCGATCTGGGTGAGCCCATCAACGACGCGGTCGTCATGGACACGCCGTTCGTCGTCCTGTGCAAGCCTGATTGCCGCGGCCTTTGCCCCACCTGCGGCATCAATCTCAACGTCGAGCAATGCGATTGTGCCGCCCAGGCGGAGGCCGAATGGGCGGGTGCCACGGAAAATCCATTTGCAGCATTGAAGAATCTCAAGCTTGACGAGTAAAACTGTGGTAGTATCGCTACTTGCGCGTAATCGCCACACTGGATAGTTCATAAGGAAGGTCACTATGCCCGTACCTAAACAAAAGCAGGGTCGTATCCGTACCCATACCCGCCGTTCCGCCAACATGAAGATCTCGGCTGCGGCTCAGTCCACGTGCCCCCGTTGCGGCGCTGTTAAGCTCCCGCACCACGTGTGCCCCAGCTGCGGTTTCTACAAGGACCGCGAGGTTATCGTTACCGAGTAACTGTATACTCTGGATACGATGCCGTTCCAACTGGAACCACAATGGCCGGCTCAATGAGTCGGCCATTTTTGTATAAGGAGTATATGAAATGAGTAACGTTCGCGTTTGTGTAGACGTTGTGGGCGGAGACGAGAAGCCCCAGGTTGTTCTCGATGGTATCGAGGCTGCGCTTGCGGCAGATCCCGAGATCGAGGTCTTGGCCGTCGGTCCCGCCGAAATCGTCAACCCCTTTGCCGCGGCGCATGCCCGCGTGGAGGCCTTGGAGGCTCCCGACGTCATCAGCATGGAGGACGATCCCATCCGCGCTGTGATGACCAAGCGCAAGTCCTCGATCGTGCTTGCCTGCCGCGCTATTAAGAAGGGCAATGCGGATGCGTTTTTCTCGGCCGGCTCGACCGGTGCCATGACTGCTGCCGCCACAGCCTATGTGACGCCGTTTAGGTATTTGGCGGAGGGCAAGAAGCAACCGGTTCGTCCGTGCCTGACCAACGCGCTGCCCAATCGCGCCGGTGGCCTGACGGTGCTGTGCGATATGGGTGCCAATCCCGATGTCACGGTGGACGATATGGTGCGCTTCGCCCAGATGGGCGCTGCCTATGCCCGCGTGGTTTTGGGTATCGAGCATCCTCGCGTGGGCCTGCTTGCCAACGGCACCGAGGACGAGAAGGGCTCTAACTTTACCAAGTCATGCTTCCCGGCCATGAAGGCCGCGGTTCCCGGTTTTGTTGGCAACTGCGAGGGTACCGATCTTACGTCGGGCAATTATGACGTCGTGGTCGCCGACGGCATGTCGGGCAACATCGCGCTTAAGGCCACCGAGGGCGCTGCCAAGTTTTTGCTGCAGGAGCTCAAGGGCGCTTTTATGTCTTCGCTCGGCACCAAGATTGCCGCGCTGCTCATCAAAAAGCAGATGCGCGAGATTAAGGCCAAGCTTTCGGGCGATACCAAGGGCGGAGCGATCCTGTTGGGCCTGCGCGGCGTCGTGTTGATCGGCCACGGTGCCACATCGGTCGAGGCTGTCAAGAACGGTACGCTTGCCGCGGCCCAGGCAGTACGCGCCGGGCTTGTCCAGGACGTTGCCAATTCTATGGACGGTATCGTTTTGTAAGAGCCCCGTTGCGGGGCTCAACCTGTACCGTGTGGGGTAGAATCGGAGCCGTATTGCAATGCGGCTCCGATTGCCGTGTTGCGTTGTGTTCCATCACATACGAGAGGAAGCGCTATGGACCGCTCCGAAATCTTCGATAAGATCGCCGAAGTCGCCGCTGACGTGCTGGGCGTCGATGTCGCCGACATTAGCGACGAGACCACTTTTGACGATCTCGATGCCGATTCGCTCGAGCGTCTGCAGCTGGTGACGGCCATTGAGGACGAGTTCGACCTCGAGATTGATGACGAGACCCTGCTGTCGCTCAACTCTGTCGCCGACGCCGTCGACGCGATCGAAAACGCCAAGGAGGCCTAAGTCTTGGCTTTGTCTGAACGACTCACGCGTGCCCAGGAGATTCTGGGCCATGAGTTCAATAACAAGGTGCTGCTGCGCGCGGCGCTCACGCACCCCTCGGCCGTCGAGGGCCTACCGGTCTCTGCCAGCTATGAGCGCCTTGAGTTCTTGGGCGATTCCATTTTGGGTGCCGTGGTAGCCCGTTCGCTCTTTGAGTCCTATCCCGAGTTCGATGAGGGCAAGCTCACGCGCCTAAAGGTGTCCCTTGTCTCGGGCGCCACGCTGTCCGAGGTGTCGCATGAGCTGGGCATCGACGACATCATCATCTTTGGTGCCTCCGAGACCGGTACCGGCGCGCGCGGCCTGCATTCGGCGCTCGAGAACGTCTATGAGTCGCTCGTGGGCGCGCTGTACCTGGATGCTGGCTGGGATGCGGCGGCGGAGTTCATCCACCGTACGCTTAAGCCGCACCTGGCCTCCGAGCGTGCAGAGCACCCCGCGAACCCCAAGTCGTATTTGCAGGAGTGCGTGCAGGCAGACGGCCACGAGCCTCCGGCGTATAAGCTCGTTGGCTCTGAGGGCCCCGCGCATGCGCCCACCTTTACCGCTGTGGTGCTCATCGACGGTATTCGCCAGGGCCGCGGCATCGGTTCCTCCAAGAAGGAGGCCGAGGGAGCCGCTGCACTCGAGGCGCTCGATCGCATGGGCTACACCACCAACGGCGTGATTCTCAACAAGAAGCCTGTTTAAGCGAGGAACCGTGTATCTCAAGTCCCTCACGCTCAAAGGGTTCAAGTCGTTTGCCGACCGCGCCCATATGTCATTTGAGCCGGGCCTGACCGTTATCGTCGGTCCCAACGGCTCGGGAAAATCGAACATCTCCGACTCGATTCTGTGGGTCCTGGGCGAGCAGAGCGCCAAGCAGCTGCGCGGCCAGGCCATGGAGGACGTCATCTTCTCGGGCTCGTCGGCGCGCAAGCCGGTGGGTGTCGCCGAGGTCACGCTGGTGCTCGATAACTCGGACCATATGCTGCCTGTCGACTTTGACGAGGTCGCCATCACCCGTCGTATGTACCGCTCGGGCGAAAGCGAGTACCTCATCAACTCGAGCCCGTGCCGCCTGATGGACATTCAGGACATCCTGCACGATTCGGGCCTGGGCAAGGATACGCATTCCATCATCAGCCAGGGTAAGCTCGACGCCATTTTGCAGAGTCGTCCCGAGGAGCGCCGCGCCCTGATCGAGGAGGCCGCCGGCATCTCCAAGCACAAGCGCCGCAAGGAGCGTGCGCTCAAAAAGATTAAGTCGATGGACGAGCACCTGACGCGTGCCCGCGACATCAATAAGGAAATCGCCCGTCAGCTGCGACCGCTGGAGCGTCAGGTCGATCGCGCGCGCAAGTACAAAGAGCTGTCCTCGCGCGCGAACGAGCTTACGCAGATGCTGGCCGTCGACGAGCTGCGTTCGTTGCAGTCGCAGTGGAACGATCTGGAGAGCCGTTCCAAGGAGGGTGCTGCCGAGCTTGAGCTTGCGCAGTACCGCCTGGGTGAAAAGGAGCGCGAGCTCGAGAAGCTCCAGGTCATGCTCGAGGAAAAGGGCCTGTTCGTGGGCGATCTGGGCGAGCAGCGCCGCCATATGCAAGACGTGGTCGGTCGCATCAACTCCGACATGCGCCTGCTCGAGGAAAAGGGCCACAACATGGTGTCGCGTCTGTCCGACATGCGCGGCCAGATCTCGAGCTCCGAGCATCAGCGTCGTCGCGTGGTCGAGGAGCTCGAGGACGCGCGTGCCCAGCTTGAGGAAGTGACCGGTGCGCACATGCAGGCCCAGGACGACGTTGACGCCGCCGGTCCTGCCGCCGCCCAGCTCCACGAGCGTCGCGTGGAGCTCGACAATCAGATTTCGCAGCTTGCGCGCGAGCAGCGTGATGTGCAGCGTGTGGCCGATAACGCCGCGCTCGAGCTCGCCAAGGTGAAGGACTCGCTGAGCAATGCCGAGGTCGAGGACAACATGTACGCCTCGCGCCTGGAGCAGATTGACGAGCAGCTCGAGGAGGTCACGGCCTCGCTCGAGAGCCGTCGCGACCGCGCTGAGGAGCTCGAAGGTGCACTCGATCAGGTCCGTCAAGCTCAGGTCGATGCACGCGAGGCCACCGAGGTTGCCCGTGCGGCGTTGAAGGACTTGCGTAATCGCGAGAGCGAGGCGCGTAACAAGCTGTCCGAGGTGCGCTCGGAGCTTGCCAGCCAAAAGAAGCTCGATGCCCGCATGGCAGACAGCTCGCCGCTGGTGAGCCGTCTGATGGGTGCGCTGGGCGATGATGTCTCGGGTCGTCTGGGCGACGTGCTCGAGGCTCCTCGTGAGCTCGAGGGCCTGGTTGAGCAGCTGCTTGCCGGCGACATCGATGCCCTGCTGTTTGATGACGCAGCCACGCTTGAGCGCGCCGGTCGTGCGGCTCTGGACCAAAAGAAGGCCTCGGGCGAGGCACTACTGGTGGCGCGCGGCGTGAGCGGCTCTGCTGCTGCCGATGGCGCTGCCGGTTCGCGTCTGGTCGATCGTCTGTCCGTGCGCTCCGGTTATGGTCCGGTTGTCGAGGCCCTGCTCGGCGGCTATTACGTGGTCGATGACTTGGCAGCCGCGCTAGCCGCGCCTGTCGTTGACGGCGTGACCTATGTGGCGCCCGATGGCGCCCGCGTGAGCTGTGGTGGTCTGGTGCGCGTGGGGCTCGATGCCGGCGAGGCTTCGGGTGCCTTGGAGCGCAAGCGCCGCATTCGTGAGCTCGAGGGCCTGGAGCCTGATCTGGCTGCTATCTTTGAGCATGTTTCGGACCAAGTCGTTGAGGCCAACGCCGCCGTCGAGGAGGCCCGTGCCGCCGAGGGCGATGCCGCCGGCGAGATTGCCCGCCTTGAGGGTGAGCGTCGCTCGCTACTGTCCGAGATCGGCCGCCTTGAGCAAAGCGCCAACAACGCTGAGATCGAGCGCGTGCGCATTTCCAAGCGCCGCGAGCAGGCTGCTGAGGCCGTCCGTGCCGCTCGTCCACGCGTGGATGAACTTACTCGCTCGCGTGACGAAGCTCGTGCGCAGGCGAGTGACCTAGGTCTCCAGATTGCCGAGGCCAACGATGAGCTCGACCGTGTGCGCTGCGATGACTCCGAGGCCGCCGGTAAGCTCGCCGATGCCAAGGTGCGTCTGGCCCAGACGAGCGAGCGCCTGCGTTCGCTGACGGGCCGCGTTCCCGATCTGGAGCATCGTCTGGAGGGTATCGACCGCCGTATCCGCGGAACGCGCCAGGCTTCGCGCTCGCTTGAGCTGCTGCGGCTGCGCGTCGATCCCATGCACGAGCGCTACTCGGCCCTGCTGGAGCGCGCCTCGGACTGGGCCGCACGCCTTCGTGACCAAGCTTCGCTCGAGGAGGCGGACTCCGCCTCGCTCAAGAAGACCATCGAGGACGCCAAGGCCGAAGTCGCTCGCGCCAAAGATAAGGTCGATACCGCCGCCGCGACGCAAAATGAGTTCAAGGTCGCACGCGGCAAGCTCGAGGTGCAGGTGGAGGCGGCCATCAAGGCCATCACTGCCGACGGTACCACGGTACTCGAGGAAGCGCTCATGCTTCCCGCGCCCACCGACCGCGACGCTGCCGAGCGTGAGCTCAGCCAGCTTGTTCGTCAAATCAACAACTTGGGTCCTGTGAACCAGGTTGCCATGGAAGAGTACGAGCAGCTCAAGCGCCGCGCTGATTACATCGAGGAACAGCTGGCCGATCTGGAGAGCGCGCGCAAGGCGCTCACCAAGATCACCGTGGCTATCGACCGTAAGATGCGTAAGGCCTTCCTGGTGACCTTTGAGAAGGTCGATGCGAACTTCCGCGAGATCTTCGCCATGCTCTTCCCGGGAGGCCAGGCTCATCTGGAGATGACCGACCCTGAGCACCCGGCCGAGACGGGTATCGAGGTCGTGGCTCAACCGCGCGGCAAGCGCATCACCAAGATGATGCTCATGTCGGGCGGCGAGAAGAGCCTGACGGCGCTCGCCTTGCTCTTTGCCGTGTACCGCACGCGTACGGTGCCGTTCTATGTACTGGACGAGGTCGAGGCGGCGCTCGACGACGCCAACTTATCCAAGCTCATCGGCGCCCTTGATGTACTGCGTTCCGATACGCAGCTCTTGGTCATTTCACATCAGCGCCGTACTATGGAGGACGCTGACGTTCTCTACGGCGTTTCGATGCAAGCTGACGGCGTCAGTCGCGTCGTCTCGCAAAAACTCGATCGCGAAACCGGAAAGGTCGTGAATGCATAATGGGATTCTTTGACGCTCTCTCGCGCGGACTCGAACGCAGCCGCGAGGCCCTCAACGAGGTCTTCTACTTTGGCGGCGAGGTTGACGAAGATTTTTGGGAGGATCTTGAGGATACTCTCGTCATGGGTGACATGGGTGCCGAGGTCGCCATCCAGGTTTCTGATGACCTGCGCGATGCCGCGGCCAAGAAGAACCTCAAGACCGCTCCGCAGCTTCGCCGCGCTCTGGCCGAGCAGCTCGAGCAGCACTTTGTGCCCATCGAGCGCGATCCGTTCGCCGATACGCCGAGCTGCGTTCTGTTTGTGGGCATCAACGGCGCCGGCAAGACCACGACGGTCGGCAAGATCGCGAGTGCCATGGCCGCCCGCGGCAAGAACGTCGTGATCGGTTCTGCCGATACCTTCCGCGCTGCTGCTATCGAACAGCTCGATGTGTGGGGCCAGCGTGCCGGCGTTCCCGTCATCAAGCGCGACCGCGGCTCCGACCCGGCAAGCGTGTGCTACGACGTGCTCGACGAGGCCGACAAACGCGGCAGCGATTTGGTGCTTATCGATACCGCCGGTCGTCTGCACACGAGTCCCGAGCTTATGCGCGAGCTTGCCAAGGTGGTCAACGTGACGCGTAAGCGCGCCGCCAATATGGCCGCCGGACCCATGCCCGTCTCGGTCGTCCTCGTAATCGATGCCGCGACAGGCCAAAACGGCCTCAACCAGGCGCTCGAGTTTAACGAGGCGTTGGGCCTGGACGGTATTATCATGACAAAGCTCGACGGTACGGCAAAGGGCGGTATCGCCATGGCCGTGGCCGAAAAGCTCAAGCTTCCCATCCTACGCATCGGCGTGGGCGAGCAGGTCGATGACCTGCAGGAGTTCAATGCCAAAGATTTCTGCCGCGCCCTGGTGGGCGAGTCCAACTAAGGAGTGACTAGTGTTTGATTCCCTGAGCGATCGCCTCAACGACACATTTGACCGCCTGCGCGGCAAGGGTAAGCTGACCGAGGCCGATATCACCTCGGCCATGCGCGACATCCGCATGGCGCTGCTCGAGGCCGACGTCAACTTCAAGGTCGTTAAGGAGTTTGTCGCCAAGACCAAGGAGCGCTGCATGACCGCCGAGGTCATGGAGTCGCTGTCGCCGGCGCAAAACGTCGTCAAGATCGTGCTCGACGAGCTCACCGAGATGCTCGGTTCCACCGAGAGCAAGCTCGTCTTTAGCAATCGCATCCCCAACGTCATCATGCTCGTGGGCCTGCAGGGCTCCGGTAAGACCACGGCAGCCGTAAAGCTGGCCTACCTGCTCAAGAAGCAGGGTCGCTCGCCGCTGCTCGCCGCGTGCGACGTCTACCGCCCCGCCGCAGCCGACCAGCTGGCCACGCTCGGTGGCGAGATCGGCGTGCCGGTCTTCCGCGGTGACGGCGCGCACCCGGTCGACATTGCCAAGGGCGCCATCCAGGAGGCCGTCGACCACCTGCGTGACGTGGTCATCGTCGATACCGCCGGTCGTCTGCAGATCGACGAGCAGATGATGCAGGAGGCCGTGGACATCAAGAAGGCCGTCAAGCCCGATCAGGTGCTTATGGTCGTCGATGCCATGACCGGCCAGGATATCGTCAACGTCGTCTCGACGTTTGCCGAGCGCACAGACTTTGACGGCGTGATCATCTCCAAGCTCGACGGTGACGCCCGTGGCGGCGGTGCGCTTTCGGTGCGCCAGGTGACCGGCAAGCCCATCAAGTTCGTGAGCATGGGCGAGAAGCCCGATTCGCTGGAGCCGTTTTACCCGGACCGCATGGCCAAGCGCATCTTGGGCATGGGCGACGTCGTCGGCATCATCGAGAAGGCCCAGGAGGCGGCTGACGCCAAGCAGCTCGAGGCTGCCGAGCGCATGCTGCGCGAGGGCTTCACCATGAACGACATGCTCGAGCAGATGAAGGCTGTCAAGAAGATGGGCGGCATGAAGGGCATCCTGGGCATGCTCCCCGGTGGCCAGCGTGCGCTCAACCAGATGGGCGGCAATCTGGACGAGGGCATCTTCGATAAGAACGAGGCCATCATCATGTCGATGACCAAGGAGGAGCGCCTGCGTCCCTCCATCATCAACGGCCAGCGTCGCGCCCGCATCGCCAAGGGCGCCGGTGTGACCCCCACCGAGGTCAACAGCCTTATGAAGCAGTGGGGCGAGATGAATAAGATGATGGGCCGCATGCGCACGATGTCCAATCAGGCGCAGGCCGGCGGCAAGAAGGGCAAAAAGGGTAAGAAGGGCAAAAAGATGCGTATGCCCAATATTCCCGGTCTGGATGCCATGGGCCTGGGCGGCATGGGTGGCCTGGGAACGGGCGGCCCCAAGTCCGATATGGAACTGCTGCGTCAGATGGAAGCGCAGATGCGTAATAAGAAGTAATGGCTTGATTGAGTCGGCTATGAAGAAGGCCGCCTGGATGGTGTTCCAGGCGGCCTTCGTCGTTGTTGCGTGGTTTGTTGTGTGTGGCGCGTGTCGGCACCGAGGTGCTTGCCAGTTAGTGGCACCCGCAGCCCTCGTGGCCTTCGTGGTCGTGATGGCCATGGCAACCGCAGGATTCGCCAAGCTCGTGGTCGTGACCATGGCAGTCGCAGGTGGCCTCGCCGGCCTGCGCGAGCGTGCCGGCAATGAGGGCCTCGACGCAGGCATCGCAGCTGCCCTGGACGCCCGCATAGACCGTGATGCCGGCCTGGGTGAGCGCGTTGATAGCGCCGCCGCCGATGCCGCCGCAGATGAGTGTGTCGACGCCACCGTTGGCGAGCAGGCCCGCTAGGGCGCCGTGACCGGTGCCGCCGGTGCCTACGACCTGCTCGTTGAGCACCTTGCCGTCCTGGATGTCATAGATCTTGAACTGCTCGCTGCGGCCAAAGTGCATAAAGATATTGCCGTTGTCGTACGTCGTTGCCACTCTCATGGTGTCGACCTCCTTTGCTGGCCATGCGGCCGTTGTCGTGGTGATGGGGGAGTACGCGATGTTGCCGCCTTCGATGACGATCGCCCGTCCATTGACCAGCGCGTTTGCCACCTTGCGATGCGCGCGGCTGCAGATGGCCGCCACGGTGGCACGGGCGATGCCCATGTGCTGGGCGACTTCCTCCTGACTGAGGCCTCCCAGGTCGCAGAGGCGCAGGACCTCGAGCTCGTCGACCGTCATGTTGATGGCGTCGCCGCTCGCCAGGCCATCAGGGGTAAAACCGCGATATTCGGGGATGATTCCGACGCGGCGCAATTTTTCGCGTCTTCCTGCCATACGTGCTCCTTATCTGACATATGTCAACAATAGGATAGCGTGTATGCGGTGCCGCGCAAGTTATTTTTAGCATATGTCAGAAAATGAGGGCTTATGTTTGGGCTGTGGGGCCGCGTGCGCCTGGGCTACAATAAATCTCGCTTATAGGCGACTGACAGGAGGGTCAATGAGCAAAGCTGATCAGCAGTTTGTAACCATGTGCCGCGATATCTTGGACCATGGCACCACCACCGAGGGCCAAAAGGTCCGTCCGGTGTGGGAGGACGGCACCCCTGCCTATACCATTAAAAACTTTGGCGTCACGGCGCGCTATGATCTGCGCGAGGAGTTCCCCGCGCTCACCCTGCGTCGTACGGCGCTTAAGTCTGCCATGGACGAGATTCTGTGGATCTATCAAAAGAAGTCCAATAACGTGCATGATCTCAACAGCCATATCTGGGATGAGTGGGCCGATGAGACCGGTTCCATCGGTAAAGCCTACGGCTATCAGATTGGGCAGAAGAGCCATTACGCCGAGGGCGACTTCGACCAGATGGACCGTGTGCTGTACGACCTTAAGCACACGCCGTATAGTCGCCGCATTATGACCAATACGTACGTGTTTAGCGATCTGTCCGAGATGCACCTTTATCCGTGCGCCTATAGCGTGACCTATAACGTGACGCAGCGTCCTCAGGACGACAAACCGACGCTCAACATGGTTCTCAACCAGCGCAGCCAGGACATTTTGGCCGCGAACAACTGGAACGTGTGCCAGTACGCCATTTTGCTGATGATGGTCGCGCAGTCGGTCGATATGATTCCCGGTGAGCTGCTGCACGTGATCGCCGACGCCCATATCTATGATCGTCATGTCGATATCGTCCGCGAGCTTATCGAGCGTCCGCAGTTTGCGGCACCCAAGGTAACGCTCAACCCCGATGTGCATGACTTCTATGCGTTTACGACCGATGACCTGATCGTCGAGGGCTATGAGCACGGCTCGCAGGTCAAGAACATTCCCATTGCGGTGTAGGTGGCGCTCATGACGTGTAAGCTTTCTGCCATCGTCGCCGTGTGTGACGATTGGGGCATTGGGTGCGAGGGCGACATGGTGGTGTCCAATCGCGCCGATATGCGCCATTTTGTGGCCTGCACCAAGGGCTGCGCGGTTATCATGGGACGCAAGACGCTGCTGAGTTTTCCCGGCGGGCGTCCTCTCAAGAACCGCCGCAATATCGTGCTTACGCGCGATATGGGCTTTACCCGCGAGGGCGTCGACGTGGTGCATAGCGTTGACGAAGCGCTCGCTGCGGTTGCCGATGAGCTCGTTGCCTGGGTGATCGGTGGCGGCGATGTCTATCGGCAGTTTTTGCCGTACTGCGTAGAGGCCGAGGTCACTCATAACCACTGCGTCCATCCCGTGGACACGTACTTTCCCGACTTGGACGCCGATCCCGCGTGGGAGATTGCGCAGCGTAGCGGGGTCGCGACGATTGCCGCCGGTGAGGGTGACGAGGGCGTTGATTATGAGTTCGTGACGTATCGTCGCGTTGAGGCGTAAATCGTCTGGCGTGAACGGTATCATCGGGTTGATTGAATGCATGGGGCGGCGCTTAGCGTCGCCTCGTTTGGTATAGATGTGCTGTAAAGAAGGGTGCGGGCTGGCTGCTATGACTGATGCCGTTGAGGTTCTGCGAATTGATTCGCTCGAGGACGAGCGGCTCGATGCCTACGTGCGGCTGACCGAGCGCGAGCTGCGCTGTGTGCTGGAGCCGCAAAAGGGCATCTTTATCGCTGAGAGCGCCAAGGTTATCGAGCGCGCGGTGCGTGCCGAATACCAGCCGGTGAGCTTTCTTTTGGGCGAGCGCTGGCTCGACCAGATGATGCCGCTGTTTGACCAGCTTGTCGTGCGCGAGGGAGCGGGTCCGGTTCCCGTGTTCGTGGCCGCCATGGAGCTCATGGAGCAGTTGACGGGCTTTAACGTGACGCGCGGCGCGCTGGCGGCGTTCCGTCGCCCGCGTCAGATTCCGGTTGATGAGTTCTTGGGCGGCGTCGTCGAGGCGGCGGGGGATCGTCCGGTGCGCGTGTGCGTGCTTGAGGGTATTGTCGACCACACCAATGTTGGCGCGATTTTCCGCTCGGCGGCTGCGCTGAACGTCGATGGCATTTTGGTGAGCCCCACTTGCTGTGACCCGCTGTACCGTCGCTCGGCCCGCGTGAGCATGGGCACGGTTTTCCAGGTGCCTTGGACGCGCATTGGCAGCGAGGCGCGCGTATGGCCGCATGATGGGCTGGCGGCGCTGCACGATGCCGGCTTTTCGTGTGCCGCCATGGCGTTGATGGACGATTCCGTATCGTTGGACGATCCCGCGCTGCAGGAGATTGATCGCCTGGCAATCTTTATGGGCACCGAGGGTGCTGGCTTGGGCGCCAAGACCATTGCGGGCTGCGACCGAGCCGTGCGTATTCCGATGGCGCACGGGGTCGATTCGCTCAACGTGGCCGCGGCGAGCGCCGTCGCCTTTTGGCAGCTGTGCCCGCACGTGAGTAATGAGTATCACTACCAGCCAGGTTTGTATCACTAGGCAGTTTTCCGCACCGTGCTCTAATTCGGGGTGTTTCGGTCGCCGCCAGTCGGTGCTAAGCTAGTATTGGCTTTGGTCTTAAATTGCCGTTATGTTGTTTGACGTACGCTGGCGGGGAGGGCGTGTGGCTAAGAAATCTACGGCTATCGATGTAACGCAGGGTGTCATTTGGCAACAGCTGCTGTCGCTGTGCGTTCCCATCTTTTGTAGTTCGTTTTTTCAGCAGGCCTACACGCTTATCGGTACGTATATCGTTGGCCAGTTTGGCGGCAAGCTCGCGCTGGGTGGCATTCAAGCCACGATGGTGCTCACCGAGCTCTGCATTGGCTTTTGCGTTGGCGTCGGCGCCGGCTGCGCGGTCATTACCGGTCAGTATTTTGGCCAGCACGATGATGAGCGACTGGGTCGTTCGGTCCATACAGCCATGACGCTCGCGCTGGTGGGCGGTATCGTTTTCTCGATTCTTGGCATAGTGTTCGTTGAGCCCATGCTGGTGCTTATGAACACGCCGCATGAACTATTGGCCGAGGGTGTGGCCTATGCTCGCTGTTATTTTGCCGCGATGGTTGCGGCACTGCTGCTCAATATGGGAACGGCATTGCTGCGCGCCGTGGGCGACACGCGCGGGCCTGCTATGATCATCGCTTCCGGCTGCCTTGTTAATGCGGTGCTGGATGTCATCTTCGTTGCCGTGCTTCATATGGAGGCTCTGGGCTGCGGCATCGCGGTGGCGCTGACCATTTGCTCCAACGCCACGATGATCGTGATTCGTATGATGCACGCTCCGGGTGCATGGCGTCTTTCGCTGTCTAAGCTCGGCATCGATCGCGGTATTTGCAAGAGTATGATCTCGTGTGGTCTGCCACTCGGTTTTCAATCGGCTGCCTATTCGATTTCGAACGTGCTGATCCAGGTGTCGGTTAATTCGTTTGGCGCCGATGTCACGACTGCTTGGGGTCTATCTGGGCGCCTGGATGGCATTATCTGGATGGTGACCGAGGCGCTCGGCGTATCGATCACTACGTTCTCGGCGCAGAACTTTGGCGCGCGCAATTACGAGCGCATGCGCAAGGGCTACCATACGTCGCTCGTGCTGTCGTTTATGCTCATTGGTGGCCTGTCTGCCGTGCTGCTGGTGTTCTCGGGTCCGCTGTCGCGTTTGTTTGTCGACGATGCTTCGATTTCGGCGTACACCACGACCATCCTCCATTTCATTGCGCCGTTCTATGCGATTTTCTCGATTATCGAGAACGCCTCGGGTTCCATCCGCGGTGCCGGCGTGAGCTTGCAGCCGATGCTGCTCACGATTTTTGGCACCGTCGTGCTCAGGGTGATCTGGGTGTTTGCGATTATGCCGTTCGATCCGTCGCTTGAGCACCTGCTGCTGGTCTACCCCGTAACCTGGCTCATCACGGCCACGCTGTTCACCATCTACCACCACAGCGGCAACTGGCTAGCCCGCGCCACCGCCTAGCTCATCCGTCGGATACCCCTGATAAGTTGCGGTGAAATAGTTCCTGAAAAGCCCTTGCGGACCGTCAAACAAGTACTATTCCACCGCAACTTCCTTATGAGCTGTAGGTGTTGGCGGAAAACGAATCAATTAGTATTCGATGCCTTGGCGGGCTAGGAGACCTTCATCGAAGTAGTGTTTGACGGGGCGCATTTCGGTTACTAGGTCGGCAAGGTCGGCGAGGGGTAGCAAGCCGCGGCCGGGGAGCACGAGCTCCGTGGTGGCGGGCTTTATCGCAATCAGTTCCTCGACATCCTCTCGCGCCCCAAAGCAGCCGTCGTCTTGCCCTTGCCGTCGCCTGTATAGATTTGAACCTTGCCGACTTACAGTGATGCCATCTCTGTCCTTTCGTGCCCGGCGTCGGTTTATCGTCGCTCGGGTTGGGTATTCTAGAAACCATTATCAACCCCAGTAGATGGAGTTCAAGCAGATGGAGATGGATGACAACAAGCGTAGACGGAATATGATCCTCTACGTGCTCATCGCCTTCGTCGTCTACCTCGTGCTCTCGACCGTTCTGTTCCCCAACATCGGTCACACGCAGCAGATTACGAAGACCGATTACTCGACGTTTGTCAAAGCGCTCGATAAGAAGAGCGTCGACAAGGTCGAGTACAACACGGACGATTACTCGATTTATTACACCAAGAAGGGCGAGGACGAGAACATCGCCTACAAAACGACCGGTGTGCCGAATGACGCGGGCTTTACCGATCGCGTGCTTGAGTCTGGCGCTTCGCTGGAGTCGGTCGTTCCCGATAAAAACTCGGGTTTGATGACCTACTACCTGCTCACACTCATTCTTCCCATGGCGATTTTCTTCCTCATCGGTTGGTGGCTCAACCGCCGCATGAAGAAGGCTATGGGCGATGACGGCCCGTCGATGAACTTTGGCGGCGGCGGTTTTGGCGGCGGCGGACTGGGTAAGTCCGGCGCGCGCGTGATCGCCTCCAAGGACGTGGGCGTGACCTTTAAGGACGTCGCCGGCCAGGAAGAGGCCAAGGAGTCTCTCAAGGAGGTCGTCGACTTTCTTGAGAAGCCGCAGCGCTATGAGGAGATCGGCGCCAAGTTGCCGCGCGGTGCTCTCCTTGTTGGCCCTCCGGGTACCGGTAAGACCCTGCTTGCCAAGGCTGTTGCCGGCGAGGCGGGCGTTCCGTTCTTTAGCATTTCGGGCTCTGAGTTCGTTGAGATGTTTGTTGGTCGCGGCGCTGCTAAGGTTCGTGACCTGTTTAAGCAGGCCAAGGAAAAGGCACCGTGTATCGTCTTTATCGATGAGATCGATACCATCGGTAAGAAGCGCGATGGCGGCGGCTTTAGCGGCAACGACGAGCGCGAGCAGACGCTCAATCAGTTGCTGACCGAGATGGATGGCTTCGATAACCACAAGGGTATCGTTGTCCTTGCCGCAACCAACCGCCCCGACAGTCTCGATCCCGCTCTACTGCGCCCCGGTCGTTTTGACCGCCGCATCCCCGTCGAGCTGCCCGATCTGACCGGCCGCAAGAACATCCTCGAGCTGCATGCCAAGAGCGTGAAGACCGAGCCGCCGATCGACCTGACCGCGATTGCCCGCGCCACGCCTGGTGCCTCGGGCGCCGATTTGGCCAATATCATCAACGAGGGCGCCCTGCGCGCCGTCCGCGAGGGTCGCAAGCGTGCAACCCAGGACGACTTCGAGGAGTCGGTGGAGGTCGTCATTGCCGGCCAACAGCGTAAGTCCACGGTGCTTTCCGACCACGAGAAGCAGGTCGTTTCCTACCATGAGATCGGCCATGCCATTGTTGCCGCTCGCCAGAAGGGCTCTGCGCCGGTCACGAAGATCACCATCGTGCCACGCACGAGCGGTGCTCTGGGCTACACCATGCAGGTCGAGGAGGATGAGCGCTTCCTGACCACACGCCAGGAGGTCCTGGACAAGCTCGCCGTCTACTGCGGTGGCCGTGCGGCCGAGGAGCTCATCTTTGGTGAGATGACGACTGGCGCCGCCAACGATATCGAGCAGGCCACCAAGCTCGCCCGCAACATGGTGACGCGCTTTGGTATGTCCGACGAGTTTGGCATGATGGCGCTCGGTACCGTCCAGAATGCGTATCTCAATCAGGACACGTCGCTCACCTGCGCCCCTGGTACGGCCGAGCGTGTGGACGCGATTGTCGCTAAGCTGATTGAGGATGCGCACGATCGCGCCCTGCAGATCCTCAAGGAGAACAAGTTCAAGCTCCATGAGCTGGCTCGTTATCTGTATAAGAAGGAGACCATCACGGGCGAGGAGTTCATGAACCTCCTCACGCGCGAGAATCCGCTGATGCCCAAGCAACAGTAATACTAGTTGCGCAGTGTCAATCGCCCCATTTGAGTGTCCATCTCAAATGGGGCGTTTTGCGTGGGGAGTGTTGTATATGAAGGTCGTGGTGAGCGCCTGTTTAATGGGCGAGAGCTGCAAGTATAACGGGCTCGACAACTATCATCGAGAGCTGATCGAGGCTTGCGAGCGCACGGGGACCGAGGTCCTCTTGGTGTGCCCTGAGGTCTTTGGCGGCCTGCCCACGCCGCGCAAGCCGTCCGAGATTGTGAACGGCGAGGTCCGTACCTGCGAGGGCATCTCGGTTGATCGCGAATTTCGCCTGGGTGCCCATCGTGCGCTCGATATGTGCGAGCAGGCAGGCGGACCGGAAGAGATAGTCGCGTGCATCCTTCAGGACCGCAGCCCCTCGTGCAGCGCGGGCCTCATCTACGACGGAACATTCAGTGGCACCCTCACGGCGGGCAACGGCGTCTTCGTTGATTTACTGCTCCGCCACGGTTATCGTGTGATCCCGGCTTGCGAGTTCGATCCCAGCATGCTGGAGCAATAAAAAACCACCACAAGGGCACTGCTCCCTCGTGGTGGTTTTGGGCTAGGCCTAGAGCGTGTGGCCGTAAGCGTCGGCTGCTTTGATGGCGGCGGCGAACTTTTCGTCGGTGAAGGGCTCCGGGTTGCCTTGCTTCCACTCGTTGGTGGCGTGTGCGAACTCGCACAGGGCCGGGATATCTCCCTCGGTAAGGCCGACCTGCTCAAGCGTCACGGGCAGGCCCATCTGCTTGTTAAAGGCGGCGTAGCGCTCAAGGTTCTCGGTGTCTCCCGTATAGGCAAACAGCACGAGCACACCCAGGCTTACGACCTCGCCGTGCAGGTAGGTGCCCTCACGCGGAATGCTACACGTGGCGTTGTAGAACGCATGTGCCACGCTCGAGTTGTAGTAGTAATCGTTCTGGTTGGTCAGGTTCGAGACATAGCCCGTGTTGACCACGATATCGAGCGCGATCTGCTTAACGGCCTCGCTCGACAGGTCCTGGCGCACGTCCTCAAGACCCTGAACACCGTAGGTAAACAGCGGCTCGGAGCAGGTGTGGGCGAGTGCCAGGCCAAGACCGGCGGTGTGCTCCAAATTACCGGCGCTCGTGGCGTACTCGACCTCGGGCTGCTTAGATAGGGCATCGCCCACGCCGGCCCAGAAGTACTCCGCTGGCGCCTCGGCGATGATCTTGGGGTTGATGAAGATGTGCGCAGGGCGGTTGGGGTACGAATAGCCCTCGAGCGAGCCGTCGTCGTTGTAGACAACGGCAATGGCGGTCGCGGCCGAGCAGTTGGAGCATATTGTAGGCACTGTAAAGACGATCTTCTTGAGCTCGATTGCTGCGGTCTTCACGGTGTCGAGCGCCTTGCCGCCGCCGCATGCGATAAGCACGTCAGCTTCCTGGCAGGCAGGGGAGTTCACGACCTTGGCGATATTGGCACGCGTGCTGTTGGTGCCGTAGACGCGCGTCTCCAGAATCTCGACATTGGTACCTTCAAGCGCCGCCTCGATGCCCGGCAGCGCCGCAGCTAGGGCTCGCTTGCCGCCGATGATGGCGACCTTCTTCGCGCCGTACTCCGCCAGTGCGGCGGGTAACTCGGTAAAGCAATCCTCGCCAACGGTGTAGTCGCTCATTCCAATCGTGCGCATAGGTGCCTTCTTTCGTTCGATAGAGTGCTTTCAGGTATTTTGCTCCTAGAGAAGGTCCTCGGCCGCGAGAAATTTCGAACGTATAAAACCAGTGTTGAGGGTTTTTCGCCGGCGCGGAACGTGCTAGCATACTCCGCATAAGCGTTGATGGGGACGAGTAGTCGGCCGTCCGCATGCTACAGAGAGCGGGAAGCGCTGAGAACCCGTGCATGCGACCGATGAAAATCACCCCGGAGCTGCGGTCCCAACGGACGAGCCGCATAGGCACGTCTTAGTAGACATCGCCGAGATGGTCGTCGATACAGGCCAGCCGAGTAACGGATGCGAGCGCGCGAATATGCGGGCGAGGGCATCTAAGCTGGGTGGTTAAGCGAAGAGCTTTTACGGGCAGGCTGCCCGTTTTGTGGCGCTTCGTCCCAGCTTGTAGGGACGGGCGCTTTTTTGGTGCCCAACGGGCGTGCGCGCCCACGACATGAAAGGGGTACCGTGGCAAACGAGTACAAGCAGACGATGAATCTGCCCAAGACCGGTTTTCCCATGCGTGCCGGTCTTTCCAAGTCCGAGCCCAAGCGACTCAAGGACTGGCAGGACAACAAGGTCTACGAGCAGGTTCTGAAGAAGAACGAGGGTCACAAGAAGTTCGTGCTGCACGACGGTCCTCCGTACGCCAACGGTCCGATCCACATCGGCCATGCCATGAACAAGATCTCCAAGGACATGATCAACCGCTACTGGATGATGCAGGGCTATGAGGTTCCCTATGTCCCCGGTTGGGACTGCCATGGTCAGCCGATCGAGCATAAGGTCGAGGAGAAGCTCGGCACCGAGAAGTTCAACCAGACCCCCACGGCCAAGATCCGTGAGCTCTGCAACGAGTTCGCTGTCGAGAACATCGAGCTTCAGAAGGCCGGCTTCCGCCGTCTGGGCGTGCTCGGCGACTGGGACAACCCCTATCTGACGCTCTATCACCAGCACGATGCCGCCGACATCGAGGTCTTCAAGGCCATGTTCGATAAGGGCATGATTTATCGCGGCCACAAGCCGGTTCACTGGTGCAAGCACTGCCACACCGCGCTCGCCGAGGCCGAGATTGAGTACTCTGACGAGACGAGCCCCTCCATTTTCGTGCGCTTCGAGATGACCTCCAAGCCCGCCGGCCTCGAGAACTTCGACGGCCCGGTTGACTTTATCATTTGGACGACCACGCCGTGGACCATCCCCTCCGACCAGGCCGTTTCCCTTAAGCCCGGCGCCGCCTATGTCGCCGTTGAGCACGAGGGCCGTGCCGAGGTCATGCTCGAGGACCTGGCTCCCAAGTGCTGCGAGGAGTTTGGCTGGGAGTACACCCCGGTTATGGTCGACGGTAAGCCCTATGTGGTTCCCGCCGAGACCTTCCACCACATCCACTACAAGCAGCCGATCTTTGACGGTGTTGAGGGCGTGGCGTTGCTGGCCGATTACGTCGGTGTCGATGACGGTACCGGTATCGTCCACAACTCTCCCGGCCACGGCGTCGACGACTACTTCGCCTGCCTCAAGGAGGGCATCACCGACATTTGCATGCCGGTCGATGACGACGGCAAGTTCTACACCGGTGAGGAGTTTGGTACCGGTGGCCCCTTCAGCGGTATGGACACCGATGAGGCCAACCCGCACATCATCGAGTTCCTGCGCGAGCGTGGCACCCTGGTCCTCGAGAAGAAGATCACGCACAGCTATCCGCACTGCTGGCGCTGCAAGCACCCGGTGCTCTTCCGTGCTACCGACCAGTGGTTTGTCTCGATGGACAAGACCGGTTTGCGCGAGCAGGCTGGCAAAGAGGTCCGCGAGAACGTCAAGTGGTATCCGGCCCACGCCGCCAACCGCATCGGCGCCATGGTCGAGCAGCGTCCCGACTGGTGCATCAGCCGTCAGCGCAACTGGGGCGTGCCTATCCCCAGCTACACCTGCGCCGACTGCGGCGAGAAGGTCATGAACGACGCTACGCTCGACGCAGTCATCAAGCTCTTCCACGAGAAGGGCTCCGACGCCTGGTTCACCGACGCTCCCGAGAGTTACCTGGGCGAGGCCTGCGTCTGCCCCAAGTGCGGCGGCCATCATCTCAAGGCAGATAAGGACATCCTCGACGTGTGGTGGGATTCCGGCGTCTCCTGGAAGGCCGTCTGCGAGTACCGTCCCGAGCTGGAGTATCCGGCGGATGTGTACCTCGAGGGCTCCGACCAGCACCGCGGTTGGTTCCAGAGCTCGCTGCTCACCTCGGTGGGTGCCAACGGCCATGCTCCGTACAAGGCGGTCGTCTCGCAGGGCTTCACGCTCGACGGTCAGGGCCGCAAGATGTCCAAGTCGCTCGGCAACGTCATCGACCCCAACAAGGTCTGCGACGAGATGGGCGCTGACATCATTCGCCTGTGGGTCGCCTCGGTCGACACCAGCTCCGACGTTTCCATCGACCACGAGATTCTCGCCCGTACGTCTGATGCCTACCGTCGTTTCCGCAACACGCTGCGCTTCTTGCTCTCCGAGCTCGAGGGTCAGTTTGAGCCCGAGACCGACGGCGTCGCCTTTGCCGACCTGTTGCCGCTCGACAAGCTCATGGTTGCCCGTCTGACCCAGGTCCAGGCCGAGGTCGACGACGCTTACTCTTGCTACGAGTTCCCGCGCGCTTACCGTGCGCTCTACGACTTCGTGGTTACCGAGCTCTCCAACGTGTACCTCGACGCCCTGAAGGACCGTCTGTACTGTGATAAGCCCGGCTCGCTCGAGCGCCGCAGCGCCCAGACCGTGCTGGCCGAGCTCTTCTCGATGCTCATGCGCGACCTTCAGCCGATCCTGTCCTACACGGTTGACGAGGCCATGGCCTATGCGCCCGCCGGCTGCGTCGATCACCAGAAGTACGCCGCGCTGCTCGATTGGTATAAGTCGCCCATCACGTTCGACGAGGCCAATGAGTTTGAGGGCGTGCTCGAGGCTTCACTCGAGCTCCGTAGCGCCGTGACCAAGGCCCTTGAGGATGCCCGCTCCGCCGGTACCTTCACCAAGAGCCAGCAGGTCCGCGTCAAGGCGGTCGTTCCCGCCGAGATGTACGCGCTGCTGACCGGTGATAAGGCCGTCGACCTGGCCGAGTTCTACATCGTTTCCGATGTTGAGCTGACCCAGGGCGAGGAACTCTCCGTTGCCATCGAGGCAGCCGAGGGCGAGTGCTGCGACCGTTGCTGGAACTACCGCACCACCGTTGGCGAGTACAACGGTCACGCACATATCTGTAAGCGCTGCGCTGACGCGCTGTAGGTTATGGCGTCCGTAGAACGCCATAACCTACCGACGCTGCAAACGTCCCTAAGCGGCAATCTGACGTTCAATCGTCGGTCGCGTACCAAAGTACGCTTCCCTCCTCTTTCACGTCACCTTGCTCGCTTAGGGACGTTTTCGCTGTTGGTGACGGCAACGCGGCTTTTCCATTGTTGGAACTAGAGCCTTCTCTTTCGACCAGTGCTCTTAGTCGAAAGCTATTTAGCGACATTCCGTTATTCGGAATGTCGCTTTTGTTTTGTGCTGGTTATTTCACTTGCGTTGGTGGATATGTCGTGCGCTCTGCGTTTGGCAATATAAGATGGTAAATTGCGTTAAACGGAATTTGATTATCTGAGGGTAGGGGATTTCTTTGGGTTGTTCTGCGGATATGACGCCGCCTTTGCGTTGGCGGTTGGGTGTTGCTGGTGGGGTGGCGCTGGTTGTGCTGCTTGTTGACCAGTTGACCAAGCTTGCGGTTCGTGCCGTGGGCGATGCGCTGCATGTGACCGTCATCCCCGGCGTGATCGACTTCCTGTTTGTCCGCAATATCGGTGCTGCCTTTAGCATGGGCGAGGGGCATGGCATCGCGTTTGCCGTGCTGGCGTTGGCGGTCATTATCGCTATTGCCGTGTACCTCGTTCGTGCGCCCCAGCTCGCCCATCTTGAGGTTGTGGGCATGGCGATGGTTGCGGGCGGTGCTATCGGCAACGCTATCGATCGTTTGGCCTTTGGCTTCGTGACCGATTTTATTGCCACCACCTTCATCGACTTTCCCGTCTTTAACGTGGCCGATATTGGCATCACCGTAGGCGTCGTGCTTGCCCTCATCGGCTACATGTTCTTGAGCCCCGCTGCCCGTGAGGTCGATGCGACCGCCGAGCTTAACGCCCGTGACGAGGCCCGCGCTAAGCGCAAGGCCCAGCAGCGTGGGGAGCGTGCCCGCAAGATTCGCGAAAGGAATGAGCGCTAATGGCCGACATCCATATCCTTGTTGCCGACGATGCCGCTGGTCAGCGTCTTGACGCCTATCTGGGCTCCAATGACGGCTGCCCTACGCGCTCTTCCTGCGCGCATCTGATTGAGGGCGGTGCCGTATGTGTCAATGGCGAGACCTGCCTGTCTAAAAAGCACGCCGTGCGAGCCGGCGACCGTATTTCGGTCGATTTGCCCGAGCCGCACGATCCCACCGATGTGATTCCCGAGGCCATCCCGCTCGACATTCGCTATGAGGACGACTATCTCATTGTGCTCTCCAAGCAGCGTGGCCTGGTGTGCCATCCCGCCCGCGGCCATGAGAGCGGCACGCTTGCGAACGCCTTGGTCTACCACTGCGGTATCGATCATCTTGGTACCGTGCAGGGTGAGGATCGCCCCGGTATCGTGCATCGTTTGGACCGCGATACCTCTGGCCTTATGCTCGCGGCCAAGGACGACGACACACAGCGCGCGCTTCAAAATCTCATTCGCACGCGCACGCTCGATCGTCGCTATATCACGCTTGTCCACGGGCACATCGCCATGGACGAGGGCACCATCAATACCGGTATTGCCCGATCGACGCGCGACCGCGTCAAGATGGCGATTTCGGACGACCCCTTTGCCCGTCAGGCCATCACGACCTTTAAGGTCCTCGAGCGCTTCGATTCCACGCGTTTCGACGACGGCTATACGCTCGTCGAGTGCCACCTGTTTACGGGCCGCACACATCAGATTCGCGTGCATATGCGCCATATCAACCACGCCTGCGTGGGCGATCCGTTCTACGGTAAGTGCGATGCGCGTGCCGATCAGGGTCTGACCAGGCAATTCCTTCATTCTTGGCGCGTCGCATTCGACCATCCCGTGACGGGGGAGCGCATTGAGTGCCGTGATGAGCTGCCGTGGGATCTTGCCGCGGTTCTTGACGACCTGGCCCCGCGCTCGCTCGGTCGCACGGCCGTTGGAGATGAAATCGTTCCGCAGCTCGGTCTTCTCGAAGCCTAGCCAGTATTAGGTGGTTTCTTGAACTCGGTAAGCCTGCGGTAAGATATACGATTGTTTACGTTACGCGTTGCTGGGAGCCTGCATGCTCGCCTTTTTACAAACCAACACACCCATCGTGATCTTCAACCAGATTGTCGTCACGCTGCTCACGGTCTGCTTTCTGTACCAGGTGGTCTTCTTTGTCATTGGCGCTCTTCGTGGCGAGGTCGCGCCTCCCAAGGCCAAAAAACTCCATCGCTATGCCTTTTTTATCGCGGCGCATAATGAGGAGGCCGTGATCGCCAACCTCGTTCGCTCCATCAAGGACCAGGATTATCCGTCCGAGCTCATCGAGGTTTTCGTGGTCGCCGATGCCTGCACCGACAACACGGCGCAGCTCGCGCGCGAGGCCGGTGCCATTGTTTACGAGCGCAATGACCTGGCCCGCAAGGGCAAGAGCTGGGTCATGGACTTTGGCTTCGACCGCATTCTCAACGAGTATCCCGACACGTTTGAGGGCTACTTTATCTTCGATGCCGATAACGTTATCTCCCGCGATTATGTTTCCAAGATGAACGATGCCTTTGACCAGGGCTTCCATGTGGTCACGAGCTATCGCAATTCCAAGAACTTCGGCAGCTCGTGGATCTCGGCTGCTAATGCCACGTGGTATCTACGCGAGGCGCGCTTCCTCAACAACGCGCGTAATATCTGCAAGACGTCCTGCGCTGTTTCGGGTTCGGGCTACCTCATCTCCGCCAGCGTTATCGAGGGCATGCACGGTTGGCAGTTCCACACGCTGACCGAGGACATTCAGTTCACCACGTTCTGCGCCATTCACGGCATTCGCATTGGCTATGCGCCGGCGGAGTTCTTTGACGAACAACCCGTGACGTTTAAGGCGTCCTGGAAACAGCGCATGCGTTGGACCAAGGGCTTCTACCAGGTGTTCTTTACTTACGGTAAGCACCTGGTCAAGTCGACCTTCCGCTACCATCGCTTTGCCGCCTACGACATGTTCATGACGATCGCCCCGGGTATGCTGCTGTCGCTCATCTCGATGCTCGCCAATGCGACGTTCCTGATCGTGGGTGGACTCTCGCACGGCTTTTTGGCTACCGAAGTCGAGATGCAGGCCTGTGCCGCTTCGCTCATTATGACCTTCGCCATGATGTATCTGACTTTCTTTATCCTGGCGCTGCTCACGACTATCTTTGAGTACAAGCACATTCACTGCGCGCAAAAGTGGCGTCTGGTGACTAACCTGTTTACCTTCCCGATCTTTATGTTCAGCTATATCCCCATCACGGTGGCCGCGCTGTTCCTGAAGGTCGACTGGGTCCCGACGCAGCACGCCGTCAGCGTTACCCTTGACGAGGTCATGCAAGGCGTCAAATAACCACCACCAAAACCACCGCAAAGGGGACAGTGAACTGCCTCCCATTTCTTGGACATCGGGAAATGGGAGGTTTTCCATGAGTATAGACCTCAGGGTGAAGCACGACCTGGAGTCCAGGAGGCGGGCCGTCGAGCTCTTCGACGCCGGCGTCGGCTGCAA
>JAXJKV010000065.1:0-123425 GCA_036297525.1 Collinsella sp.
ATGAAACGGCAGGGCCAGGCGAGCAACTCGTCCGGTCTCGGGCGCATCGCCCCTTGCCGGATTCAGATTCGACAAGGGGCGACCATTGTGCAATCGCAAGAAGATGACGGGGCGGAATGTCAATCCTGGTCTAACAGAGCCAAAATAATAGCCTCCGAACCAAAGGTCCGGAGGCTATTATTTCCGCTATTCCCACTCGACAATAGGAGCCACTGGCCAAAAGCCTGTCAACATCAAAACAAGTTCTCAATCTGTCGATTCTACGTGAGGCAATGATCATCATTTGATACCGCGCTGTTTGCGCACTAGGAAGCAAAGGAATCTGGCCACCACTCAAATAAGATCACCGCCATCTTGCATAAACGACGCCATGTTAAGGTGCCTGACGCCACCCCTCTCCTGCAATAGAGGATCAAGCATGAACAAGTAACGCGGATACCCATCCCTGATGTGGCCGAACGGCCTGTACTCGCGCTCCTCGACGCCTCTGTCGGCAATCGACATAGAGACCTGGATATAGGCGTAAGCATTGCGCCTACGAGCGATGAAGTCACACTCGAGCTTCCCAATACGGCCCACAGAAAGCTCGTACCCGCGCGATGCAAGATAGAGGTAGATCTTCACGTCGGTATATACGCAAGATGCACCCCTTTTTCTCAGCGTCCATTTCATCAGTTATGGGGGTGCTTTTTTACATTTTATAAAAAAGCGTACCGATAACTTATTCCCACTCAGTTTCGGAAATCGAATGGTTTTGAAGTTTCGAAAGCGGCGTCCCAACATGCGTAAGGGCATGTTGGGACGCATCAGTAAAACGGGAATCGACTCACGCGAGAAGGCGCCGCCCCGTCGCCTCGAGACGTGCGACAGGCAGATTAGGTTTGGGGAGTAGAACGGCCCTTGCGCGAGGCGTGAATTGTAATCGATAAAGCCGAGCTTTGAGAACATGCGGTTTATCTCGTCGAACGTTGAGCCGACAGGGGCTTGCGCCACAGTGGGCGACTTAGCGACGCCCATGCCCATGATGCCGGGCACAAGCGTGAATGCGCCACGTGGAGGCGAAGGGGCCGCCCGAGAGGTTGATGGTGAGCGAGCACCAAAGGTCAAGGTAGCCCTCGCCTTCCGGGCTTGCGAGGTCGAGGGCGAGCGTCCCTCCCTCGGTCGCGTACAGCGACGGCAGACACTCGGCCAGCTCCTCGGTCATAAGCGCTTACATGTCCGTCTCCCCTCCGGGCCACGTCGGACCCCTAGAATCTTCGCCCCGCGGGCAAAGCCTCGGCGCGCCCCATGGCATCTCGACTTTGCCCCCTGCAATGCCGCGCAGCGGAGACACCACCTGAGACGGACGTCGATGCATCGAACCCGAGACCGGGCGCTGCGGCGGGAAGCCTCTCGCGCGGACAATCTGCTCGATCTTGCCGTGCACGTCTTAAAAAAGTTCGAAAAAGTCTAATAGTACGACATCCGTCGAACAGTCGGGGGTACACACCACTACAGATGGCCCACGGAACGGGGAGCGAGATGGTCGGCGACGGGTTCAAGGCACTCTCCGGCCCCACGCTCCGCCAGGGAGGGCGTCGGGAGGGAGGCCGTAATGGGTGAGAGGAGCGAGCGGCCGGAGCGGGTGTTTCCCGGCAGGACAGACCCGTGGTTCATAGCGGCCATGGTGATTGTGGCGGGCGGTTTATCCGCGGCGTGTATCGCGTGTTTCCTGAGCTCGAGTCCCGCGCTCCTATGGGGCTGGCTCGCGCTGCTGCCCGTCCCGGCCCTCGTGGCCCTGGCCGCCCTTCCCGTCTGCAGCAACCGCCTCGAGCTCTACGGCGACCGCCTCGTCGTCGTGTACGCTGGGATACGTTCGGTGATACCCTACGCCCACGTGCGGGGCGTAGGGCGCACCAGGACGCTCTGGGCGGGGACGGCCAACTCGCTCGACCGCGTCTATATCAAGGCGCCCTACGACGGCGACGCCATCGTCTCGGTGACCGACAACGATGCCCTCGTGGCAGAGCTCGAGCGTAGGTGCGGCCTGCGGCCCGACTGCGAACAAGGCAACTAGCTTCGCAGGGCGGCTATCAGCGACTTGCTGCTCATCGTCATATCACGACGGTCAATTCTGGGTCGGGCTGGCGGAGCACGTCGAGGGCGGAAGGTATGGCGTCGCCCGCATCGTCTTCGGCGCGGAGCCGTCCGATGAGGAGATTCTGCGATTCGTTACAAGCAAATGGGAGAAGTTCTCATTCTTCGGTGGCGAACCGGCTGAGGTAAGCAAGCCCGCGAAGAACCCCAAGCGGCGCGCTCGCGAGGCAGCGAAAGCCCTTAAACGGCCCGCGGTGAGCACCAAGGCACAACAGGCGCTCGCGGCACAGCGGGAAGCAATGAAGCGGGAGTCGGCTCATGCAAGAAACCGACGCCGTGTGGAAGAGGCTGATGCGCGCTACGAGCAGAGAAAACTGAAGCGCAAGCAGAAGCATCGCGGGCATTGATCGCCATTCGCAGCAAGGCAAACCATATACAGCAGCGGCGTCAGTTCCACTTGAAGCCGACGCCGCGTAGACGCTGATGGTGACGGCTGTGCACGGGCACGGGCGCGCCACCGCACTTCACAGCTTGTTTCTCAAGTATTTGGGACGCACACGCGGCGTTCAAAAATGCGGAGCGACTCCGCATGGCTCGAGACTGAGCCGAGGTGCCCTACTTCTCGCCCTCCAGCAGCCCCACGATGCGGTCGATGTCGACGGCAAAGCGAGGCCTTCCCTCGCGCTCGTAGCGGTCGAGGTATGCCTGGCACTCGGAGACAATGCGCTTGGTGTTGCCGTCGATGATGCGCTGGAGCGTCTCGTAGTAGGCCGAGCCCTCGGTCCTGAAGCGGCGCTGGTAGGCCTTGGTTATGGGGAACATCTTGATGTAGTGGATGCCGTGGCGGCAGCCGGGGCGCGTCGTGGGGCGGGGCGGCAACGCAAAGCACTGGTCTTTGGGCACGTTGGGGGCGATGTTGGAACGCAGCGGCACGGCGAAGTCCCTGCGCTTTCCACGGAAACGCAGCCTCACCACCACGATGCAGGGGCGATTGTGCTTAAGCATGAGCTCGCGGTCGCCATCGACGAGGTCGAAGAAATCCTGGGGATGGATACGATCTTCATCGGTTACACCCCCTTCATACGAAGCGGGGCCCGCATCGCTGCAGGTCCCTACAGGTGGGCGATATTCTACGCCTTGCGGCACCCCGTCGCCCACGGAGGTTAAACGTACACGTAAGCCGTACTCTGAAAGCCGCGGCTTCCGGCAAGTAGTTTATACCACGAAAGGTCGCTTTCGATGCGCCTAGCTCGCAAAATAACACTCGCTGGGCCGTCACCCCTGGCCGTTACCCTCCAATCTTCATTGGAGTCAGCAGGTCAATTCATATAGTCATGGGGGTTTATCCTAAAGGGAATCAAATTTATACCCCCATAACTAAGGAATTTTCTATTCCCACTCGATCGTCGCGGGCGGCTTGGACGTGATGTCGTAGCACACGCGGTTGGCACCGGGGACCTCGGCAACGATGCGGCCGGAGATGCGGGCCAGCACGTCGTAGGGCAGCTTGGCCCAGTCGGCGGTCATGGCATCGCTGGACTCGACGGCACGCAAGATGATCGGGCGCTGATAAGTGCGCTCGTCACCCATAACGCCGACGGACTTAATGTCGGGCAGGACCGCGAAATACTGCCAGCAGCTGTGCTCGGAGTTGCGCTCGCCGGTCTGCTCAAACAGGCGCTGGTTGTAGGCGTCGAGCTCCTCGCGCACGATAGCGTCGGCGTTCTTGAGGATCTCGAGCTTCTCCTTGTCGACCGCACCGATGATGCGGATGGCAAGACCCGGGCCCGGGAAGGGCTGACGGAACACGATGTGACCCGGCAGGCCGAGCGCCAGACCAAGCGCGCGGACCTCGTCCTTAAAGAAGTGGTCGAGCGGCTCGATGAGGTCGAAGTGCACGCCCTCGGGGAACGGGATCAGGTTGTGATGGCTCTTGATGGTGGCCGTCTTGCCGCCCGTCTTGCGAGCGCCGGACTCGATGATGTCGGGGTAGATGGTGCCCTGAGCCAGGTACTTGACCGGCTTGCCATCGGACTCGAGCTGCTGCGCCACGGCGAAGAACTCTTTCCAGAACTGCGTACCGATGATGCGGCGCTTCTCCTCGGGCTCGGTCACGCCGGCCAGAAGCTCGGCATAACGGTCCTCGGCGTGAACGTGAATAAAGTCGACGTCAAACTGCTTGGTGAAGACCTCCTCCACCTGCTCGGGCTCGCCCTTGCGCAGCAGACCGTGGTTGATGAACACGCAGGTCATCTGCTTGCCCACAGCACGGGCACCCAGCGCAGCCACGACGGAGGAGTCGACGCCGCCGGACAGGGCAAGAATCACGCGGTCGTCGCCGACCTTCTCGCGGAACTCGGCCGTCATGGTCTCGACCAAGTTGTCCATGCTCCAGTTGGGCTCCAGGCCGCAGATCTCAAACAGGAAGTTGCTCAGCAGCTGCTGGCCGTACTCGGAGTGCTTGACCTCGGGGTGGAACTGCGTGGTGAAGATCTTGCGCTCGACGCACTCCATCGCAGCGACCGGGCACACGTCGGTGCTGGCGGTAACGGTAAAGCCCTCGGGCACCTCGGACACGGCGTCGCGGTGGCTCATCCACACGGTCTGCTCCATGGGCGTGGAGTTAAAGAGCTTGGCGCCAGCCGTGCGCGTGATGGTGGCACGACCGTACTCGCCCACCTCGGAGTGGCCGACCTTGCCGCCGAGCGTCACGGCCGTGATCTGATGGCCGTAGCAGAAGCCCAGGACGGGAAGACCCAGGTCAAAGATGGCGGGATCGATGGACGGAGCGTCCTCGGCGTACACGGAGGCCGGGCCGCCAGAAAGGATGAGCGCAGAGGCGTTCATCTCGCGAATCTCGTCGGCCGAGATGTCGCAGGGGACAATCTCAGAATACACGTTGAGGTCGCGGACGCGACGGGCAATGAGCTGACCGTACTGCGCACCAAAGTCGAGTACGAGGACCTTTGCGGAAGCCTTTTGATCCATGGTTTCCCCCTCTTGTTGGCGGGGAGCCGGTGCCCACCCGCGCGAATGAACGAAAATAACCTCCATAGTGTACACGTTATATGGGGTTTCTCGTCCCTCGCAGCCATCAGCGCACGGCAAACGCACGACCTGGGCCCCTATTTGACGGCAATTGAAGTGTTACCAAACGTTGCAGATGGTGTAATACGTTTGAACAGTGGACGCCCTGTGCCACAATACTGCCGAACGACTCCGCCTCTGCGGCGGCAAATACGATAGGAATACCAGCATGAAGCGCATCCTTCTCATCGCCACGGGCGGCACCATCGCATCGACCGAGGACGGCAACGGCCTCTCCCCCGCCCTGACCGGTGAGGAGCTCGCCCAGAGCGTCCCCGAGATCTTGGGGCTCTGCGAGCTCAACGTCGTGCAGCCCATGAACATCGACAGCACCAATATGCGCCCGAGCGACTGGATGCGTATCCGCGATGTCATCGTCGAAGGCTATGCCGATCACGACGGCTTCGTGATTCTGCACGGCACCGACACCATGAGTTACACCGCGGCAGCACTTTCCTACCTGATTCAGGACAGCCCCAAGCCCATCGTGCTCACCGGCTCGCAAAAGCCCATGGGCAACCCCTTTACTGACGCCAAACTCAATCTGTATCAGAGCCTGCTCTATGCGCTCGACGAGCATTCGCACGATGTGTCGATTGTGTTTGGCGGCGTCGCCATTGCCGGCACGCGCGCCCGCAAGCAGCGCACCATGAGCTTTAACGCGTTCATCAGCGTCAACTATCCGCCCATCGCCTATATCCGCAACGACCGCATCGTGCGCAACGGGCTTCACGGCACGCATCAGGGCGAAAACCCGGTGCGTTTCTACGACAGCATCGACCCGCGCGTGTTTGTCCTTAAGCTGACGCCCGGCGTGAACCCGGGTATCCTGGACGCCCTAGCCGATAGCTACGATGCTGTAATTCTTGAGACCTTTGGCATTGGCGGTATTCCCGAGTTTGGCGAGTCCGGCGAGTCGTTCCAAGAGGCAATTTTCCGCTGGGTCGATTCGGGTCGCACCGTCGTTATGACCACGCAGGTCCCCGAAGAGGGCCTCGATCTGGGCGTTTATGAGGTCGGCCGCGCTTACGCCGATCATCCGGGTATTCTGCGCGGCGACGACATGACCACCGAGACGCTCGTGGCCAAGACCATGTGGGCACTCGGCCAGTCACGCGATGCCGCCGAGATTCAGCGCCTGTTCTACAGCCAAGTCAACCACGACCGTATCCCGATGGCGTAATCCCTAAGGCAGTTCCGCTTATCGCAGCCCCAAACGACAGGTGGTCCCCCTCGGGCTGTGCAAAAAACGGAGTATTCTGCAGTTTCTCCGCCGGAGGCATAGAATCAGCCGATTGTTAGACGAACTTTTAGTACGAAGGAGCCGTCTAGTAAATATTTATTCCACATTTTTATTTAGCGTGTGGATTAACTACTGCCAAAAAGGCAAAGCCAGCCGTCCGAGCTACCATCTACGGCTGAATAGGTGCTGAATACTCGCGATTTTGCACATCGCAACCAGGGGGACCCGTCCAAAGAGCGTCAAATACAGCGGAGGAACGCCCTATTCAATACCCTCGAGAAGCTCTGACACCGTCATGCCGAGTGCGGGTGCGATCTTAAATAGAACCTTGAGCGTGAAATTTGCCGTCCCATCTTCGATTCGGTCGAGGTAGGGTCGGCTGATTCCTGTCGCCACACAAAAATCAACCTTGGAGATACCAAGGTCCCTGCGTGTCTCTTCGACCCGCCTGCCAAGAATCTGTTTCGCACGTTCGTCCATGCAGCCGAGTTTGAAATGGAGCCGAACATAAACGTAAACTATAGTTTACGTTTTGACGAATACACAGGAGTTTTCTATGACGGGTTCTTCGGTCCGCATGTACCGAGCCACGCTTCGCACAAACAGCGCACCGCCCAAGCTCGTCGTCGTTGAAGCTGAATGCCTTTCGCCCGATGAGCGCACAGCATTTGCATTGCTATCAAGTCGCGTCGCCGCCGTTCTGGTCCCTTGCCCGGCGCAAGGTGAACTTGCTGTTCAATGCCAAACGCACAGCTGCCCGCTCAATCAGGCTGCCGTAATCGCAACCAGCCAACGCGGCCTGCCACTCCTTCTAGAAGCCGGTATCGCACTCGCCCTTCGTGGCGCCGGATACGAGAACGAGGCCGCCGCCGATATGGTCTTTAAACCACGATCGAGCGGCGGCCTCGCAGCAGCCATTGAATATATGTGCAGGCTCGTTGCCTAAAAGGACAAGCTAGAAACCAAAGCCAAAGCCCGTTCCAGTAATCGCCGAATACATAAAGTAGACGTTGATTACGTTGAGGAACACGCCCGTGATGCAACCGTTGCGCAGGTAGCGCTCGCACACGATGCGCGCCATGGCGGCGGAGTCATCATTGTTTTTAGCCTGGCGTCCTGCCGTAAAGTACGTCGCCACGCTCAGCAGCAGGTTGAGCACCGGCAGTGCCAGCAACTCGTAGCTCTTGCCCCAGCGCGTCGCCTCGCCGGCGGCATTAAACTTTGTTGCCACCTCGGGACCAATGTTGGGGATAACACACGCTGCGACCACCAGCGGAATCACCGCAAGCACGAGCAGCGCAATACCCATGTAGCCAGCTTTTTTACCATATTTAAACATATGCGTCGTCCTTACACGTTAAAGCGGAAGTGCACGACGTCGCCATCGGCCATGACATAGTCCTTGCCCTCAATACGCAGCTTGCCGGCGGCCTTGGCGCCCTGCTCGCCGCCGAGCTCGATGTAGTCGTCATAGCCAATGACCTCGGCCTTAATAAAGCCGCGCTCAAAGTCGGTGTGGATGACACCGGCGGCCTGCGGGGCGGTCGCGCCCTGACGAACCGTCCAGGCCTTGACCTCCATCTCGCCGGCCGTAAAGAACGACTGCAGGCCGAGCAGCTTGTAGGCAGCCTGAGCGAGCACGTCCAGGCCGGGCTGCTCCAAGCCCAGGCTCTCCAGGTAGTCGGCGGCGTCCTCGGGATCGAGCTCGGAAAGCTCGGCCTCGATCTTGGCGCAGATAGGCAGCGGCTTGACGCCGTCGATGGGCGCCAGATCGTCGTTGAGCATATCCTCGTCCACGTTGGCCACGTACAGGATGGGCTTCATGGTGAGCAGGAACAGGCCCTTGGCGGCGGCACGCTCCTCATCGGTCATCTCCATGGATGCGGCGCGCTTGCCCTCGTTGAGCCAGGCAAGCAGGCGCTTGGCGACCTCGAACTTGGGCATGAGCTCCTTGTCGCGCTTGGCCTCCTTCTCGAGCTTGGGCAGCTGCTTCTCGAGCGTGCCCATGTCGGCCAGGATGAGCTCGGTCATGATGGTGTCGGCATCGCCGGCGGGATCGACGAACTCGCCCGTGCGGCCCACCTCACGCATGACGTTGGGGTCCTTAAAGTAGCGCACGACCTCGCAGATGGCATCGGTCTCGCGGATGTTTGCCAGGAACTGGTTGCCCAGGCCCTCGCCCTCGTTAGCGCCCTTCACCAGACCTGCAATGTCGACAAACTCGACCGTCGCCGGCACAATGCGACCGGGGTTGACGATGTCGGCAAGCTTTTGCAGGCGGCTATCGGGCACATCGACGATACCCACGTTGGGGTCGATCGTGGCAAACGGGTAGTTGGCGGCAAGGCCGGTCTTTTTGGTAAGCGCGGTGAACAGCGTCGACTTGCCCACGTTGGGCAGGCCCACGATACCGATGGAAAGGGACACGACAGCTCCTTTTGGTACAGGTACTTCAAACTTCATAAGTATAGCGCCGCCGCAGCATCCGGGCGAATCCGGACACCGCGGCGGCGCAAATGAAGCAGAGATGCGTGAGGGTTCGAGACAGTAGTCCTTACTTAAGCTCGGGCCAGAAATCCTTGTTGGCCTCGATGAGCTCGTCCAGGATCTGCTTAGCAACGCTCGCCGAAGGAATGGTCTTGGAGAGCGTGAGTGCCTGCCAGAGCTTCTGGTAGCTGCCCTCGACCCAAGCCTGGACAACGAGCTTCTCGACGGAAACCTGCTGCTCCATCAGGCCCTTCTGGAACTGCGGGATCGGGCCCTGGCAGATCTTCTCAAAGCCGTTGGAACCGACGATGCAAGGCACCTCGACCATGGCCGTCGGGTCGAAGTTGGGCACAGCGCCATCGTTGGGGACGATCAGCAGGAAGCGCTCGAGCGTGTTCTCGGCCAGTGCGCAGGCAAGGTCGACGATGTAGTTGGCATGTACATCCGGCTCAAAGCCGCCGTCCTTGGCAGTACCCTTGGCGATGATGTCGCGGCAAGCGCCAAAGACCTTCTTCTCGCGGCCGTCCATAACCTCATTGGCGCGAGTGTAGTTGGGGTCAGACGTCTCGACGACATAGTCCGGGTACAGGTAATACTTGAGATAGGTATTGGGAATCGTCTCGGGATCGACAGCATAGACATCCTTGGCCTTGCCGAAGGTGTGAATCCAGCTCTCCTCGACATGCTGCTCCTTACCGGCCTCGTGCTCGATGCCGTCCAGGTAGCCGTTCTTAGCCATGTGCTCCTTAATCTGCGGCATGAGGTCGTTGCCATCCTTGTCGTAGATTTTGCTCCACCAACCAAAGTGGTTGAGGCCGTAGTAGCTATACTGCAGCTCGCGACGATCCTTGATGCCGCACATACGGCTCATCTTATCCATGAGGTCGATCGGCATGTCGCAGATGTTGATGATGCGGCTGTTGGGGCGCAGCACGCGGCAGGCCTCGGCGACGATGGCCGCGGGGTTGGAGTAGTTGAGCATCCAGGCGTTGGGGCTGTACTTCTCCATGTAGTCGAGGATCTCGATGACGCCGCCGATGGAGCGCATGCCGTAGGCGATACCGCCGGCACCGCAGGTCTCTTGGCCAACGCAGCCGTACTTGAGAGGAATCTTCTCGTCGAGCTCACGCATGGCGTACAGGCCGACGCGGATGTGAGCAAGGACGAAGTCGGTCCCGGTGAATGCGGTCTCGGGGTCGGTGGTGTAGTTGAACTCAACCTCGGGAGCGTTCTCATGGAAGTAGATCTCGCAGGCCTTGGCCACGGTCTCCTGGCGCTCGGCGTTGTTGTCGTAGAAGGTCACCTTGTTGACCGGGAAGCGGTCGCGCTCCTCAAGCAGCATCAGAGCGATGCCCGGAGTGAAGGTAGAGCCACCGCCGGCAATGGTCACGGCATAGTTTTTCTTGGACATGATGTCCTCCTCATTCTGGCCGCTTGCTCAATCCATCCCCGCACGCGGCCTGTACGGTTTGGAATTGTTACCTAGAAGTGGAGTTTTTTATCTCTAGAATCGGCCTTGCGGTGCATACCGGCTCTGCAAGGCCGATTGTTTCGATGGACGTTGGTTTACAGAAGACTCTCGAACTTCAGAAGACTCTCGAACTTCTCGCGAACCTGCGGGACGGTAAGGCCGATGATGACCTGGATTGACTGACCTTGGACCACCAAGCCATGCGTACCGATCGCCTTGAAGGAAGCCTCGGGTGCAACGATGCTCTTGTCCTTGACGTTAACGCGCAGACGGGTAGCGCAGTTAGTTACATCGATGATGTTATCCGTGCCACCGAGCAGATCGAGGATGTTCTCGGCAAGCACCAAGCGCTCATCATCTTTACTCTGGGCGACCGATTTGCCAGCAGCACCGCCCTGCTTTTGCTTGTAGTCGGCCTTGGACTTGAGCTCGACCTCAACATCGTCATCCTCGCGACCGGGGGTCTTAAAGTCGAACTTGACGATCAGGAAACGGAAGACCACGACCCAAAGAGCGGTAAAGCACAGACCGACAAGGATGGAGATGGCGTACTGCAGACCGTGTGCGGCCCAAAGGGGCAGCCAGTCCCACGAGAGCATCGAGATGATGCCGCCGTCGAAGATGCCCACGACGCCAAGGAGGTTTTGAGCCATGCAGCCAAGCGCTCCGAGCACGCAGTGGACGACGAACAGGCCGGGCGCGATGAACAGGAAGGTGAAGTCAAGCGGCTCGGTAATACCGCAAAGCATAGCGGTAAGGGTGACCGGGATCAGCAGAGCCTTGACACGCTGCTTGCGCTCGGGTTTGGCGGTCATATAAAACGCAATGGCGACGCCAAGCGAGCCGAAGACCTTAGTCCAACCAGGGCAGGTATAGGCAGCCCAGGGTGCGGCATCCTTAAGAGCAATGCTCGGATCGGCAGCCAGTTGGGGCAAGATGTTGGCCCAAGCAGCAAAGATGCCGCCGTTGACCGCCGCGTTGTCGTAATAGAACGGCGTATAGATAAAGTGGTGCAGGCCTGTAGGGATCAGCACGCGCTCGAAGAAAGCAAAGACACCCACGCCAAACGTACCGGCGGAAAGGATGAATCCCTGGAAGGCGGAGATAGCAGCCTGAACATGCGGCCACACCAGGCAGGCGATAAGAGCGACCGGAACCATAACGAAGAAACCGATCATATAGATGAACACAGAGCCCGAGAACACGCCCAGCCACTCAGGAAGTTCGGTGTCGAAGAACTTGTTATGCAGCATCGTGGCGATACCTGAAATGATAAGCGCGCCCATGATGCCCATATCAAGCGTTTTGATGCTTGCGATAGTGGCAAGACCAGTACCGCTGCCCGCCTCGACAGAGTAGTCGACCCCAAAGACAGGGCCCCACTGCCCCAAGATTGTGCTTACAAAGTAGTTAAAGGTAAGGTAGATGGCCAAAGCCTCCATGCAGCAGCGAGCGTTCTGCTTGTTCGCGAGCGAGATTGGCAACGCTACGCAAAACAGCAACGGCATCTGGTTAAAGAGCGTCCAACCACCCTGGAGCAGCACATTCCAGCAATCAAACCAAAGATGACCCGCAGTGGCCATCTCGCCAAAGATCGCCTCGGTGGTAAACAACGTACCCAGGCCGACAACGATTCCGGAAAATGCGAAAAGAATTGCAGGCGTGTACATTGCACCGCCGAAACGTTGTATCTTTTGCATCATGACGGGGAATCCCCCTCTCTTCATTCGGAGCGACTGCGGTTTTGGCTTCACTCGAGACCGCAGACGCGCCGTTTGCGTGTACCTCGTGCAATAGGACGGGTGGGCCCGCTTCCCTGACTTCTTGCGCTTCTATTTTTATCATATCACTTATCTAGACAAGTTAATACGGTTTCTATGTTCGGTCAGCGGTCGATTATTGGCCGTAAACGGTATGAGTCCAGTATTTTGCCTGCTAAATCTGACATACTTTATGGCTGCATTTTAAAATTCTTTTCTACTTGTCTAGATGTGCTTGTCTATATCTATAGACATACCTATACTTCATTACAACATTCACCGCCACGTTAAGGAGTCACCATGAAAAGCGCGGTCTTCTATGGAAAGCACGACCTCAGAGTCGAGGAATCGGCAAAGCCGGCCGTGGGCAGGCGCGACGTTCTGATCAACGTCAAAGCTTGCGGCGTCTGCGGTACCGACGTTCATATCTATGAAGGCGACAAGGGTGCAGCCGACGTTACCCCGCCCACGATCCTTGGTCATGAGTTTGCGGGCGTTGTCGAGGCCGTGGGCAGCGACGTCGCTGGCTTTAAACCGGGCGATCGCGTGTGCATCGACCCAAACCATCCCTGCGGCTGCTGCGAACCCTGCCGCGACGGAATCAACCACTACTGCGAGCATATGACCGGTTACGGCACCACCGTTAACGGCGGCTTTTCCGAGTACTGCTCCGTCGATATGCAGCAAGTCTACAAGTTGGGCGATCACACCAGCTTTGAGCAGGGTGCTATGACCGAGCCCGTCGCCTGCTGCCTGCACGGCATCGATATGTGCAACATCAAGCCCGGCAGCACAGTTGTCGTTATCGGCGGTGGCATGATCGGTCTGCTCATGATGCAGCTTGCTAAAAACGCCGGCGCCACCAAGGTTGTCTTGCTCGAGCCCGTCGAAGGCAAGCGCGAGGTTGCGCTCAAACTCGGCGCCGACCTGGCAATTGATTCCATCCACGAGGACGTCCCGGCCCGCCTGAAGCAGGAGGGCGTCGGCAACGTCGATGTCGTTATCGAGTGTGTTGGCAAGCCCGTCACCATCGAGCAGGCCATCCAGATCGCCGGCCACAAGGCTACGGTCATGATGTTCGGCCTCACCAAGCCCGATGAGACAATCACCGTCAAGCCCTTCGAGGTCTTCCAGAAGGAGCTTGTGCTTACCTCATCCTACATCAACCCTTATACGCAGCGTCGCGCGCTCGAGCTCATCGACTCTGGCAGGCTCGACGTATCCTCGATGGTCGCCAAGGTGGCTTCCCTTGACGAACTCGGCGCCATCCTGTCAGACCCAGCTCTGCGTGCCATGGGTAAATATATAATCGACCCCAGCAAGTAAATCGATCGACACCTGCGCGAGCGGTCCTCATCCACCGCTCGCGCACTCAGCTCTAGGAGACCGTCGTGGCGCGAGCCATCTTCCAAACTATTTATGACAACGTGAAGCAGTCGATTGACGACGGCACATACGCCTATCAGAGTTATCTGCCTTCGGAGACTGAGCTCACGCAGCTGTTTGACTGTTCGCGCATGACGGTCCGTCGCGCCATCTCGATGCTTGCGGCAGATGGTTACGTGCTCCCCCAGCAAGGCAAAGGCATGCGCGTCATTCGCAACATCAGCGACGAGAAGAGTCGTGGTGGCGGCGGACTCGAGACCTTTAAGGAAATCGCGGTCAACCGAGGCTTTGAGCTCAAGACTGTCACCACCGTCTTTGAGCTCCTCATCTGCAGCAAGGCGCTCTCCAAGATTACCGGGTTTCCCGAAGGCTGTGAACTCACGCGTGCCAAACGCATCCGTTATGCAGACGGACGGGCCGTGTGCTCCGACGACTCCTATTACCTAAGCTCACAGGTACCGGGGCTGACACCCGAGATTGTCAACGACTCGATCTATCGTTACCTCGAAGAAGATCTTGGCATTAAGATTGCCACAGGCAAACGCGATGTGACAATCGAGCATCCCACGCCCGAGGATGCACGCGTGCTCGATCTCGACGACTTTAACGCACTCGCTGTTGTACGCGGACAGACCTACAACGCCGACGGTATCCTTATGGAATACACCGAGACCAAACAGGTTCCCAGCTTCTTTTTACTCCACGAAACGGTCACCCGCCGCAATAACGGCAGCGAGACCCATCAGAGCAGTATGAGCTAACCATCTAATAGTTGCGGTGGAATAGTTCCTAGAATGGCCAGCTTAAGGGCAAAACAGGAACTATTCCACCGCAACTTTTTTGGCCGGCGGGGCAGTACCTGTCCCACCGGCCATCATTTACGCTCTTTTAGCTAGTCCGCGAGCTTTTCCACCTGGTCGAGCATCTTGTCCAGTTTGGCCTTTGCCTCGGCCTTGACCTTCTGAGCTTCTTCGTGAGCCTTCGCCTTCTGGGCGGCCTTTTCCTCGGCTTCGGGATCGACGACGACCAGATTGGACGCGTCATGCTCAACCAACTTGAGCGCATGCTCGGGGCACACCTTGACGCAGGCACCGCAGCCCAAACAATACGTGGACTCCAACGCAAAGCGGCCGCTTCCCACCAAATCGCAGGCGAACGTGGGGCATACATTGACGCACTCGCCGCACGACGTGCACTTGTCAAAATCGCACTCCGGCGTGCTCACCTGCATGTTCTGGGCAAGCTCGGGGTGGTTTTGCAGCGTCGAGAGCACCAGCTGCCGCCCGTGCGTAAGCGTACGGCGACGCTTGGTCGTCGTGGTGCCACACATGGTGTTGAGCGTGCGCTCCAGCTGGGTAATCTGATGGCGATGGGCCTTGAGCTTTTGCGTCACCGAGGCCAGCGCCGCCGTCGCCGGGTTGAGCTTGGTCACCGTTAGGCCCGTGGTGCGGGCAATCTTTTCCATGTACTCCTTGCGCTCGTACTCGCGGCGCTTATGGCATTTGAGGCTCTTGGGGTCGACCTCCAGGCCCATACCCGTGCCAGACCACTCCTCGGCCTTCGCAATCGCCTCGCCCAGAATGTCCTCACCGCCGGTGTTGCGGCATTTATCGCACACACCCAACGGCAGGTACACACTCACGTTGGGATAGTCGGCCAGTACCGAGAACCAGGTCTCGGCAGTAATATCGCCCACGCAGGCAACGACGACTTCGTTCTCACGCGGCATGCGCTTGAGGGCGCGCGTGCAGGTGACGTAGGCGGTCTCGTGGCTCGTAGCAGCAGAGACGATATCGTCATACAGGTTTTTGGGCGCCAGGCGCGGCGAGATGATCGCCTCGGTCAGGCAGGCAGCGGCGCACAGACCGCACTTGCGGCAGGAGTCGAGGATCTCGATGGCGTCTTCCTCGACCTCAATAGCGTTGACCGGGCACACGTCCATGCACGCGGTGCAGCCGCTCTTTTCGTTTTTGCAGGTCAGGCACGGAATGGTGTTGCCGCGCGGACGCTCCTTGTAGTCAGCAGGATTCCACTGCGGCGCCGACGGATCGAGTGCATCGGTCACGCCGCCAAGCGGGTTTTTAAGAAAGTCGAAACCCTTGCTGATCTCGATAATGTCATCAAACAGATCGTGTTCCTGCGCCATGCGCGGCCCCTCCCTGAGCAGTGCAAACAAGCAAGAGATAATGATACGCTATCGGCCCACGCCTCGGGCAAATTACACGCGGAGCATCTTTGCGGCAAATAGCCCATGGCCTATCGCCGCCTCGATTGCACAAGGTCAATCAAGTGCCAAGCTATGCCTCGCACATGAGCTGCACGAGTTTTTGTTTGGTCACCTTGGCCTGCTCGTTGGCCATATTGCGCTCGTTTCTAAAGACCGCATTTGCAACACCCTGCAAATCGGCATCGGAAATCTCGCTGCACGGACCGTCCATCGAAGCCGCCGTGGGGCATACGCACAACGGCAACTCGGCATAAAACGCAACGGCCTTGGCGATATCGAGCATCTTGCCGCCGCCAATACCCACTACCATGTCGCAATACTCGGCCTGGGCTTCCTTAGCCATTTCGACAACGGCCTCGTCCGTACACGGACCGTCATAAATCTTAAAGAACGGCTCGCTTAGATCTTCGTCCAGAAATCCATCGACGATCTGCCTGCACAGCCGATCCTCGGTGCCCTGGTCAAACAAGACATAGGCAGCGCAGCCCAACCATGACAAATACCTGCCTTGACGCGACAGTTCGCCCGGCCCCTGAACATACCGGCCGGGACCGCCGTAAACCATAGGAAGCGCCATACGAGAATCCATCCTTCATCAAACAACGATTGGTGCAAAGTAACCCGACCCCTTTGCACCATAGCAAAAAGGGGCAAAGCCATCTGCTGGCTTTGCCCCTTCCTTAGCTTGATTTACTCATCCATGAGATAGTAGTGGCCCAGCGCGTCGGCACCCAGGATGGCGTTTGCGACCATCTCGGGCGTCACCTCAAAGGGCATGTTGCACATGGTGTCATCGGGTGCGCAGGCGGCCTCGGCAACAATCATGGCCTGCTCGCGCGTAAGCTCGGCAACGCCAAGTTCCTTCATCGTGACCGGCAGGCCAAGCTCAATGCAGAAGCCCAAGACTTCCTCGAGCTTCTCGGTCGGGGCATCCTCGAGTACCAGCTGGACGATAGTGCCAAAGGCGACCTTCTCGCCGTGATACATGCCGTGGCACTCGGGCAGCATCGTCAGACCATTGTGGATGGCATGAGCAGCGGCAAGGCCCGAGCTCTCAAAGCCAATGCCCGAAAGCAGCGTATTGGCCTCGATGATGTGCTCGACGGCAGGCGTGAGCGCACCCTTCTCCAGCGCAACCTTGGCCTTGACGCCATCGGCCATAAGCGTCTCGTAGCAGAGCTTGGCGAGCGCCAGACCAGCCATTCCGCCCTTGCCGCCGGCGCAGGTGCCGCCGTCGGCATCGTGCGTCGCCTGAGCCTCGAAATAGGTTGCGAGCGCATCGCCCATACCGGAAACCGTCAGGCGCACCGGGCTCGCCGCGATAACCGTCGTATCCATAAGGACGATATTGGGGTTTGCCTTAAGGAAGAGGTACTTGTCGAACTGGCCGTCATCGGTATAGAGCACCGAAAGCGCCGAACACGGGGCATCGGTCGAAGCAATGGTGGGGCAAATGATAACCGGAGACTCCAGGTAATAGGCGACGGCCTTCGCGGTGTCGAGGATCTTGCCGCCACCGACGCCGACGATGATGTCGCAACCGTTGTCGCGAGCGAGCGCAACCAGGCGATCGACCTCGCCCTTGGAGCACTCGCCGTTAAAGTCCTCAAACAGCAGCTCGGCCTTAGCCTCGGCAAAGCCGCCCTCGATCTTGGCACCGACGCGCTTCTTGCCCGAAGGCGTCACGATGACGAGGGCCTTAGCGCCGAGCGGCTCGACATAGGAGCCGAGCTTGGCGAGCTCGTCCGGACCCTGGATGTACTTGCTGGGGCTATTGAAAATTGCAGCCATAACTATCCCATTCTCTAAAAAAGAAAGGGGCTCCGTACGGATACGTGCGGAGCCCCTCGTTACGATAACAAGAGTCGATTAGAAATCGATGTCGGTGTCGTAGTAGCAGGCCTTGAGGATCTTCTCGAAGTCGGCAGCCTTGGTCTCACGCGGGTTCTCGGGCGTGCAGGCGTCCTGCTCGGCGTTCGCGGCGATCTCGGGCAGCTTGGCGAGGAACTCCTCCTCGGAAACCATCTGCGGGTTCTCGGCGTCGACCTTCACGCCACCATTCGCGTAATCCTTGATGGACTGCGGAATGTTGAGCTGGTCGTTGAGGTCGCGGATCTTCTGGACGAGCGCAGCGATGAGCTCCTCGTTGGTCTCGCCGGGAAGGTGCAGGATCTCCTTGGCCACGTAAGCGTAACGCTCGGCAGCACGGGGATCCTTGGAGTTCCACTGGATGACCTTGCCCAGGTACATGGCGTTAGCGGCACCGTGGATGATGTGACCGTTCTCGAAGGCAGCACCAGTCTTGTGAGCCATGGAGTGAACGATGCCGAGCAGGCCCGAGGAGAAGGCGATACCGGCGATGCACTGAGCCTCGTGCATGTGCTGACGGGCCTCATGGTCGCCAGCATAGGACTTGGGCAGCCACTCGACGATCTCGCGGATGCCGTGCAGAGCGTTGGCGTCGGTGAACATAGAGGCGCAGGTGGAAACGTAGGCCTCCATGCAGTGGGTCAGAGCATCCATGCCGGTGTGAGCGCACAGCTTGGCGGGCATGGTGTAGGTGAGCTCGGGGTCGACGATGGCGACATCAGGGGTGATGTTGAAGTCGGCCAACGGGTACTTGATGCCCTTGGCGTAGTCGGTAATGACGGAGAACGCGGTGACCTCGGTAGCGGTGCCGGAGGTAGAGGAGATGGCGCAGAAATGAGCCTTCTGACGCAGCTCAGGGAAGCTGAACGGCTGGATGATGTTGTCGAAGGACTCCTCGGGATACTCGTAGAAGACCCACATGGCCTTAGCGGCATCGATGGGCGAGCCGCCACCGATGGCGATAATCCAGTCGGGCTCGAACTCGCGCATGGCCTCGGCGCCCTTCATGACCGTCTCGATGGACGGGTCGGACTCGACGCCCTCGAACAGCTTGACCTCGAAGCCGCCTTCCTTAAGGTCGTTCTCGACGTCCTGCAGGAACCCGCCGCGGCGCATAGAGCTGCCGCCAGAAACGATGATGGCCTTCTTGCCCTTGAGGTTCTTCACCTCGTGGCGAGCGCCCTCACCAAAGTACAGATCGCGAGGATTGGTAAAACGTCCCATACTGTGCCTCCTAAACAAGCCCCTCTTAGACTTGCGTATATAACGGAGCACCCAATTGGCTCCGTTAGGACCGGTTTGCGCGTTGCCGGCGATGACAATGCGCGATGTCTAAACGTCTCAACGCTCAGACAGACACTATTTTACCGTTCTGGTTGGTCAGTTATTCACCTAAAGCCGCCAATGATGAAACGTTTTTTCTATCCCTGAAGACCCTCGTGCGGCATCCATACTCCCAAGCTGGGCAAACGTTTTATCAAGGTTGACTACATATCCCGGGCAGGACGGTGCCCCTCCAAAATATGCACCGTTCGCCGCCAAAAATCGACCGTTTGCGGCACCGTGATACCACTCGGTCGTCCAAGGTGCCGACATTTGTGCGACATCCGTCTTCGTGGTGCAAAGGTGCAAGTCCAAGTGCGGCACCCCCGGTGTGCCACATGCGGGTAAACTAGAACCTTATATAGAAACATTTGAACCCTAACCGCAGCAAAGGAGGCCCCATGGCATTCGATCCCATTCAAGAGGATTGCCATCGCCTCGTTCTCGAGGCCTTGCGCCGCGACAATATCCCGCTCACCGACGCTGCCGCCGTAGAGCGTCTGATGGAACAATTCACCCGCAACCCCGCGCCACTCATCGTGCACGACCGCGACCGCGCCGGGCATCTCATTGCCAAGGTGGTCGAGGCTGTCGACTACCGCATTCCCTTTATCCCTGACGATACCCAGGCAGAGCAAGAAGAGGCAGCTGCCGAGAACATGCTCCGCGAGGCGGCCGCACTCGATCCGGCCAACTGGGATGCCCAGCGCATGCTGACGGCACTCACCGCCGAATCCAACGAGGAATACATGCAGTATCTGGTGTCCAAGTGCGACGAGGTGGAGCACGATCTGGCGCTCAAGATCGCCTCTGCGCAGGACCCCTACGAGCGCGAGGCCGCAGGCGACCTTATGCGCCGTCCCTATCTGCGCTGGCTTGCTGCCTTGGCATCGCGCGCGCTCATTAGCGGACGCTACCGCATGTCGCTCGAAGCCGCAAATCGCAGCTTGGACTTTGCGCCCAACGACCCCGCTGGTGTCCGCCACACCGCGATGCTCGCCATGGCAAAGCTCGAATACCCCGCCGAGGAGCTCAAGCGCTTTCGCTCCGCTCACTCCGTGCCGTACCTCGCGAATACCCCGCTGCGCCGCCGCCCCAAAGATGCGGAGCGTGACTTGGACCCGTGGACGCTCATCGCGCTGATGAGCGCTGCCTGGCGCGAGCTGGACTACGAGGGCGCCGAGCACTACCTGCGCATCCTTGCGCGCTCGTGCCCGCACGCAGCCGAGGCGCTCTACTTCCAAACCGAGTTTCCCGATGGCGTCTATGCCCGCGTCAACGTGGGCGTGGGCTCGACCGACGAGCTTGTCCTTGCATTGTCCGAGGCGACGCCGGTACTGCAGGAGGGTCTGGGCGCCCCCGACAACGCCAGCTTTGCCGCCTGGGTCGCCACCAACGACATCGTGCGCTCCCAGATCGACGAACGAATCCTGCGCGCGGCCGAGCAGGGGCTTCCATTTAAGGGAGGGGACCTCTAATGGATCCGAGCGTCTACATCCCCGCCTACCTGGAGCGCACCTATCTGGCGTCGCACCCCGAGCTCACCGATGCAGCACGCGAGCTTGTCCATAACGACATTAGCGCGAATCCCCAAAAGTATGCGCAGTCCGAGCATGCCCAGGCGCTGCTGTCCTACGCCGGTGTTCATCGCCACCTGCTCGACGAGCTCCATCGCATCGAGGACATGGGCAGCGACGAGGAGTTCGAGCAGACGCGCAATCGCCTGTTCGACGACATGCGCGATGAGCTGCTCAAGATCGTTCGCATCGATGCGTATGTCCTCGACGCGCAGCTGCTCGCCATCATCCTGGCCGACACGCCCGTTGACGCCTGCCTGGGCGACCTGATGAAGCTCGAGGCGACCACGGCCGATTACCTGCAGCAAAGCGTGCCCGGGTTCGATATGGAGGCCCCACACTACTGGGCCAATAATGTTTTGGCCGACGGTGTCACCGCAGCAGACCTTACCGTGAGCGAGCCGGCTCTTATCGGGTGGCTTCACACGCTCGAGGCCATCTCGCAGCTGTGCATGGCGAGCGCCCGCTACCGCGCTGCTGCCAACTACGCCCGCCGTGTTCTTAAGGCAGAAGGCTATCCCACCCGAGCTGCAGGCACCGTGCTACTCGCCCTCGCTCGCCTGGAAGACGAGGACGGCTTTTTTGCCCTGGCCCACCAGCTCGAGGAGCAGATGGGGGCCGATACCCTCGAGAACTCCCCCTGGTACCTGCTCGCCCGCACGATCTTGCTGTTCAAAACGAACAAGATGCGCCCGGCGACACGCGCGCTGCGTGAGTTTGCCAACCGCTGCGAGGGCGGCGCGTTCTTCTTGCTGAACCCCATGTACCAGACGCCGTACCTTCCCTGCCGACCCGAGCCGCGCGACCCCTGGGACCTCTCGCACCAGGCGGTTTGGGAAGCCGACGGCATCATCTCGGATACCCCCGACTTTGCCCCCTGGGCCAATGCCTGCGAAGACGTTTCGCAGCTTGCCCAGGAGTTTGCGCGCCGCTACGGCTTTTAACGGCGCAAACGCCACGACCATGTCATTCACGTTAGGAACGGCTTCATGAATCTCCGCTCATCTCTTGCCTGCACCTCGAGCGATATCGCCCGCTGGGGGCTGCGCTCCGTTCTTAAGCGCCAGGGCGGCGTACTCCCCGGCCGCATCGCCATGAAGATCGACCCCGAGCTGCTGAGCGACCTCGCCGGCCTTGTCGACCGCAGCGTGGTGATCACCGGCACCAACGGTAAGACCACCACTTCGAACCTCATCGCCGACGCCGTTGCCGCCAGCGGCGCCACCGTGGTATGCAACCGCGCCGGCAACAACATGGAGCCGGGCGTGGTGGGCGCACTGCTCGAGGCGCGCAGCGGCCTCAAGCGAGCCGGCGGCGGCAAGCGCGTGGGCGTTTTTGAATGCGATGAGCTCTACACCGTGCGCGTCCTGCCCAAGCTCAAGCCGACGTACTTTGTGCTGCTCAACCTGTTCCGCGACCAGCTAGACCGCTACGGCGAGATCGACCATACCCAAGACGTCATCGCCCATGCGTTGGAGCTCTCTCCGACGACAACGCTCATCTACAACGCCGATGACCCGTTGTGCGCCTCGATTGCCGCGCGCGTTCCCAACGCGAGCATTGCCTTTGGCATCGACGGCGCCACCAACACCGAGTCCGACCGTATTAGCGACTCACGTTTTTGCTCACAGTGCAACGCGCCGCTGGAGTATGACTACGTGCAATACGGCCAGCTCGGCGCCTACCATTGCCCCTCGTGCGGTTGGGCACGCCCTGCGCTTGTCCGTCGCGTGACGGGCGTGGAGCTCGGCTGCGACGGCTACGGCTTTGACCTGGTCTTTGGATCTGCGCCCGACGCGGCTGCCGCACACATCGCCACACGCTACAACGGTCTGTACATGGTCTATAACGTTGCCGCCGCCTTCTTTGCCGCACGCGAGTTGGGCGTGGACACGGCGTTTCTACAGCCTACGCTCGATGCCTACGTCCCCGCCGGCGGACGCATGGGCCGCTGGGATATTGCCGGCCGCACCGTCGAGGCCAACCTGGCTAAGAATCCCGTAGGCTTCGATCGACAAATCCAGTCCATCAAGACGGCAGGCGGCAGACTCTGCGCTTTCTTCCTCAACGACAACGACGCCGACGGACACGATGTATCGTGGATCTACGACGTCGACTTTGAGCGCATCGCCGACACGCCGGGTCTTGTCGCCTTTGCCGGAGGCACGCGTGCGCACGACATGCAGGTGCGCCTCAAGTACGCCGGCATCGATGCCGCGATTATCTCGGACGTCGCGCAGGCAATTGGCGCCGTTGCGGATGAAGCCGCAGGCGACACTTTCTACGCCGTCGCCAACTACACGGCCTTCCCGCCGCTGGTCAAGGAGCTCGACGGACTGAAAGGCGCTGCCGCCGACGCTGTTGCCGGGCGCGCCGTAGCCCGTGCCGACGGCAGCGCTCTTCCTGTCGGCATCGCGCCAGTCGAGCTTTCGCGCCCGCTGCGCATCGTCTACCTGTACCCCGATGCCCTTAACCTCTACGGCGACGGCGGCAATGTTATCGCGCTCGAGCGCCGCTGCGCCTGGCGCGGCATTCCCGTGCGCGTGGACGAGGTCCGCATGGGCGAGGCGCTCGATCTCACCGATGCCGATATCGTCATGATGGGCGGCGGCTCCGACCGCGACCAACTGGCCGTGGCACACGAGCTGCTCGCTCAAAAAGACAAGGTTGCGGCCTATGTTGAGGACAGCGGCTCGCTGCTCGCCATCTGTGGCAGCTATCAGCTGCTCGGCCGTTCGTACTACATGGGCGAGGATCGCATCGAGGGTCTGGGGGTCATTGCCGCCGAAACCGTACGCGGCTCCGACCGCCTGATCGGCAACGTAGCCGTCAAAACCGACCTGGCACCTGAGCCCTTTGTGGGATTCGAGAATCACGGTGGCCGCACCCTGCTCGATGCAGAGGCCACGCCGCTCGGAACGTCCGTCGTCACGGGTACTGGCAACAACGGCGACGACGGCTTTGAGGGTCTGATCTACAAGGGCGTCATCGGCACGTACCTACACGGACCGGCACTGCCCAAAAACCCCGAACTCGCCGACTGGCTGATCGCGCACGCCCTCGAGCGCCGCGGCGATGCGCAGGCCACAGCCCTGCTGCCGCTCACGCCCCTCGACGACACCTACGAGCACGCCGCCCACGACGCCGCCATGAAGCTCCTCCCCTAGCACCTCACAACCACAAAGGGGACAGGCACCTTTGTGGTGGTTTTGCCCCATCCCAGCTGTTTGTCTCAATCTGTAACATCTAGACCGTTAAAAGTCGTCTTACTGTTACAGAATGAGATGTTCGTCCCGACGTCTGCCTTTTGTCTCGATCTGTGACACCTAGAGCCGATTTACCCGCCCAGATGTTACAGATTGAGATATTTGAAAATCGGAACAGAAGCCTACTCCTTTGTGGTGGTTTTCCAGTTTGCCAACGATATACGCGCCGGCAAAAAAGTCTGCTATACTCTTTCCCGCTGTCCCCATCGTCTAGCGGCCAAGGACGCCACCCTTTCAAGGTGGATATCGCGGGTTCGAATCCCGCTGGGGGCACCACAGAATCTGAGGAGCCCGTTACCAATTCGGTAGCGGGCTTTTTGCTACCGATATGCCGGGATTCGAACCCGGCAGGGTGCGGAGCTGAGGAAACGCGCAAGCGTTTTCCAGCGCAGCACGCAAGGAGCGGAGCGACGCAGCGAATGCGGGCGGCGCCAGCCGCACGCGGACATCCCGCTGGGGGCACCATTTGAAACGAGAAGCCCGTTACCCTCGCGGTAGCGGGCTTTTTGCTACCCATGCGCCGGAATTCGAACCCGACAGGATGCGAATCCCGGCATCATCGCAAAGCCAGTGGGCAAAAAATAGCAAATATGAGTACTGTTACCATTTTAGTAACAGCGATTTCATGCGTTTAGAAGTCGATTTAGACGTCAGGCGTCCTACGGCGGAAGAAATGCAGACGTTTATCGGCTAAGTACTTGGACATATGTTGCGTAACACTTCATATTTTGCAAATAAATAATGCTACAGGACTTGTGACAGTACTCATATTTGGCATTTTTTGCCCACGACCCCTTATTGCATGGGCGAATCAGTTGTAAAACGGGCTTCAAAGCGCCCTTCGCAAACAAAAACCGGGGCCCGCATGATGCGGACCCAGGCTCAATACCGTGACGATATGTCAGTTACGCTCTACACGTAGAACAGGATGTCGTCGTAGGTCGGGACCGGCCAGTAGTCGGCAGCCACGATCTCCTCCATGGCATCCACGGCGGCGCGCAGCGTATCCATAGCGGGAACGACCTCGTGCGCGTACACGTTGGCCTGCTCCTGACCATCGAGGCCCTCGGCCTTCTGATGCACGGCGTCGAGCGCCTTGATGGAGTCATTGATGGTGGTGATGCCGTTGCAGAGCTTGTTGAGTGTGTTCTGCTCACACTGCATGGCGGCCTCGGCGCCGGCGGCACGAATAGTCTCAAGGCCCTTAGCGACCTTGGTGGCATAGGCGGTAATGACCGGGCGATAGGTACGACGCGCCTCGCGAACCATCGTGGTAGCCTCGATGTTCATGAGCTTGTTGTACTTCTCGAGCTTGCAGTCGTACCGGCACTGAGCCTCGGCCTTGGTCAGGACACCCGTCTCCTCAAAGAGCGCAATGGCCTTATCGGAAACAAACGCGGGCAGGGCGTCGGCCGTGGTCTTGTTGTTGGCAAGGCCGCGCTTCTCGGCCTCGACGGGCCACTCGTCGGAGTAGCCATCGCCGGAGAAGAGAATGCGCTGGTGGTCGGTCAGGACCTTCTTGCAATACTCGAGCGCGGCGTCCTGGAACTCATCCTCGGGCGTACCCTCAAGCGCGTCGGCGAAGGACTTGAGCGACTTGGCCACGGCGGCATCGAGCACCAGGTTGGAGTCGGAGACGTTCTGCTCGGAGCCGCAGGCACGGAACTCGAACTTGTTGCCGGTGAAGGCAAACGGGGAGGTGCGGTTGCGGTCGGTGTTGTCCTGCATCAGCTTGGGCAGGGTATCGGCGCCCAGGTCGAGCACGCCGCGCGTGGCATGGACGGAAGCCTTGCCATCGATGATCTTCTCGACGACCTCGGTAAGCTGGTCGCCCAGGAAGATGGACATAATCGCCGGAGGAGCCTCGTTGGCGCCCAGACGATGGTCGTTGCCGGCCGAGGCAACAGAGGCACGCAGGAGCTCCTGATAGTTATCGACGGCCTCGATCACCGCGGTGAGGAAGACGATGAACTGCAGGTTATCGAGCGGGGTGTCGCCCGGATCGAGCAGGTTCTCGGATTCGGTGCCAAGCGACCAGTTGTTGTGCTTGCCCGAACCGTTGATGCCCTCGAAGGGCTTCTCGTGCAGCAGGCAGACCAAGTCGTGGCGGGAGGCGATGAGCTTCATCTTCTCCATCATGACCAGGTTCTGGTCGATGGCCTCGTTGACCTCACCGTAGACGGGGGCGAGCTCATGCTGGCAGGGAGCGACCTCGTTGTGCTTGGTCTTGGCGGGAATACCGAGCGCCCACAGCTCGTCGTCCAGATCCTTCATATAGGCCGAGACGGTGGGGCGGATAGCGCCAAAGTAGTGCTCCTCGAGCTCCTGGCCCTTGCAGGGAGCGGCGCCAAAGAGGGTGCGGCCGGTGATGACCAGGTCCTTGCGCTTGCGGTAGGCGTCCTTCTTGATCAGGAAGTACTCCTGCTCGTCGCCCACGGAAGGAACAACCTTCTTGGGGGTCTTGCCGAACAGCGCCAAAACGCGCTTGGACTCACGCGAGAGCGCAGTCATGGAACGCAGCAGCGGGGTCTTCTTGTCCAGGGCCTCGCCCGTGTAGGAGCAGAAAGCCGTGGGGATGCACAGGACATCGTCCTTGATAAAGGCGGGGCTAGTGGGGTCCCAAGCGGTGTAGCCACGGGCCTCGAAGGTGGCACGCAGGCCGCCATTGGGGAAGCTGGAGGCATCGGGCTCGCCCTGGATGAGGTTCTTGCCCGTAAACTTGGTAATGGCGGTGCCGTCGTGGTTGGGCTCCAGGAAGCTGTCGTGCTTCTCGGAAGTAATGCCCGAAAGCGGTTGGAACCAGTGCGCGTAGTGCGTCGCGCCCTTGGAGATGGCCCAGACCTTCATGGCATGGGCAACGGCGTTGGCCACATCCAGGTCGAGCGGCTCACCGCCCTCGAGAGTTGCAGCAAGACGCTTCCAAATGTCCTTGGGGAGGTAGTCCTTCATGACTTCCTCAGAGAACACCATGGTCCCGAAGCGGTCAGTAAGATCGGCCATACGGAACTCCCTTCGTATCGGCACCGCGTGAGAAGCGGTGTTGATTACTAACGAACGAGTCATAGCTTAGACTCGCCGTGTTTCCGCGACATTACCGTTATGTTGCTGTCGCGAAACCAATCAATGAGGTTACCCTATCGAGGCGGCGTTGCCACCCTCAACAGCCAATCAACTGTATAAATAGCAGACCTCTCCCCATGGTTTAAGGGTAGTCAATTTGGGATGGAGCTCTATTAACTGGTATTTTGCATCAGATACCATTCAATATAGCCCCATCCTACATTGAGCGCCCTGTTATAGGAAATGCCGATAGCGAAGCATTTTCGATTGGCATCCTCAAATAGCGAGTGAAACTCCACCGTGGCACAGTGGTGCTGTAGAATCCTTACAACACATCACACTATTACGTATCTAGAGGAGCACGATATGCGCGTCGACGAGGTTTTTAAGCAGGCAGCATCCCAGGGCACCGCGCCCATTTCGTTTGAGATGTTCCCGCCCAAGGGCGAGCTGACCCTCGACACGGCTCGCGAAGTAGCAGGCAATCTGTGCAAGCTTTCGCCGAGCTTTGTCTCGGTCACCTGCTCGGCCGGCGGCTCGGGCAACGGTGCCGCCACCGCCCCCATCGCGCATATGATTACGAGCGAATTCGACACGCCCTCGGTGGCACACCTTACCTGCGTGGGCCGGTCGCACGCCGATATCGCCGCCAAGATCGACGAGTATCGCACCGCCGGCGTGGAAAACATCCTGGCCCTGCGTGGCGATCTCCCTGCCGGCGCGACCGAGGACGACAAGCCCGCCTCGGACTACGCCTACGCCCGCGACCTCATCCCCGAGCTCGTCGACGCCGGCTTTTGCGTGGGCGCCGCAGCCTACCCCGAGGGCCACATTGCCTGTGAGGATCTCAACCTCTCGGTCGAACACCTCAAGCAAAAACAGGACGCTGGCGCGAGCTTCTTTGTGACGCAGCTCTTCTTTGATAACGAGTGCTTCTACCGTTTTCGCGAGCTTGCCGACAAGGCCGGCATCACCGTGCCCATTACCGCGGGCATCATGCCGTTTATGGGCAAGTCACAGATCAGCCGCATGGTCTTTATGTGCGGCGCGTCGCTGCCCTCCCCCGTCATCAAGATTCTCGCCAAGTACGAGAATGACCCCGAGAGCCTGCAGGCAGCTGGTGTAGATTATGCAGCCCGCCAGCTTTGCGACCTCAAGGAGCACGGCGCCGACGGCCTGCACCTGTACACTATGAACCGTCCTGCGATCGCCGCGACCATTATGGAGCGCCTGGGGTAATGGAAAAACCGCACATCGATACAACTACTGTCGAAGTGCCGGCCGACCTTGCGTCGCCGGCGCTCTACCGTATCGATGCCGCGCACCATCCCCGTGTCGACCGTGCCGAGATGCTGCGGTATCTGGGTTACGGCGGCCAGCAGATTGAGCCCGAACTGTCACGACGTATTGAGCTTGTCGTTGAACGTCTGGAACTGGACATTGAGCCCCGTGGCGTGCGCCGCGTGTTTGCCATCGATGCCACGGGCGTCGACGAACAGGGCGAGCCTTGCATCCGCCTGGTCGGCACCAACGTTGAGCTGCGCGGTCGCGATATCTATCGACATCTCAAAGACGCCCGCTTTGCCGCGCTCATGGCATGCACCCTCGGCATGGACGCTGAGCGTCGCCTGCGCACCACGGGAGCCCAACATCCCCTGGAGGGCGCCGTGCTCGACGCCGCGTGCTCCGCTTACGTAGAAGCCGCCGTTGAGCAAATGGACCAGCAGGTCAAGACGGACGCCGCCGTTCATGGACTCGCCGGCAACTGGCGCTTTAGTCCCGGCTACGGCGACTGCCCGCTCTCGGCCCAGCGCTCGATCGTCAATGCGCTCAACGCCACGCGGCTCATCGGCCTGACCGTCACCCCCACCAGCCTACTCATGCCCACCAAAAGCGTGACCGCGGTGATCGGTCTGTTCGACGGCGAGGTCCACGACGCCCAGAGCCGCCCCACCTGCAATATCTGCCGCATGCGCGAACACTGCCGCTTCCGCGCCGCCCACACCACCTGCTATTCCAGCCATTAGGAGTCCCCGATGTTTACTCCGCTTATCACTCATGATTCTGACGGCACTGCATTGGCGGCACCCGTTGATGCCGCACGTCGCAACGGTGCCACGTACAAGACGCGCACGATCGACGATCTGCGCATTAAGGACGATCGCCTGCGTGCGGCCATCGAGGGCACGGGACACCTGCTGTTCGACGGCGGCATGGGCACCATGTTGCAGGCCGCTGGCATGAAGGCGGGCGCCCTGCCCGAGCTGCTCAACTTTGAGGAACCCCAGGTCATTACCGACATTCAGCGTCAGTACGCCGAGGCCGGCTGCGACGTGATCACCGCCAACACCTTTGGCGCCAACGCCCACAAGCTCGACGGTGCCGCCACCGTGGCAGACGTCTTTGCCGCGGCCGTCGCCTGTGCCCGCGAGGCCGGCGCCCGCTACGTCGCCGGTGACATCGGCCCCATCGGCGCGCTGCTTCGCCCCCTGGGTACTCTGAGCTTTGACGAGGCCTACGACCTCTTTGCCGAGGAAGTGCGCGCCGGCGTCGCCGCGGGTGTGGACCTCTTTATTATCGAGACTATGACCGACCTGGCCGAGATCAAGGCGGCGGTCCTCGCCTGCCGCGAGAACTCCGACCTGCCCGTCTTTGCCACCATGACCTTTGAGGAAGACGGTCGCACCTTCCTGGGAACGAGTCCCGAGGTGGCCGCCATCACGCTCGACGCCATCGGCGCCGACGTTTTGGGCATCAACTGCAGCCAAGGACCGGCCGAGCTCCGAGGACTCGCCGCACGTATGCTCACCGTTACCGACAAGCCTGTTATGGTGCAGGCCAACGCAGGACTGCCCCACGTGGACGACGACGGCAATACCGTCTTTGATATCCAGGCCCCCGAATACGCCGAAGCCGTCGCCGGCATGATCGCCGACGGCGTGAGCGTCGTGGGCGGCTGCTGCGGCACCACGCCGGCGCACATGGCGGCCTTGCGCACGCTTATCGATAACCACACGCCCAGCCCGCGCCGCCGCAAGCCCAGCATGTCGGTCACGAGCGCCCAAACGGTCGTGGACCTTCCCTGCGACGGCCACAAGATCGCCGTCATCGGCGAGCGCATCAACCCCACCGGCAAAAAGCGCCTGCAGCAGGCCCTGCGCGACGGCGACCTGGACTACGTCGTGAGCCAAGGTATCAGCCAGCAGGAACAGGGCGCCGACATCCTGGACGTTAACGTGGGCCTGCCCGAGATCGACGAGGTCAAGATCATCCAACAGGCCACCGAGCAGCTCCAGGGCTCCACGCTGCTGCCGCTGCAGATCGACTCCACCGACCCCGCAGCCGTCGAGGCCGCCGTGCGCCGCTACGCCGGCAAGCCCATCATCAACTCGGTCAATGGCAAGCAGCAGATCATGGATGAGATCTTTCCGCTGGTCGCCCACTACGGCACCAACGTTGTCGGCCTTACGCTCGACGAAGGCGGCATCCCCGATACCGCCGAGGCTCGCTTCGCCATCGCCGAGCGCATCGTGGCCGAGGCTACCCGCTACGGCATCGGACCGGACCGCATCCTCATCGACTGCCTGGTCATGACCGCCTCGACCAATCAACGCCAAGCCGAGCAGATCCTGCGCGCCATGTCCCTGTGCAAGGAGCGCTTGGGCGTCAAATGCGCGCTCGGCGTGTCGAACATCAGCTTTGGCCTGCCTGCCCGCCCGCTGCTGGGCTCGGTCTTTTTGGCTGCCGCCTTTGGCGCGGGCCTAGACGCCCCCATCATGAACCCGGGCTCCAAGCGCTTTATGGATACCGTCTACAGCTATCGCGTCCTGAGCGTTGAGGACGAGGGTTCGGCCGGATACATCGAGCGCTATGCCGGTTGGACCGATCCGTACAAGATCGCCGCCAACCCGGAAGCGGCTCAGGCCGCATCGACCGACACCGTGCCCGCCGCCGGCACCGACGGCAACGACGACCCGATTCGTCGCATGGTCGTCTCGGGCCGCAAAGGCGAGATCGCGGCCGAGACCGAGCGTCTGCTGGCAGATCACGACGCCATGGACCTCATCAACAATCACTTTATCCCCGCCCTCGACGAGGTTGGCGTCCTCTTTGACCAGGGCAAGTTCTTCTTGCCGCAGCTTATGGCCTCGGCCGAGGCAGCGCGTGTGGGCTTCGACACCATCAAGCGCCTGATGCCCGCCGGCGAGATCGCCGACAAGGGCAAGATCTGCGTGGCCACCGTCAAGGGCGACATCCACGACATTGGCAAGAACATCGTCAAAATGCTGCTCGACAACTACGGCTATACCGTCTTTGACCTGGGCCGCGACGTCGACCCGCAAGAGGTGCTCAAGACCGTGCAGGAGCGTGACATCAAGCTCGTCGGCCTCTCGGCGCTTATGACTACCACGGTCGTCGCCATGGAGGAGACCATCAAGCTGCTTCATACTGAGGTGCCGGGCGTCAAGATCATCGTGGGCGGCGCCGTGCTCACCCCCGAATACGCCAAGCAGATCGGCGCGGACTACTACGCCAAGGACGCCGCCGAAAGCGCTCGCATCGCCGAAGAGGTCTTTGGGCAGTAACACAACGGAAACAACCGAGCACCAAAACGTGCCGCACGCGCCACTTGGCACGTGCGGCACGTTAGAATAGATAAGACTATGCTCGTTTTGGCAGATAGGAGCGCAAGGATGGCGATCACGCCCGCAGAAATCGCGGAAACCCGCGGCATGGTTGAGGAGCAGAACCTCGACATCAGGACCATCACCATGGGTGTTTCGCTCATGGGTTGCGGTGACGAGAACCTCGACCGCATGTGCACGAAGATCTACGACCACGTGACGCACACGGCTGAGCATCTGGTCGAGACCGCCGAGAACCTCGAGCGCGAGTACGGTATCCCCATCGTCAACAAGCGCGTTTCCGTCACCCCGGTGGCCCAGATCGCCGCGTGCTGCAAGGATGAGGACCTCACCCCCATCGCGCATGCCCTCGATCGCGCGGCCGAGACGCTCGGCATCGATTACCTGGGCGGCTTCTCCGCACTCGTCCAGAAGGGCATCGGCGACGCCGACCGCCGCGTCATCCAGTCCATCCCCCAGGCGCTCGCCACCACGAGCCGCGTCTGCTCCAGCGTCAACGTCGCCAGCCTGCGCGCCGGCATCAACATGGATGCCGTGCTTATGGCCGCCCAGACCATCATCGACGCCGCCAAGCTCACGGCCGACCAGGATTCCGTTGGCGCGTCCAAGTTTGTCTGCTTTGCCAACATGGTCGAGGACTCCCCGTTTATGGCGGGCGCCGTCCACGGCGGTGGCGAGGCCGACGCCGTCATCAACGTAGGCGTCTCGGGCCCTGGCGTTATGGCCGCAGCCCTGGAGACGCTCCCCGACTCCGCCTCGATGATGGAGGTTGCCGAGAAGATCAAGCAGACCGCCTTTAAGATCACCCGCGCCGGCGAGCTCATGAGCCGCGAGGCCGCCCATCGCCTGGGGGTCGAGAAGGGCATTGTCGACCTGTCGCTGGCTCCCACGCCTGCCATCGGCGACTCCGTTGCCCGCATCCTCGAGATCATCGGCGTGGGCACCTGCGGTGGCCCGGGCACGACCTGCGCGCTCGCCATGCTCAACGATGCCGTCAAGAAGGGCGGCGTCATGGCCAGTTCCAGCGTGGGCGGTCTCTCGGGCGCCTTTATCCCCGTGTCCGAGGACGCCGGCATGATCGCCGCCGTCGAAGCCGGCGCGCTTTCGCTCGAGAAGCTCGAGGCCATGACCTGCGTGTGCTCCGTTGGCCTGGACATGATCGCCATCCCCGGCGACACCCCGGTCGAGACCATCGCCGGCATCATCGCCGACGAGATGGCCATCGGCGTCATCAACAACAAGACCACGGCCGTCCGCGTGATTCCTGCTATCGGCAAGGGCGTGGGCGACTGCGTCGAGTACGGCGGCCTGTTCGGCCGTGCGCCCATCATGCCGGTGAACCCCAACGCCGGCACCGTGCTTGCCCACCGTGGCGGACGCTTCCCGGCGCCGCTGAACTCGCTCAAGAACTAGCTGAGGGGGACTGGCGAGGAGCCCCGGGGAGGGCAAATATATAAGGTCGCCTGCTCGGACAGTCCTGACTCGCACGGAGAGCACATTAAGTGCTCTCCGGATCGTGCGGAACTCGCGATCGACCTTATATATTTGCCCTCCCCGGGGCTCCCGCGCAACGGGACCTCGGTTGGGTTCTATCCCGGTTGCAGTCGCTTCGCTCCTGCACCACTTGACTGGTGCGGCGGTTTGGCGTTGGAACGGTTCTTTTTCTGATATATGCTGGTTGCGGCTCTTCTTTTTGGGGGAGTCGCTTTTTTGTTGCTAGGAGGTTGGCCCGTGGTTGATGGGGATACTCGTTCTGAGCTGCTTTCTGCGGATTGGAATGGCGAATGGATGCGTCTGCAGGCCGCTCGGCATCGGGCTGATGATTCTTTTGAATGGGATAAGCGGGCTCGACATTTTCGGCCGCTTGAGACTGCTCCGTATGCCCGGGACTTTATGAAGCTGTTGGCGTTAAAGCCTGGTGAATCGGTGCTTGATATGGGATGTGGGGCTGGGTCGATTGCTATTCCGCTTGCTCAGGCTGCTCATCCTGTGATTGCGGCTGATTTCTCCCCCGCCATGCTGGGCACCCTTGATGCTGGCATTGAGTACTATGGGCTCGAGGATCGCATTACGCCGCTTGAGCTCGCTTGGGATGATGATTGGGATTTGGTTGGACCGGTCGCGAAAGCGGTGGATGTCGCCTTTGCCAGTCGGTCGGTTACGACGACCAATCTAAAAGATGCGCTTGCCAAGCTTGATCGTACGGCTCGTCGGCGTTGTGCTGTCACGATGGTCGCTAACTCCAGCCCGCGCTATGATCTGCACTTGATGAACGCTATCGGTGCCTCGGTTACCTGCAGTAATGGCTTTGTGTACGCCTTCAACATCCTCATTCAGATGGGTGCCCTGCCGCAGGTCACGTACTTTGAATCGCCTCGTCGCGATACCTTCGACAGCCTTGAAGCGGGCGTGGCGGACTTTTCCCGCATGCTTGAGCATGGCAACGAGGATAAGGTCGACCGTCTGCGCGACTACATCGCTCAACACATGATTGAGAATCCCCATGCCGGTGAGCCGGGCTCCAAGGGCGTGCCGCAGGGACGCTACATGCTCGACCACGTCCGTAAGGTCCGTTGGGCGTTTATTGCATGGGAGCCGGTCTCTGCGCCCAGCTCATAGCCTGTTCGCAGCCCGCACCGCCCACTCACTCGGCATCCGCATTCTTTTTGAACTGGGCAAACGCGCTCCACACCGCGCCGTTCCTGCGCTATCGTGGGACAGCTCACGTAGATTAAGGCCCCGTCGCGGGGCGCCCCATACATAGAAAGCGAGAACCCATGGCACTGACAGGAGCCCAGGTCAAGCAGCTTCGCAGCATGGCCCATCACCTCAACCCCGCCATCATCATCGGTAAGTCCGATGTCAACGAGGGCACCGTCGAGCAGACGGTCGCCTACCTGGAGAAGCACGAGCTTGTTAAGTGCTCCGTGCTCGATGGCTCCAGCCTTTCCGCCCGCGAGGCCGCCGAAGAGCTCGCTGAGCGTTGCCACGCCGAGGTCGTCCAGGTCATCGGCCGCAAGTTCTCGCTGTATCGCGAGTCCTCGCGCAAGGACATCGAGAAGATCAAGCTCGTCTAAGAGCCAATGATCCGGCGAGCCAACACATAGCAAGCTTACGGGTGCCCAAGTACTTCGGGCACCCGTTTTTTATCGCTCGACCAGCACGCGATTGAGCCGCCCCTCCACCAAGCGCTCGTATAGACGCCGCGTCTCGGGCTCGGGCACGCCATTGACCTGCTCCCTCAGATGGTGCATATGCCCGCTGTACAGCTCGACGATATCGCGCCGCCGCCCCGCCGCACTGTAGACACGCATGGCGCAGCGCACCATATCCTCACGCGCCGTTTCCTGCCGAAGCCCCGACTCCGCCAGCCAAATCGCCGACTGCAGATCGTTTTCTTCTAGAGCGGCATTTGCTCCCTTAATCATGCAATCGATGTACTTTGACTGCATAATACGTCGCATACGCAAAAAGTAGGTGGGATTACAGCCATTGGGAACATACAGCGGTCCGGCATAAAGCTGCTCAATCTTAAGGCACAGCTCAACTAAATGGGGTCCGCGCGCACCCGTGCGATTTCCCAAAACCTCGCGGCTTATCTGGTCAAACAGCCGTACATCGGTCTTGACGTAGTCGCCGTTGAGTCCGATGCATTCATTTTGGATGAGCACACACGACTTGCCATCCGGCGTCGGTCCCAAAGCCGACCGCAAGCGCGAGATCGTCGAGTACAGATTGTTGCGGGCGCTATTGAATTCGGCATGGGGCCACAGCTCCATGGCCAGCGTCTCACGATCGACGAGCGCATCCATGCCCAGCGCAAGCCGCTCGGCAAGTGTCGCCGCCTTCTTGCGGCGCCACATTTTATCCGTGATGGGAAACCCGTCGCGCTCGGCGCGAAACGCACCAAACATGCGAATCTCGATATGGTCGATGGTATCAACGGCTTCAACCTCGCCGGCCTGGAACAGGCGCTCGCCCTCCCCTTCCAAATCGTCGCGCAGCGAGTACCGCGACAGCTCGCGCACGGGAAGCTTCTTGCGTATCCTGCCCGCCGGCTCGCCCAGACAATGCATGGCAAGGCGCGCAAAGAGCCGATACGATGGCTCTAGAATCCCCGCACGATTCATGGACATCCAGGCCGCAAGATCGCTATCTCGCCCCGCACAGGCCAAATGCAGCGCCACCATCCAGGCCTCCGCTCCACCAACCTGCGTTTGGCTTATATCGAGCAACTCTGCTTCCTCGCGTACCGAAACCATCGAGGTGTTACGCAGATATGCCGCGCGCTCCAGCAGCAATGCGTTATCGCGCATGTACGCAATCGACTCCTCGGCAAGTTTGAGCACTTGGACCGCACGGAACTTTGCATTAACCGGTCGTCCCTCTGCCAGCGACTGCCAGCCTTCTAACAACAGGCCAAACAGTTGAATCTGGTTGTCGCGCATGCGCACGGCAAAACGATCGAGCTCGTTGAACGCCGCGTCGTCGGTTACCGGCAAGCCGGAAAGGAGCCGCCGTGCCGCCAACACCATGCGCACCCAGATAGCCATCGCCTTAAGCCCACGTACGTCGAGCGCCTCCCGCACCACCGTCATCTCGTCGTCGCGCTCGTCGGTTCCCGCAAACGACCCGTCAAAGAGCTCCACCAGCATGCTATCGGCCCGTATAACAATCCCCGCGATATCGAGCTCGCAGTCGTAGGCCTTGCTCGTTTTGAGCTGCTGTAGAACGCCGCCGTCATCTCCCCGTTCGGTCAGACAGCGCTTGACCTCGATATGCGTGGACAGCATGTCGAGTGCGGTGTGGGACGTCTCGATTTCTGGCACGGCCAGGTTCGTAGGAAGCCCAAGCCCGTTGTCCCCATAGCAAACAGCCGTCAGTGTCTGGGCCACCCTCCATGAAACAGGGTCCATTTCGCAGGCCGCCCGTTCGCCCCCGCGCTCGATGACCGATGCCATATAGCGAGCGAGCTTTGTATTGGACACGCTGACCGCTGCCAGATATACGCCAAGCGCCTCGGCAGGCGTTGGCTCTGGAGCCGGATCGTCGGCATCGATCGTGCCCAGCGCTGCTCGGCAGATATCGGCCCCATGCCCCGTCAGAGCCAGATCGACCCCATACTGCCCAGCAAGTTCAAGGACCGCTTCACGGTCCAAAAAGGCGTCCGCCAGGCCCATCGCCGCATCGCATCGGCCCGCCTTAAGCAAAATCCGGGCCGCCCTCGGAACAAGTTCGGGGCGAACCTCGGCCACCAACTTACGCAAACGCAAACGTCCGTTATCCTCCGTGCCCAGACACGTAAAACTCCGCTCGGCGGGGTCCAAGCCAAAGATCGGGTAGTCGCGTACAAAGTAGGACTGGTCGACCATCGACAACCTCACCCCACAAGCCTCGAGTTCCGCGATATTGCCCTCGCCCATTAAAACCATGAGACATGCCACGCAAAACAGCGCATTATTGTCGAGCGAAGCCAGATCGACAAGTGCCGCGCCATATACGTTGACAATCTCGTTTTCGAGCAGGCCGCCTACGTCACCTTGGCCATACAGACCCGTCTGCAATGCCGAAACGAGCTCGGGCACGCCCTGCGTGAGCTGATAAAAGTCGAGCGATGTGCTGATCGAAAACGCCGATGCCCACGCCGAATACTCATAGGCATGCACCTTGAGCATCTGCGCATTGATCTTAACCGAATCGCCCAGCCCATGAATCAACTGACGATTTGAAGGACGGCAGGAGATAAAGACCCCCACCCCCATAGCGCGCAGGCCGCGAATCCTGTCGATGAGGTCTTCGGTATCGTGCTGATCGAGGTTTGGCACATTATCAATCGCGATAAGGGAGTGCGGTTTGTCTTTGAGTTCTTCGGTAACCACCTCGAGCTGCATAAACACCTCGCGCCCAGTGGCGCGATCGGCCTCGATAATCCGCACGGGGCCTCGCGTCGGGTCGCATTTAACCTCATGGGTGTACTGCAGCAACACCGAGGTCTTCCCAAACCCGTCGGGCGCATAAAGAACCACGATGCCGGCCTTTCGGCCCTTGGTGATAAGCTCATTCATCAAGCGTTCGCGTCGCACCATATAGCCTCCGCCCAGCGGCATCAGCTCGAGGTCGTCTATACCGCTCAAATCGTTTACCATGCCCGCTCCTCAACTCGACCGTATGGACACTGTAGCCGCAAGACCATACAAGCCGCGCTATGAATAGAGCGACCTTGTGTTTTAGGTTGTCTTTTGGTACGCAAGCGGCAAGTTTTTGTACAGCGAGGGCCGATTGTTATTAATCCCCCGACTAATCGGTCTTTAAGCAGGTAAATGAGCTTGTCAGCTTGTCCCATCTAAGCGGCAGTGTAACGCAAATGAACATGGTTCAGTTATGTCATTCAACTCGCCTAGCACCCGCTACCGTCTACGACCTTCTAGTGGCATTTTTGCATAGAATCTGATATGGAATGAATCAAACTGTTGAGCGTCCGGCGTTCGTCAAGCTTGCGGCAAGGTTTTGGTCAAGCGGGCGGAAAGGGATAGCAAAAAGGCCCCCGCAAAGCGGAGGCCTTAGGCAAGGCTATGTCGAGCTGAAGGATTCGCGCTACTCGCAGAGCGAAAGGGCGGCCTCGTCGGCAACGACAACGCAGTTGGTGTGCAGCTGCAGGATCGAAGCCGGGCACTCGGGCGTAACCGGACCATAGCACATGTCATGCACGGCCTGAGCCTTGGCCTCGCCGTTGGCGACAACCAGGATCATGCGGGCATACATGATGGTCTGAGTGCCCATGGTGTAGGCCTGACGGGGAACATCGTCGATGCTGTCGAACAGGCGGCTGTTGGCCTGAATGGTGCTCTCGGTGAGGTCGACGCAGTGCGTACCCTTGGAGAAGTGGTCATCGGGCTCGTTGAAGCCAATGTGGCCGTTGTTGCCAATGCCGAGCAGCTGCAGATCCGGGTAACCGGCGGCGGCGACGATCTTGTCGTACTCAGAGCAGGCAGCGGCGGCGTCGGGGTTGGAACCATCGGGCACATGCGTGTTGTTCAGGTCGATGTTGATGTGATCGAAGAAGTTCTCACGCATGAAGTAGTGATAGCTCTGGGGATCGTCATGCGAAAGGCCGCGATACTCGTCCAGGTTGTAGGTGCTGACCTCGGCAAAGTCGACGTCGCCCTTCTTGTACCAAGCAGCGAGCTGCTTGTAGGCACCGATCGGGGTGGAGCCGGTGGCAAGGCCCAGCACACAGTCGGGCTTGAGGATAACCTGGGCCGAGATAATATTGGCGGCCTTGCGGCTCATATCCTCGTAGTCTTTAGCTTTAATGATCTTCATTACGCGTCCTTTCTCGTACAAGAGAGGCAAGGCTCCCTTACAAGCACTTGCCCGCGGCCCGCGTCGGCCGCAACCAACGTGTGCGGCCACCAGGGCGAGGTCGCGTAATGTATGTGTCTCGTGTCTAGCCGCGTCGAGGCCCCTGCCCGTCCACGGTGACCCAAAGCTGTTTAGCTTCGGACAAATCCCATCTTGCCACGGAGGGCGTCCTCTTTCAAGGGCGCCCTCCGTAAACGTGTTTGAATTGTAGGCTAATGGCCACGTGCACTTGCTAGCGCTCGCGAGCAACGATGAGCTGGTCCATCTCTTCGACATGCACGCCAACGGAGCCCTTGATACTCGAGAACTCAACGGAGTTGCACACCAAGATGGGAACCGTCACATCGTAGCCCTCGGCAGCAATTGCCTCGCGATCGAACTCAATGAGTACATCGCCCTTATGGACGATGTCACCCACTTGCGCATGTACGGTAAAGTGCTTACCCTCGAGCTGAACAGTGTCCAAACCAACGTGGATGAGCACGTCCAAGCCATCGACCGTGTTAAGCGCAACGGCATGTCCCGTGGGAAAAATAGCCTCGACCTTGGCATCAGCCGGCGCGATAACGCGCGTTCCGGTGGGCTGAATCGCCACGCCCTGGCCCAAAAGGCCGGTAGCAAACGTCTGATCGTTTACCTCGGAGAGCGGAATGACGTCACCCGAGATGGGAGCATCCAACGTAAGGACTCGACCACGCATACCAAAAGACCTTAGGACTTTAGTGAACATGCTCCCCCTCGGACATACCGAACAACCAAAACAACCTTAACAGTTTACCACTTGGCACCCGTTTTTGACCATTAGGGAAGTTCGCGCTTGACAACCTCGACGATGTCGTCGACAACGCGCTGAGTCAGCTCGTGCGTCTCGGCCTCGGCCATCACGCGGACCAGCGGCTCGGTACCACTCGGGCGCACCAGAATGCGGCCGCGGCCGTCAAGCTCCTTCTCGGCAGCAGCAACGGCGTCCCAAATGGGCTGGCAATCGTCCAGACCAGCCTTGTTGTCGGAATGCACGTTGACGAGTACCTGCGGGTACTTCTTCATGATGCCGGCAAGATCGGTGAGGGTACGACCGGTGCGCTTGAGCACGGCCAGCAGCTGCAGAGCCGTCACCAGGCCGTCACCGGTGGTGTTGTGCTCCAGGAAGATGATGTGGCCGGACTGTTCGCCGCCGATGACGGCGCCGTCCGCGAGCATGCGCTCCAGAACGTAGCGGTCGCCCACGGCGGTCTGGACCATCTCGAAGCCCTGCTCCTTCATAGCGATGGAGAAGCCCAGGTTGCACATGACGGTCGAAACGATCTCGGAGTTGGCGAGCTTGCCGCGAGCGGCAAGGTCAGAACCGCAGATAGCCAGGATGTAGTCACCGTCGATCTCATTGCCCTCGCTGTCCACGAACAGTACGCGGTCGGCGTCGCCGTCGTGGGCCAGGCCGATATCAGCATGGGTGCGCAGCACGAGCTCGCGAAGGGGCTCGAGGTGCGTAGAGCCGCACTCAACATTAATGTCGGTGCCGCAATAATCGGTGTTGATGGCGTGCACCGTGGCACCCAAGCGCTGCAGCGCGGCGGGCGTAGTCTGGCAGGAGGCACCGTGACCGCAGTCGACGGCAACGACCAGGCCATCGAGCCTCAGGCCATCAAGCGTATCGATGGCATGATCGACATATGCCTTGCGGGCATCCTTCATCTTGATGATGTGGCCCACGCCAGCACCGGTCGGCAGCGTGTCGGCAGCCATGGCTTCCTCGGACATGACCCAGGCGCTGATCTTTTCCTCGACAGCATCGGGAAGCTTCATGCCCTTGCGGCTAAAGAACTTGATGCCGTTGAACTCCGGCGGATTGTGCGAAGCGGAGATGACAATGCCGCCATCGAGCTCGTTTTGAACAGTGAGCAGCGCCACGGCAGGCGTGGGGATGACACCGCAGCAGTGCGGACGGCCGCCCTCGGCCATAATGCCGGCGGTCAGAGCGCTCTCGAGCATGGTGCCCGAAAGACGCGTGTCGCGGCCGATGCAGATATCCGGACCAAGAAACTTGGTCGCCGCGCGGCCCAGACGAAACGCGAGGTCGCACGAAAGATCGGCGTTGGCGACGCCACGGACGCCGTCGGTACCGAAGATGTTCTGGGGCATAGGATCGCTCCTTCCCTAGCAGGCGATATGCAACCGCCCACCCTAGTCGAAAAAAAGCGGGACCCGCCGAGGAATCGGCAGGCCCCGCTTGTACATTGTATCTCGAAAGGAGATAAAACCTTAGCGCTTGGAGAACTGGGGAGCGCGGCGGGCCTTCTTGAGGCCGTACTTCTTGCGCTCGACCACGCGAGCATCGCGCGTAAGGAAACCGGCCTTCTTGAGGTCAGCACGGTAGTCGCCAGCGTTCAGAAGAGCGCGAGCGATGCCCAGGCGCAGAGCGCCGGACTGACCGGAGATGCCGCCGCCATCGCACAGAGCGATAACGTCGAACTGACCGGCGGTGTCGGTCACCTTGAAGGGAGCAAGGGCGTTCTCAACGAGCTGATGACGGCCGAAATACTGCTCGGCGTCACGCTTGTTGATGGTCACCTTGCCGGTGCCGGGGACGAGACGGACGCGGGCGACGGCGTTCTTACGACGGCCGGTACCCTGGTAGACAACGGTGTTCTCAGCCATCTTTAAGCCTCCAGCTCAATCTTCGTGGGGTTCTGGGCAGCATGCGGATGCTCGGTGCCAGCGTAGACCTTAAGCTTGGTCATCTGGGCACGGCCGAGGGTGGTCTTGGGCAGCATACCGCGAACGGCGCGCTCGATGACCTTCTCCGGGTGCTTCTCCATAGCCTGGCGGAAGCTCTCAGCCTTGAGGCCGCCGTTGTAGCCGCTGTGGCGATAATAGGTCTTCGTGTCGGCCTTGTTACCGGTAAGCTGGACCTTATCGGCGTTGATGACGACAACGAAGTCGCCGCAGTCGCTGTTGGGCGTGAACTGGGGCTTGTTCTTACCGCGCAGGATCATTGCGATCTGGGTGGCAAGACGGCCCAGGACAGCACCATCGGCGTCGACGAGAACCCAGTTGCGCTGGACCTCGCCCTGCTTGGCGTAGTGAGTCGATTTCGAAATCACTTAGACTCCTCCATGTACAGTACGTGTTGTTACAGAGATTCACGGGGCTCTGCAAGTAACCCGTCCATATTACCCCGCTCGCCGTACGAGTCAACAGGTATTTTGGCTCCGACCAGAGTTTCTGCACATGTCATCCACGAGCCGTGATTTTCCAGCTCTTTAGCTGTTGTCATTTTTGAGGGTTCGCCGTCGCTAGCGCTCAACGAACTCTTGGATTTCCGCGAGCAGGCGCTTTGCCTCCTGGCGGCCCTGGATATACAGGTCCAAAAGCTTTGCCGAATCGTGCTCGACATGACCGACCTCGACCGGCTTTTGCGGAGCGACGACCAACGCACGGCCCTCGCGCTCATACTTCCACAGGTGCATGCGTTGTATGTTGTAGCGGTCGTGGCGCGTCTCGATTCCCTCAAGCAGATAGGGGTAGTCGGCATAGCGGGCGCGCGCGGCAGGCATAAACTCGTAGGGCTTTTTCTCGTACGAGCGGTCCTGCGTGACGATGACGACCGCACGGTCGAAGCCCGCCTCCTCCAGCACGTGCTCGATGGGGATCGAATCGGCTACGCCACCGTCGACGTATTTGTGCCCGTCAATCTCGACCGGCGGCGTCACCAGCGGCAGCGACGTCGATGCACGCACGGCGTCGAGGTCGAGCACGGCGCTTTTGACCGGGAGGTACGTGGCGGTTCCAAAGAGCATGTCCGTCGCGACGGCGTACATCTCGATGGGGCTCGCGTCGAACGTCTCGTTGTCAAAGGGATCCAGGCGGTCCTGGACATCGTTGAAAATAAAGTCGTAACCCACAATAGAGCCCGTGGACGCAAACGATGCGGCGCCCATGAAGCGGCTATCGTTGCAGAAAGCCAGGTTGATGCGGTTGGCACGGCCGATCTGGTGCGACTTGTAGTTCACGCCGTTGAGGGCGCCGGCCGAGACGCCGTACACCGCCGGGATTTCGACACCGGCCTCCATGAGAACGTCGAGCACGCCTGCGGTAAATTGCCCGCGGAAGCTGCCGCCCTCCAAAACGAGCGCGACCTTGCCGGCGTTCTTTGCCTTATCTTCTGCAGTCATATTGACCTCCTGCGATTGCGTTTTGGCTTTCTTCTACCCAGTTTTGGGATGGAGAGCGCATGGGTTTTTGAGGCGGCAGGTGAAGCGGAAAGTGTGTCCCAGTTTGAGGCGAGATTCCGGGATGCGCTTTCCGCTTGAGCTGCCATTGGGAAAGCACGTCCCGTTCTCAGAGCAAATTCCGGGTCGCATTTTCCGCTGAGCCCGCCATCCGGAAAATGCATCCCATTCTGAGCCGATATTCCGGGATGCGGTTTCCGCTTGATGTGCCATCCGGAAACTACGTCCCAGTCTGAGCGCGGATTCCGGGATGGACTTTCCGCCTGGGCCGCCATCGGGAAAGCGCATCCCACGCTGCGTTGCCGTAGCGTTTGCTTAACGCCCGCGCCCTGCACAGAGTTCGATTCTCCGCGGTTTGGGCTATCCGTTGATGCGGCGCATGACCGGCTGAGATTCGATAAACATCGCATCTGTTTTGGGCTGAGACATTGCGCGGAGAATCCGCGTATTTGCTTCGCAAATCCGCACCGGCTTCGGCCGCCTGCCGGCGTCCTCGCCCGCGGGCTAAAAACGCTTACGCGTTTTCTTTACGCCCGCGCCCTGCATAGAGTTCGATTCTCCGCGGTACGGACTAGAAATAAAAAGGCAGGTAGATACGAATATCTACCTGCCTGTTACGTATGGTGGAGCTGGCGTTCATTCGGTCGAACACCTCGCCACCTGGACCTATAGCGCCAGGCAGCGACGGATTATCGCCCAAGCCGGCAGAATCGTCAAACGTGAACGCCACGCGCAGGCCGTCGTCATCGTCGGGGCCGCCCAGCACCACGCGCGCCACGAACGTGCGCAGGAGCTGCGCGTCGTCCACCTCGGCGGCGGCCATGCCCTCAAGCCAGAACAGCGCGCGGTCGTAGTCAAGGCGGGCGGCCTCAAGGGCCTCGGCCGTGCGCAGCTCGTCCTTGAGGAGCGCCTGCCGCCGCTTCAGCGCGTCTATGCGCTCCTTGCCGCCCGGCGGCGCGATGCCCGACTCGATGGCCGCCCATATGTTGGAGAACGCCGTCTCGATCTTGGCCAGCTCGCCCTTTATGGTCTCGCTCAAGGGCTTCTCGTCGGCGCGCTCCTCCTCGGCGTCGGCCAGCATGCGAGCGATGCGCTCGCGGCTGTCGGCGCTGCCCAGGGCCTCGCGCACGGCGTCGGCCACGCGCTTCTCCACGGCATCGCGGCGCACGGTGCGCCCGCAGCTGCGGCAGCGGTAGTAGTGATAGGGCCTGCCCGACTTGCCCGTGCCGCTGGTGCCGGTCATCAGCCCGCCGTCGCGCCCGTCGTAGAGCTTGCCCGTGAGCGGGAAGTCCCACGCCTCGGTCTTGGCGCGGGGCCTGTGCGAGTCCTCAAGCATCCGTATCACCCTCTCCTCGTCATCCATGGGAACGATGGCGGGCATGCCGCCGGGCACGACCACGCCCGCGTAGCGGTACTCCCCGCCGTTCTCCCGCCGCATCAGTATGCGGCGCACCGTCTGGAAGCGCCACTTGCCGCCGCGCTTGGTGCGGTACGGCTCCCAGGCGCGCACCACGTCGGCCACCGACTTGCCCGACAAGACCATGCGCACGCCCAGGCGGATGGCGGCGGCCTCCTCCTCGTTGACCACGTAGCGCCCGTCCACTATGTCCCAGCCGTAGCGCACGCAGCCGTTGGCCATGCACCGCTCGGCGTTCTTCTGTATGCCGTCGCGTATGCGCTCGCCGTCGAGCGCGCTCTCGTACTCCGCCAGCACCTCCAGCATGCCCAGCTGTAGCACGCCCGCCGAGCCGTCCGAAATGTCCTCGCCCGCGTACAGTATCTCGACGCGGCAGCGGCGCAGCATGATGCGCGCCATGGCCATCTCGTCGCGGTTGCGCATGATTCGGGTAACTTTATATATGACCACGAAATCGAACAGCCCTCGCTTGGCGTCGGCCATCATGCGCTGGAACTCGGCGCGGTCGGTGTTGGTGCCCGTCTGCGCGAAGTCGCAGTACGTGGCCACCACGCGCAGGTCGTTCTCGGCGCAGTAGGCGCGGGACTTCTCCACCTGTATCTCTATGGACTCGCCGCGCTGGTTGTGGCTCGAGAAGCGGGCGTATATCGCCGCGCGCCCGCCCACGGCTACTCCATCTCGTCGGCGGCCTGGAACCACACCACCGTGCCGATCACGCGCACGGGGCCGTCGTCCATGCCGAAGATCATGTCCTCGTAGTCCTCGAAGCTATCCGCCGACAGCATCAGCTTGGTGCTGCCCTTGTACCAGCGGCGCATGACCGCGCGGTAGTCCTCGGTCTCCACCACGGCGATGGACCCGTTGGCGGGCTGGCGGTCGGGGTCGACCAGCACGTGGCTGCCCTCGGGTATGACGCGGTTCATGCAGTCGCCCTCGACCTCCAGGGCGAACGCGCGCGGGTGCCCGGCGCACACCGAGGCGGGCACCTCAACGCGGTGCGCTATCTCCTCCTCGTCGGCGAGCGCGCCGGCGTGCACGCGCCCGAGCGTGAGCAGCGGCACGGTGGCGCTGCTGGCCACCACGGGCATGGCACCGGCGGGCATATATGAGCTGCCCTTGGGCTTTTTGGTCACGGGGTCAATCTGATCCATTCCGCCGTCTTCTATAAGGTGTGACTTACTAATCTGATAGCAGGCCGCCATGCGCTCAATAGCTCCCATACGGGGTTCGGAGCGGCCGTTTTCCCACTGCGAAACGGCGTTACCTGTCACACCTGCAATCTCACCAAGTTCATCCTGGGTAACGTCGAAAATCTGCCGTAACTTCTTTATGTTGTCGGATATCGGCATCTTAACTCCTTCCAGAACTTAAATCTATTTTCAATTTTACCAAAATTAATCTTGACCGAGTTCTGAAGATTAATTACAGTTATGGACAGAAAGGAGGGAGTATGAAGTCACTCAAGCAGGCGCGCATGAGTAAGGGCGTAACCAAGAAGGCAATGGCTGAACATCTGGGCATTTCAGGACCTACATACGATGTTTATGAAGACCACCCAGACCGCATGCGCATCGAGACGGCTAAAAAGGCCGCCGACTTCTTGGGCTACAAACCCGAAGAAATTTTTTTCGCTTCAAACTGTAATTAGATTTACCTATCAGAAAAGGAGACACACCATGCCCACCAAGAGCCACCAGCCCGAGTTCGTCGCCGAGATCATCGGCAAGACGCTCGACCACCTCATCGACGACCGCAAGCGCGTGGCCGTCAACTTCGAGCTGGCCGAGAACGGCTGCATGGAGGAGACGCACGTCAGCCTCAAGCGCCGCATCGCGGCCATGTGGGGCTTCCAGACGAGCGGCATCGAGCTTCTGGAGGCGAGCACGACCTGGTTCGAGCTCGGCGGCATGCAGTTCAACGTCTACAGCTCCGTGCAGTTCAGCGTGAACGGCAAGGGCTGGAGCACCGACTTCAAGACCATCGCGCGCGACACCGCGTACGACGAGAAGGAGTAGGCCATGCTGAACGAGGTGACCGTACGGGGGGGGGTTCACCGCCCTCAACGTGAAGAGCGGCAAGTGCGTGCTGCAGTTTGAGCTGGACCCGAAGTTCCGCGACTTCATCCCCAAGCTGGTGGAGTTCACGGGGCAGATGCTCAACATCCACGTGTACGACGACCAGGAGGTGATGTTCGTGGATAGGGACACCGGTGAGGTCGCCCACGAGGACGCCCCGCTGCTTCTGCCGGGCGTCGCGGGCGAATGACCCCGATACAGCGCGCCATGTGCGACGAGTGCGCCGCCATGATGCGCGAGTTCTACAAGGACCCAGAGAACGAGAGGAAGTTCCAGGAATGGAAAAGATCAAGGGAAGGAGGGTGCGCGTCGCAGCCGGGAAGCGAGGGACGCGCACCGCAACGGTTCACTTCCGAACCGAGACCAGTGTAACACCCGAGCAGCGCCGCGAGAGGCTGCAGGCCGTTTTCGCCGCCCTGTTCGTCTGCGCGTGCATCGCCGCCACATGGGCGCTGGAGGCAACAGTATGGCCGAGGTAGACGCCAAGGCCCAGGCCCTCGTGGCCAAGGCGTGCGGCTGGGTTGCCTCGAACCCCGATACATGGGCGAAGCTGCGCCGCATCTGCTACCGCCTGATGCTGGAGGGCCACGTCATCCAGCGCGACAACGTGTACACCCTGGCGTGCCAGAACGGCATGACCGTGAGCGAGGCCAGCGAGTTCAAGCGCGACCACAACCTGTGGAGCGTGCTGTCCCGCTACATGGTGCTGCAGCGCCCCTCCATGCTGGCCGCCGTGAGCTTCCGCCGCACGCCGGTGGACTCCGTGGACCTGGTGGGCACGTGGGAGGCCATCGTGGGCCCAGCCGTTTTCGCCGCCTCCACGCTAACCGAGGCGCAGGGCATCTACGACAGGGGCGCGCAATGAGGTGCACCGTCACGGTCGAGGGCCGAATGCCGAGCCTGAACGACTACATCAGCGCCGAGCGCGTCAACCGCTACAAGGCGGCGGCCATGAAGAAGCGCGAGACGGCGCGCGTGAGGGCGGCGGCCATGCAGCAGCGCGCGCCGCGCTTCGAGCGCCGGGTGACCGTGCGCACCACGTTCTACGAGCCCGACATGCGCCGCGACGCCGACAACGTGGGCTTCGCGCGCAAGTTCGTGCTCGACGGCCTGGTGGCGGCGGGCGTAATCAAGGACGACTCCCGCAAGTACGTGGAGCAGTGCCCCGACAGGGTGCTCACCGACAGGGCGCGCCCCCGCGTGGTCGTGGAGGTGAGCGACGAGTGACCCGCCGAGACAAGGGCAGGCCACACAGGGCGTGGCGCAAGGCCGACCTCGACCGCATAGCCGAGCTGGCGGGAAAGGTGCCCGCCCGCGAGATTCGCCGCGAGCTGCGGCTGTCCAAGAACCAGTTGGATAACGCGCGGCGCGTGATCAACGCCAGCGGCGGCCACGTGTCCCTGCGCTGCTACCGCCACCGCCTGGAGCTGTGCCCGTCGTGCGGGTGCCGCAGGGCGACCCTCGGCAAGGACGGCATCTGCGAACCGTGCAGACGCCAGCAGCAGCTTGAGGCCATAGAGGCCCGCATAGCCGAGCTGCTGCCGAGGCTGACCGCAGAGGAGCGCCGCACCTACGAGCGCACCGAGTGCGGCCGAGAGAGCCGCGCCGACCCCATGCCGCAGGCCCCGGACACCTCGGGCATGAGCCGCTACGCCGCCGACAAGGCAGCAGAGGCGCACGACGAGGCCATGGAGCGGTGGCTGTGCCGCTACCTGTACCGCAGGGTCAAGGCGGCGCAGAAGCGCAAGGAGCGCATAGAGAAAAAAGTTCCGAAATCCTGAAAAGTTTTTATCACTTTTAGTTTTCCCAGTTAGGAGACCCAAATGCTCACGGAAATCATCAGCAAGACCGTCGCGGACAAGACGGTTGACAGCATCCTGAAGCGCATCGAGCGCGCCGTCCCCGTGCCCGAGCCGGGCGACGGCGGCTTCGACGCCGCCATGCGCCAGGCGTTCAACATGGGGGCCGCCTGCATGGCCGCGCAAATCAAGAACGGCCCCGTGCCCACCAAGCGCATCGCGCTCATGGGCGAGGTGGCCCGCGTGGCGTGCCGCGCCCGCCTGGTGGGCATGGAGTGCCGCGTGGTCGTAGACGATGAGGCCCGCGCATGCAATCGCTAGAGGAGGTCGCGATCTGCGACGTGTACCCCTACGAGCGCGCCGACGGCGAGCCGATGAACCCGCGCGACTTCACCACCAGGGAGAGCGCCGAGCACATCGCGGGCCTGGCCGCGCAGTTCAAGGCAAACCGCCTCAACCCCGGCCAGCCCGTCATGAAGCCCATCCTGTACAAGGAGGGCGGCATCTACTGGATCATCGACGGCGAGTGCCGCGTGCGCGCCATGAGGGCCATCGGCACCGAGCGTTTCCTCGCCGAGGTCTACGACGACCTGGACGACGCCGAGCTGGCGCGCGTGGAGGCCGCCAAGGCCATGGTGGAGACCGACGCCAAGCTGGGGCTGACCGCCGAGGAGAAGTCGCGCGGCGTGCAGACCATGCTGGCGCTCGACATTCCCGACGAGGAGGTGGCCGTGGCCGCCCGCACCGACGCGGGCACCGTGGCCAAGGCGCGCCGCGCCGCCCGCAGGGTGCAGGACGCCGCCTACGACATGACGCTCGACCGCCTGGCCGCCATCGCCGAGTTCGAGGGCGACGACGAGGCCGTGGCCGAGCTGCGCGACTGCAAGCAGTCCGAATGGCAGCGCGTGTACGCGAGCCTGAAGGCCGAGGCCGAGCAGAGGCGCAACCGCGCCGAGGTGGTGGCGGTGCTTGCCGACGCGGGCGTCGAGTTCGTCGACGAATGCCCCGAGAGCTTCGCCGCATGCCGCACGTTTTCCGACTACCGCCCCGACCTGGCGGCGCTGGACGCCTACGTGGCCGACAACGCGGGCGCGGGGCTTCTGGCCGAGGAGACGCCGTTCGGCGTGACCCTGCTGGCGCCGGCGGCCGAGGGGGCCGACGAGGCCGCACAGGCCGCAGCCCAGCGCAAGGCCGACTTCCAGGCCGCCTACGAGGACGGCGCGAAGGCCCGCCGCGAGTGGCTTGCCGCCCACGCGGGCGACCTCAAGTCGATGCGCCGCACGACTCTGGCGCTGACCGCGTTCGCCATGGAGGCCAAGGCCGTGGAATCGTTCGAGGAGCTGCTGGGCCGACCCATCGACCGCACGCCCACCGAGCTGGCCGTGGCCATGGGCTGGCGGGCAGCGTGGAACATGAGCGGCTGGACGGCCTGGAGCCTCATGGAAGGCGGCAGCTCCGTGTACTTAAACCGAGCGACGGTCGAGAGCGTGACCATCATCTACGAGGCCATGAAGGCCGACGGCTACGAGCCGAACGCGGCCGAGACGGAAACCTACGAGGCGTGCATGGCGCGCCTGGGAAGCGAGGAGTAAATGAGCGAAGCAGTTGAGGCCGAGATCATCGAGCCCGAGGAGGCGTCAGAGCTGACCGTGGCGTACTCCCCCGCCGTGATCGAGGCCAACTTCGACGCCCTGGAGGCGCACGTGCGCAGGCTGGTGGCCGACTACGAGGGCGCGACCTACGACATGGGCAAGGACGAGAACGTGAAGGCCGCCAAGCGCGACCGCGCCTACCTCAACGGCATCGCCAAGGAGATAGACGAGCGCCGCAAGGCCGTGAGACGCGAGTACACGAAGCCCCTGGCCGCGTTCGAGGACGGGTGCAAGGCCGTGGCGGGCATCGCGAAGCAGGCAGCCGACGGCATCAAGGCGCAGCTGGACGAGGCCGAGGAGGAGCGCCAGCTGCGCGCGTACGCCAAGCTGCGGGAGCACTACGAGGAGTTCGCCGGGCTGCTGGCCCCCGTCGTGCCCTATGAGCGTTTCCACGAGAAGCAGTGGACCGGCAAGACCTTCGGCGAGGTGAGAGCATTCAAGGCCCTGGAGGCCAAGGTGGAGCGCCTGGCCCGGGACTGGGAAACCATCAAGGCGCAGTTCCAGGGCGAGCCGTTCTACGACGAGGCCGAGCGCGAGCTGTTCGCCACCCTGGACCTGGGCGCGGCCATAACGGCGGCGCACAAGGCCGAGGAGGAGCGCCGGCGCATCGTCGAGCTGAAGGCGGCCATGGAGCCGGAACCCGTGGAAGAGCCCGAACCCGAACCCGAAGCGGTGCCCGAGCCCGCGGAATGCCAGCCCGCAGAGTTCCCGCAGCCGCTTGAGCAGATGCCCGAGCCGCAGCCCGCGCCCATGCCCGCCCCGGTGCCGCCAGCGCCGCCCGCACCGGCACCCGTGGCCATGGCGGGCGACCCGTGGACGGTCGTGGTGCCGTGCGCCACGCGCGAGCAGATGCAGGGCGTCGCGGCGGCCCTCAAGGCGCAGGGCGTCGTGGGCACCATCATGCACGGCACGGTGGGCCAGGTTTACGAGCGAATGAACGGAGGCTACTAGCATGACCCAGGAACAGCAGTCCATCGACCTCATGGCGGCCGTTGCCCGCGTGCAGCGCGCCGTGGTGGTGCCCAAGGCCAAGTACAACGCTTTCGGCAAGTTCAGCTACCGCAGCTACGAGGACATAGTGGCCGCGCTGAAGGAGCCGTGCGCCAAGGAGGGCCTGGCGTTCTTCATGACCGACGAGCTGGTGCAGATAGGCGACCGCTACTACGTGAAGTCCACGGCGTGCGTGTTCCCCGCCGAGGGCGGCGAGGGCCTGCTGCAGGTGAGCGCCTACGCCCGCGAGGACGAGCACAAGAAGGGCTCGGACGACGCCCAGGTGACCGGCATGGCGTCGAGCTACGCCCGCAAGTACGCGCTGTGCGGCGCGTTCGCCATCGACGGGCAGAGCGATCCCGACGCCATGGAGGAGCAGCCCGCGCCCGAAGAGAAGCAGCCGCCCGCAGACGGCCCCTTCACGGCCCACTGCCGCAGCTGCGGGGCGCGCTACCAGTTCGCCAGCATGCCGCAGTACATGGAGTTCGTGGCCAACAGCCCGTGCTGCCCGCGCCCCGACTGGCAGGTGGAGTAGATGCGGGCGCTCACCGAGGAGCTGGACGAGCTGACCGACAGGCTGGAGGCCGAGCTGAAGACCTGCAAGGAGTCTGGCTGCCAGTACGCCGAGAACGAGGCCGAGTACCGCAAGGCCCTGCGCATCGCCATCCTGAACGAGCGCCAGAAGGGCACGCCCGTCACCATCATCGGCGACGTGTGCCGGGGCCAGGAGCAGATAGCGGAGGCCAAGCGCCGCCGCGACTGCTCCGAGGCCATCTACAAGGCCTCGCAGGAGGCCATCAACGTAATCAAGCTGCGTATCCGCATGGTAGACGCGCAGATCACCCGCATCTGGAACAGCGGGGACGTAACCCAAGGAGGGTATCTATGAGCATCAACCGCGTGTGCATATCCGGCAACCTGACCCGCGACCCCGTGCTGCGCTCCACGTCTGGCGGCATGTCCGTGCTGTCCATGGGCGTGGCCGTCAACGACCGCCGCAAGAACCAGCAGACCGGGCAGTGGGAGGACTACCCGAACTTCGTGGACTGCACGCTGTTCGGCACCCGCGGCGAGAAGCTGGCGCAGTACCTCGCCAAAGGCAGCAAGGTGGCCATCGAGGGCAAGCTGCGCTACCGCAGCTGGAACGACCAGCAGACCGGCCAGAAGCGCAGCGCGCTGGAGGTCGTGGTGGACGAGCTGGAGTTCATGAGCGGCCAGCAACAGCAGCAGGGCTACGCGCCGCAGCAGTACGCGCCCCAGGCGGCCCCGCAAGCGCCGCAGGCCCGCACGTACGGCCAGGGACGCCACGCCCCGGCACCTGCGCCGCAGCAGCCCGCCTACGCGCCGCAGCCGGCCACTCAGCAGGCGTACGCGCCACAGCAGCCCGCGCCGCAGCAGCAGGCCATGCCCGATCTGTACGACGAGGATATCCCGTTTTAGGGAAGGCGACGGCGACACTATGGGCATGGTTATACACGACGACTTCTGGGCGGCCGCGCAGGCCATGCCCGAGAAGCAGCGCGCGCCGTTCATCTACGCCATCGTCGAGTACCGGTTCACGGGCAAGGAACCGCAGGGCAGCCCCGCGTGGCTGCCCACCTTCCTGGTGCTCAAGGGCAGGCTCGACATGGGCGACGAGAAGAGCGAGCGCGCAAGGAAGGCGGCCAACGCCCGCTGGGGCAACAGGCCGGGGAAGGAAGACGCGGTGGACGATGCGGCGGCACGGGTGCAAGCAGATGCGCAAGCACATGCGGGAGCATATGCGGATACAGATGCAGTCGCACATGCGCAAGCAGATGCGGATGCACATGCAGGCGCATCTGCTTGCGGCAATGCAGAGGTTGAGGTTGAGGTTGAGTATATAGATAACCCCTTAATCCCCTTTGACGAAATCGTGCATGCGCTCAACGAGGCAGCCGGCACCCGCTACCGCTCAAGCAGCGCCAAGACCCGCAGGCTGATACACGCCCGCTGGGCCGAGGGCTACCGCCTCCCCGACTTCCTGGCCGTCATCGACACGATGGCAGCCGAGTGGGCGGGCGACCCGAAGATGGCCAAGTACCTGCGGCCCTCCACGCTGTTCTCGCCGAAGTTCGAGGACTACGTGAACCGCGGCCCGAGGACCCGGAAGGAGGCCGACGGCTATGCCGAGTACGACTGAGTGCCCCCACTGCGGGGCGCAGCTGGAGGTCCGCTACGTGGTGCTGGCTGGCCGCCGCACCTTCTGCGGCTGGAAGCCGTGCGGCTGCCCGGGTGCCGTGGCGGAGCGCGACGAGCGTTCGCGCCTTGAGGCCAGGGCCAAGGCCGAGGAGGCCGCAGCCAAACGCCGCCGGGCCTACGAGCGGGCCGGAATCAAGCCACGCTTCATGACAGCCGCCTCCCCCATGGCCGAGGGCATTGCCGCGAAGGTTGAGCAAGGGCGCGGGGCGTACATCTGCGGCCCCGTGGGAACCGGCAAGACCCACCTGGCGAGCGCCGTGGCGCGGCTCCTGGTGGACGGCGGCACCAGCGTGAGGGTGACCGACATGCTGGGCGTGCTGGCCGCCATCAAGGGCACCTACGGCGGCGACGGCACCGAGGACGGCGTGCTGTCCAGGCTCTCCCGCGTGGGGTGCCTGGTGCTGGACGACCTGGGCAAGGAGTCCCCCACCGACTGGACACTGGGGCAGGTGTTCCGCGTCGTGAACGACAGGTACGAGAACATGAGGCCCGTGGTCGTGACCACGCAGTACGGCAAGAGCGACCTCATACGCCGCCTGGCCAAGAACGGCGACGAGGAGACGGCGGTGGCCATCGTGAGCCGCCTGTCGGAGATGTGCGACAAGTACGAGCTGCAAGGCAAGGACAGGAGGCTATCGAATGGCAAACGTTGACACGCTGCCCGAGATCCTGCGCCCCCTCATGGAGGGGCCGAGCATCGAGACGCCCAGGTGCGCCGTGTGCGGCGCGCCGTGGCCGCTCAACCGCCACCACATCGTGAGGCGCGGGGCGGGCAAGCTGTTCCGCGACGGGCGCGAGGTTCCCAAGCCCACGGTGATGCTGTGCGGCAGCGGCAACGGCAGCGGCTGCCACGGGCTGGCGCACGCCAACCGGCTGCACTTCCGCTGGGTCAGGGCCGAGCAGAGGTTCAACCGCCCCGCCCCGCCGGGCTCGGGGCGCTGGGAGTACCTGCTGCTGCCGGAACCGACCAAGTACGCGGATGCCCTGGCCATGGACGGCTGGGGGCGGCTGCCGAGGGGCAGGCGGTGCATGTGAGCGGGTACGAGCCTTCAAGCGGGTGGAACCTCCCGCCCGGGTGCTTCGAGTCCGACCCCAGGGCACCGTGGAACCGGCCCGACCCGTGGGAGGGCCGCACGTGCCGGGAGTGCCGCTTCTGCGGCCGCGTGCAGGGCGCTGGCGGCGAGGCCGTGTGCGCCTGCGACGCCATGACGGGCGGCGGCCCCGACGTGGAAGCGGTGGACGAGACAAGCGAGGCATGCGAGTGCTTCGAGTTCGAATAGGAGACGAAACGATGAAGAAGATCTACGCGGTGGCCACGGAGAGCGACGTGGTGCTGGCGTTCGAGAGCAGATCGGACGCAGACGAGTACGCAGGCGAGCACGACGGCATGGCGGTGCTGCCGGTGCCGTGCGTGGGGGCCTACGAGTACCCCAGCGAGAAGCCGGCCACCGACTGGGACCGAATCGCCGACGCTCTGCCGAAGGGAGGCGAGCAGGCATGAGGCTGTACATGTGCGCATGCGAACGCTGCGGCAAGGAGGTGCCGGCGACCCTGGCGGGTTACGCCAAGATGGTGCTGAGGAACAGCGCGCGAATCGACGGCGAGGCAAGGGCCTTGTGCCCGGAGTGCGCCGAGAGCCTGCGGGCGTGGTTCCTCGCAGGCGCGGTGAAGCCGGAAGGGAGGGAGTAGCCATGGGAATCATCTGCGATACCTGCGGGCGCGATATCGACGCCCTGGGGCAGGACAACATGGGCGTGGACGCGCCGCTGTGCGAGGACTGCTGGGGCGAGCAGCAAAGCCATACGGTAGCAGTGCCGCGTCGCGAGGCTCGCAACCTGAGGTTCGAGAACGCCCGGCTGCGCGAAAAGCTGGACGCCGGAACCGAAGAGACGGCCGTGCAGAACCTGCGCAAGGGCATCGAGACGGCCTACGAGGCGAACCGCGAGCGCGCCCTGGCGCTCACGAAGCTGGACGAGTGCGAGTTGTGGCTGGGGCGCTGCAAGCCGAGGGTGACAGCGTCACCGACGCTCAAGGGCGCGGCCCAGGACGCCGCCATGCCTTGCCTCAAGGCCGAAGAGGCGCACGGTTTCGCGATGCCCGACGTGAACGTGGAGGTGAAGGCCGAGGTAACGGCCGAGGAGCTGGCCAAGAGCCTGCGCGAGGTCATGAAGCCGGCCATGCGGATGGCGGTGGAGTAGCCATGGAGCAGCAGACCGAGAAGCCGAAGCGCCGACCCAGTATCGAGGTGCGCTGCCCGAAGTGCGGCACGCGCGAGACCTGGCACCACCTGCCCAAGGGCGGCGACCGCTGCCGCTGGTGCGGTCACCTGTTCGAGGACTTCACCTACCGCAAGGTCGGGCCGAGCGCGAAGGAGGGGGCGCGATGACGAACTGGGAGCACCTTTTCGGCACGCCCGAGCGGGCCATCCACACGGAGACGGAGTTCCACTCGTGGCCCTTCTTCATCGCCGTGTATGAGACGAGCCGCATGAGCAGCTGCACTACCAGCAAGCGGCTGCTGGCCTGCTTCTGCGAGGAGGCCGACTACCTGGAATGGCTCAAGGCCGAGTACGACGACGGCACCGTCGAGTGGGAGGAGCGATGAACCGCCCGGGATGCAACTGGGGGTGCCTGCTGTTCATAGCGGCGGCAATCGCCATAGACGCGGCGGCCATCTACGCCATAAGGGCGCTGGCGCTCGGGCTCATGGCCATGGCCGTGGCGGCGTGCGGATAGGGGCAACCGAATACGGAAACAGGCAGAGGGCCGTCCTTCGGGGCGGCCTTTTCCGTGCCCGGCGACACGCTTGCGACCATATGGGCCGAGAGATAGGAGACGCATGGCGAGAGGCGAGACATACGAGGAGTTCACGGCAAAGTTCGAGCCGAAGAGGACGACGGACGACTGCTACACCCCGCCCGAGGTGTACGACTGCGTGCTGCGGTGGGCGCACCGGGAGTACGGGTTCGACCTGGCGAAGGTGGCGCGCCCGTTCTATCCGGGCGGCGACTACGAGCGCGAGGAGTACCCGCAGGGCTGCACGGTGGTGGACAACCCGCCGTTCTCCATCCTGAGCAAGATCGTCAAGCACTACCAGGAGCGCGGCGTGGGCTTCTTCCTGTTCGCCCCCACCCTGACGTGCATGAGCATCCGCAACTGCTGCAAGGTCGTGACGGGCGTCGGCGTGACGTACGCCAACGGCGCGAGCGTCAACACGTCGTTCGTGACCAACCTCGACCCCGCCCAGGCTCGCAGCGCGCCCGACCTGCGCTCCGAGCTGGACGCCGCGATAGAGCGCCTGCGCCGCGAGAAGGCCAAGGCGCTGCCGAAGTACGAGTACCCGGACGAGGTGCTGACCGCGCCCATGCTGGCGCGCTACTCCAAGTACGGCATCGACTTCCGCGTGGGGCCGCAGGAGTGCAGCTTCACGAGGGCGCTCGACGCGCAGCGCGTGCAGAACAAGGCGATATACGGCAGCGGCTACCTCATATCAGAGCGTGCAGCCGCAGAGCGTGCAGCCGCAGAGCGTGCAGCCGCAGAGCGTGCAGCCGCAGAGCGTGCAGCCGCAGAGCGTTTCGCGCTTTCGCCGCGCGAGCGCGATGTGATCGCGTCGCTTGGCTAGCGCGAAACTAATCAGGAAGGAGGCCGCAGGTGCCCAAGAAGGACAAGCCGCTCACGGCGAAGCAGGAGGCGTTCGCCCGCGAGATGGCCAAGCCCCGCGCCAAGCAGCAGGACGCGTACCGCGCGGCCTACGACTGCAAGCGCATGAACTACAACTCGATAAGCTGCGCCGCGTCCAAGCTGATGCGCGACCCCCGAATCGCGCACAGAATCCAGGAAATCCGAGACGCGGCCGCCAAGGACTGCCGCTGGGAGCTTCAGGACGCCGCAGCGCCGCTGTTCGAGGTGCTGGACGGCGCGCTGCCCATCTTCCGCCGCCAGGCGGCCGAGGGCAGCATCAACGGCGACGCGCGCCTGGCCATAACCGAGAGCGTGAAGCTGCTCAACGATATGTTCGGCGTGGACGGCGCGAAGGCCGCCATGGCGGAGGCGGGGGTGACCATCGTTGACGACCTCGGTTAGGCTCTCGGACGTCGTGGCCTCCGTGTTCGCCGGCGTGTGGCGCTCCATCAAGGCGCACGAGTTCACGCACTACTGGTTCAAGGGCGGGCGCAACTCCACCAAGTCGTCGTTCATATCCATCGCCATCGTGCTGCTGATCATGCTCAACCCGGAGGCCAACGCCGTCGTGCTGCGCAAGGTCGGCAACACGCTGCGCACGTCCGTGTACGAGCAGATAGGCTGGGCGTGCGACGTGCTGGGCGTGGCGCACCTGTTCGACTTCGGCCTGTCCCCCATGGAGGTGACGTACCGCCCCACCGGGCAGGTCATACGCTTTGTGGGATGCGACAAGCCGAAGAAGCTGAAGTCCGCGAAGTTCCGCACCGGCTACTGCGCCGTGGTGTGGTTCGAGGAGGTAGACGAGTTCGACGGCATGGACGAGGTGCGCAGCGTGCTGGCCACGTTCCTGCGCGGCGGCGACATGTTCTGGGTCTTCTACAGCTACAACCCCCCGCGCTCGGCGCGCAACTGGGTGAACAAGGAGGCGCGCGACCTGGAGGCCCACCCGGGCGAGGACGGGCGCTTCATATGCCACACCACGTACCTGGACGTCATAGACGAGCACCCCGAGTGGATAAGCGCCGCGGCGCTGGCGGAGGCCGAGCGCAGCCGCCGCAAGACGCCCGACTCCTACCGCTGGCAATGGCTCGGCGAGGTCATCGGCACGGGCTCCGAGGTGTTCCCCGACGAGCTGCTGGACATACGTTCCATCACCGCAGAGGAACGCGAGGCCATCGCCCTGCGCTCGTTCGGCGTGGACGCGGGCAGCGTGCACCCGTGGGTGTTCATGGAGGCGGGATACGACGAGAACGAGCGCGTGCTTTACCTGCTGGACGAGGAGAGCCGCCAGGGAACCGAGGCCATCGACGTCAAGACCGCCGAGTTGGTGGCCGCCAAGCTGCAGGAGGCCGAGGACCCCGCCGCCGACGTGTGGTGCGACAGCGCGGCGCGCGGCATGATCCTCTACTACCAGGAGCAGGGCATCGGCGCGCAGAAATCGCTCAAGCAGGGCCTGAACGCGCCCAAGAGCCGCATCAGGTGGATGCAGAACCTCACGCGCATAGTCATCGACCCCGACCGCTGCCCGCTCGCCGCCAAGGAGTTCCCCGAGTACGAGTACGTGTCGAACGGGCAGGGCGACATAACCGAGACACTGCCGAAGGTGAACGACGACGCGATAGACGCGGCGGGCTACGCCGCAGGACTGTGGATAAGGAGCAACCTCTGATGGAGAAGCGAGGCAACACGGGCTACGCCGAGGCGTGGCTGCGCCGCATGGGATACCAGCCGGACACCCGCATGCAGGGCATGGTTGGCGTCTGGTTCGGCTGGTTCGCGGCGGACAACGGCTGGTACCACTACAGCGAGCGGCGCGGCTTCCGCGTGTACAAGCGCGAGCGCGCCAGCCTGCACCCGGCGGCGCTCGTGGCCGACGAGTGGGCCAGTCTGCTCATGAACGAGAGCACGATCATCTCCAGCACGAGCGACGAGCGCCGCGCCTGGATGGCGCGCTACTTCGCCAACCCCACGGCGACGGGCGGGGACGGCCAGGAGGCGACGGAGGGCAACGCGCCGGCGCAGCAGCCCACGGAGGACAGCGACGCGCCCACATCGTTCGCCATGGACAACGCCGACTTCATAGCCCGGGCGTTCGCCATGGGGACCGGCGCGTGGGTCATCGAGCCGCGAGGCGTGACCGACAGCGCCTACACGCCCGACGCCGAGCTGCGCATCGTGCGCTACGACGCCACGCAGATAGTCCCGCTCACGTGGAGCGCCGACGACTGCACGCAGTGCGCGTTCGTGGGCCGCGTGGAGGTCGCCGGGCGCGACTACGACCAGTGCCAGGCCCACGTGCTCAAGGGCGGCACCTACCACATCCTCACGCAGCTGTTCGACACCAAGACGCACAAGCAGGTGACGGTCGAGGGCATCAGCGCCGACATGGACACGCGCTGCACCCGCCCGCTTTTCGCGCTGGTGCGCCCCGCCGTGTCGAACCGCTTCTACGACTACTGCGCGATGGGCGCGAGCGTGTACTGCAACGCCGTGGGGGCCATGAAGGTGGTCGACGAGGCCGCCACCTCCCTGCTCGACCACATTCGCGTGGGCCGCCCGCGCACGTTCGTGGACAAGACCCTCATAGAGTCCAAGACCGACAAGGGGCCGGACGGCAGCCTCACGAAGACCTACTACGCCTTCGGCGAGGCCGACGACACCATCTTCAGCATGAACCCAGGCGACGAGGGGTCGGCCAAGATTCAGACCGTTCAGAGCGACCTCAAGGCCGACGAGAACGCCAGCGCCATCAACACGGGCCTGCGCCTGCTGTCGGTGGCGTGCGGCTTCGGCAACGGCTACTTCTCCTGGGAGTCGCACACGGGCCTGAAGACCGCCAAGGAGGTGGCGGCCGACAACTCGCAGCTGATGCGATCCATCCACCGGCACGAGAACGCCCTGCGCAAGTCCATCGTGCGCCTCGTGAACGGCATGGCCGACGCGTGCCGCAGCATCAAGGGCGAGGCCGTGCCCTACGGCGACGTCACCGTGGACTTCGACGACTCCATCATCAGCGACACGCAGAGCGCGCGCGAGATGGCCATGAGCGAGGTCGGCGCGGGCATCATGGCCCCGTGGGAGTACCGCCGCCGCTTCTACGGCGAGACCAGCAACGAGGCCAAGGCCAACGTGCCCGAGCAGCAGGGCGGCGCGTTCGACATGCTGGGCGACGGGCTCGCCTGATGCTGGGGCCGGACTACATAGAGCACTTCACCGACGCAGCGCAGGGGGCCATGGACGAATACACCCTGCGCCTGGTGTGCATCTACGCCGCGCTCATAGGCTCCATCGACTTCGAGGGCGACAGCGCCTACTCGCAGGCCGCCCGCAAGGCGGCGCTTGCCGCCAAGGACGTGCAGAAGGCCATGAACGAGGAGGGGCGCAGAGCCGCGCGCGAGGCTGCCAAGGCTGCGGCCGAGGCCGTGGCCAAGAGCGCCGAGGCCGACCTGGCCACGCTGGGCACGGCCATGGGCGCGCTGTCCAAGACGATGCAGTGGAGGCTGCACAACTCAGCGCGGGCCACGGCGGCGGGAGTGCAGGACGTCGTGAGCCGCGACAACCTGAAGATGCCCGCCAACGTGCAGCGCGCCTACCTCGAAGTCGTGGCGCAGGCCGTGGCTCGGGTGAACTCGGGCATGGCAGGCTACGAGCAGGCCACCCGCGAGGCCGTGCTGAAGCTGGCGCGGCGCGGCGTGTCCGTCGTGGACTACAAGAGCGGGGCGTGGGCGCAGGCGGACGTGGCCATGCGCCGCCACATCCGCACCCAAGCGGTGCAGGCGGGCAGCCGCAACACGCTGGAGCTGCTTGAAGAGACCGGGCACGACCTCGTGCAGACCTCCTCGCACGGCGGGGCGCGCGAGAGCCACGCCAAGTGGCAGGGCCGCGTGTTCAGCCTGTCGGGCAAGTCCAAGAAGTACCCGCCGTTCTACCGCGAGACGGGCTACGGCTCTGTCGATGGCCTGTGCGGCGCGAACTGCAAGCACGACTTCGGCATCTACGTGGAGGGCCAGCAGCTGCGGTACGAGCGCGATCCAGATGGCGGCGACGAGAAGCGCGAGGAGCGATACCAGGCAGAGCAGAAGCAGCGCGAGCTGGAGCGCGGCATACGCGCCGCCAAGCGCGAGGCAACGGCCCTGGAGGCCGCCGGGCTCGACAACACCAAGGAGCGCCTGCGCCTGGGCAAGCTGCAGAAGCGCCAGCGCGAGCACATAGCCGCCCATCCCTACTTGTCCCGCGAGCGCACGCGCGAGGCCGCCGTGGAATCGAAGGAGCGCATCTACCCGCTTGCCACGGACAAGACCTGGGTGCGCGAGAAGTTCATGCCGGGCAAGGGCGCGGGCACCGCCGCAGACGTGAGCCGCCGCGCCGTGAACGGCAGGGCCTACCACGACAAGGTGGCGTCCCTTCCCATCCCGAAGCGCGCAAGCGAGGCCGTGTACGCCGAAAGCCGCCGCATCCTGCGCGACCGCGACGGCACGGGCTACGAACGCATGTCCGTCGTGTCGTGGAAGAAGGGCGAGCGCGTCACCGACACCTTCGGGCACGGCCTGAAGAGCCAGGCGTGCGGCCTGACCGCCAAGCAGGTGGAGGCGTGCAGGCGCACCAAGGGCGGCGTGGTGCTGATCCACAACCACCCCATGAGCTCGCCGCCGTCGTGGGCCGACATTCGAACGGTGGCGGAAAACGACTGGGTGCGCAGCTCAGTGGTGGCGTGCCACGATGGTACAATCTACGAAATCAAGGTGAACGACCGCAGCGTCGTGCAAGCGTACGAGGAGCTGCGAGAGCTGGCGAAAAGAGAGTGCCCGAACGTGGGCGGCGACGTTATCGACCAGCTTGCCACCGAAATGCTCTACGAGCGAAACGAGGAAGCGAAATGGTTCAGGCTGACAAAAAAGAAGTGACGCCAGAGGACTGGGTGCTCGTCATAGATGACAGCGCCCCCGAGTCGAAAGCCGCCGAAAAGCTGACCAAAGAAGAGCGCGAGGAGCTTTTCGCCAAGTCCCGCAAGGTGCTGCGCGACGCGGGGCTGATGAAGTAGACCAAGCGACAACCGAGTAGACGCACGGCATCAAGGCCGCCCATCACGGGCGGCCTTTTCTTTTGCCTGGCGACACCTCGGAGAAGATGCGGTCACGCGATGGGGCGGCGACAACATGCCCCGCACGCGACCGCGGCGACAACGGCGGGCCATCTAAGCGCGCAGGGAAGCGCGACAACCAAACACGGAAGGAGCAAGCGATGGCGGACGACAACAAGCCCCAGGGCAACGAGGGCGGCGACAACGGCCAGCAGACCGAGCCCGCGAAGGAGGTCGTGTCCTACGCGAAGTACAAGCGCGAGACCGACGAGTACCAGGAGCAGGTGAAGGCCCTCAAGGCCGAGCTGGAGCAGCGCGACAAGCAGATCGAGGAGTTCACCGCCAAGGCGGGCAACGCCGACGAGCTGCAGGCCGCGCTCGACAAGGCCAAGGCCGACAACGAGGCGTACAAGGCCGACGCCGAGAAGCGCGAGGCCGACATGCGCCGCGACTTCGCCATCGACACCAAGCTGGCGCAGATGGGGGTGCGCAACGCCAAGGCGGCGCGCGCGATTATCCCGAACATCGCCGACGCGAAGCTGGACGAGCAGGGCAACCTCACGGGCATCGACTTCGAGGCCCTGAAGAAGGATAACGCCTACATGTTCACCGACCAGCCCCGCGAGAGCGCGGGCGGCGACCCCAAGGGCGGCGCAGGCTCCGACGGCCTGGCCGACTTCCGCGCAGCCTTCGGACTCACCGACGAATCTTCAAAGGAGTAAATCATGCCAAACAGCATCGAACTGCCCAAGGGCTACGAGAACGTGCTCATGGAGGCGTACCGCAAGGAATCCCTGACCGCAGTGCTTGAGAGCGCCGCGCCGCAGGGCAACATCGCGCAGATGGAGCAGCTGGGCGAGTTCTACTATCCCGTCTACTCCATGGGTGGCCTGGGCGACGTGCAGGCCAACGGGCGACTGCCGCAGAACAGCGGCGCGTCCCTGACCTGGAAGCCCATCAGCGCCAACTACGACCGCGGCACCATCCTGGAAATCGACCAGAAAGTGGACGCCCAGTCCTTCAATCTGGCGTTCGGCAACGCCGCCGCGCACTTCAACCGCACCAAGGTGGTGCCCGAGGGAGACGCGTTCGTGTTCTCCACGCTGTGCGCAGGCACCGGCATCACCAAGGAGCAGAAGACCTACTCCGACGGCGCGGACATGCTCAAGGGCCTGAACGCCGCCATGTGCGACATGGACGAGAAGGAGGTGCCGGAAGAGGGCCGCGTGCTGTTCATCACCCCCACCCTGCTGGGTATGGTGAAGGACCTGGACACCACCAAGTCCCGAGAGGCGCTGGACGGCTTCTCCTCCATCGTGAAGGTGCCGCAGTCCCGCTTCTACAGCGCCATCGACCTTTTGGACGGCACCACCAAGGACGAGGAGATCGGCCACTACAAGAAGGGCACCGGCGCGGTGGACATGAACTTCCTCATCGTCCACAAGGACGCCGTGGTGCTGCGCTGGAACTTCGCGCACGGCAAGGTCATCGACGCCGAGGACAACCAGCAGGGCTTCGGCCACCTGTTCAAGTACCGCAAGTACGGCGTGTGCGGCGTCCGCGAGAACCTGGCGCACTACATCACCGCAGGCATGAAGGCCGCGTAGGAAGGAGGCGCGACATGCGCACAGTTGGACTGGCCTTCGAGAAGGAGGCCCCGAAGAAGGCCAAGCCCGCCAAGGGCAAGGCGGAAAAGCCCGAGGCGAAGGCCGCAGACGAGCAGCCCGCCAAGGGCAAGGCGGAAAAGCCCGAGGCGGCCGAGGACGATGGAAACTAGAGCCCCGACCCACGAGGACTACCTGGCAGCCGGGCGCGGGGAGCTGTCCGCCGAGGAGTTCAAGGCGGCGCTCCCCCACGCCACGGCAGCCGTGCGCGACCTGATCTTCCCCAACGAGCCGGACGGCTCCGAGGAGTGGGCGCGCGCGGTCATGGCGGCCTGCGAGGTCGACGCCGCATACGGATGCTCGGGCGGCATCATGGAGGGCGGCGGCTTCACCGTCGGCTCGTTCTCGTGGAACCCCGGTACCGAAGGGGCCAGCACCTACCGCAGCGACATGGAGGCCGCCGTCCGCCGCGAGCTGCTTGGAACGCCGCTGCTCTACGCGGGCATCGGGGGTACCAGATGATGCGGGTGCCGCGCTCGGCGCGGCCCTCCACCATGTTCGTCAAGGTGCCCAGGGAGGGCGGCTACGGCGGCGAGTTCGAGCATCCCGTCGAGGTGCGCCGCGTGCGCTTCGAGCCCGTCTCGGCGTGGCTCGTACGCGAGTACGGCCTGGGCGACGGCGCGCAGGGCCTCGTGATAGCGGACGGCGCGGACAGCCCCGGCATGTTCGACGTGCCCGTGGGCAGCCGCGTGAGCATCGACGGGGGCGAGTGGATGAACGTGGCGAGGTGCACGCCCCGCCGCGCGTTCGGCACCCGTCCCCACCACTGGGAACTGGAGGTGAGGTAGCCATGCCCGCAGCAGTTACGGTCGACCTGACCAAGCTCATGAAGCGTTTCAGCGCGAAGGAGTTGGAGGCCAAGCAGGTGAAGTTCGCCATGAGCGTGGCCGAGGACATGAACGCGTTCACGCCAGAGGACACCAAGCGCATGCACAACTCCATGCAGGCCGCCTCCGACTTCAGGCAGGGCCTCGTCATATGGGACGCCGACTACGCCGCCTACGTGCGCGACCTGCCCGACAGCTCCATCAAGCACGGCAAGAACCCGAGGGCCAAGGCCGACTGGCCGAAGGCCGCGAAGGAAGCGCACGGCGAGGACTGGGAGCGCCTGGCCGTCGACCTCCTGACCGAGGGGGCGTGACATGGCCCCGGACGTGATGGAGACGGCGAAGGCCGCCATAGAGGCCCTGGGCTACGGCCCGGTGCTCCTCACCCGCCTGGCAGCATCGCGCGGCCACGACGACGCGGTGGTGCTGCGGCCCATGCCCACCACCGACGCGGTGCGCCACATGGACGGCACCCGCCGCGTGGGATACGTGCTGCAGGTCATCGTGAAGGACACCTCCGAGGCCAAGGCCATGGGCGACGCCTACGACCTGGCCGACGCGCTGGACGGGGCCGACCTGTCCTCGCCCACAGGCTCCTACGGCTTCACCAGCGCGTCGCTGTACACCGAGCCGCAGGAGATAACGCCGCCCGAGGGCGGGCCGTACCTGTGGGAGTTCCGAATCAAAGCGACCATAACCATAGAGAAGGGATAACGATGGCAAAGAACCAAGACCTGGGCTTCGCGCCCAACTACATGAGCGCGCTGGAGATCGACACTACGCCAGACGCGGCCAGCCCCACGTGGGCCATCTTCTCGCGCGGCATCACCGAGGTGAAGCCGACCACCAACGAGACCACCGAGACCAAGGACTACTACGACGGCTACGGCACTCCCACCGACAAGGTGAAGAGCGTGCAGCCGCAGTACGAGGTCACAGGCGACCGCTGCTACGGCGACCCCGCGCAGGACTTCGTTGCCAGCCTGGCGCTTGAGACCGGCGAGGGCCGCACGGGCCACTTCCGCCACACCGACCCCAACGGCGACGTGGTGGAGGGCGACTGCACCTACCTGGGCCTGACCGTCGGCTCGCAGCAGGGCGCGGCGTCCGACCCCGGCGCGTTCTCCTGCACAATCTCGGGCGCTGGCGCTATGCGCTACATCCCCGCCAACAAGCTCAAGCAGCCCACGGGCGTCACCTGCACCGCGCCGACCGGCCCGGCCGTGGGCAAGTCCATGAAGCTCGCGCCGACCGTCACGCCCGCCGAGGCGAACGCCAAGTGCTTCTTCGCATCGGGCAACACCGACGTGGCCACCGTCGACAGCGACGGCAACGTGACGGGCGTGGCCGCAGGCGAGGCGGTCATCACCGTGCGCTGCACGTCCAAGCCGAGCATCTGCACGCAGGTGAAGGTCACCGTGTCGGCGAAGTAGCCGCAGGCGACACCAGACATAACCTCCTGGACATGGGGGCGCGGGCTAGTGAGCGGCCCGCGCCCCTTTTCTATGCCCGACGCTCACCGCTCACGAAAGGGGCAACAAATGGAACTTCTGAAAAACATCCGCGCGTACGAGGACGTGTTCTTCGAGGACCCCGAGGAGAACCCCGACACGCCGCGCTTCCGCGTGTGGTTCGACGACAAGCACATCGAGGAGTACCTGGCCAAGGTCGGCAACGCCATCGACCGCGCGCAGGCCAACGAGCAGATGGCCCGCGAGGCCGACACCCCCGAGAAGGCGGCCGAGGCCAACGCCGCGCAGGCCCGCCTCATGAAGCGCACCATCTCGGCGTTCATCGGCACCGAGGGCTGGGAGCAGCTGCTCGCGTGGATGGGCGGCGACGAGGGCCCCATCGCGCCCGAGGAGAACATCCGCATCCTGGGCGAGGTCTTCGCCACGTTCCTCAACATGTTGGCGCGCCACGCGACCAGCGAGCAGCTGATGGCGTGCGGCCTTGCATACAGCGAGCGCGCCGATCAGGTCCAGGCGCTCAACCGCGCCCAGCGCCGCTCCAAGGCCAAGCGCAAGAAGAAGGGCGGCAAGTAATGCTGCCAGCCGCGCTCACGGCCGAGCGGGTGCGGCTGCCCGACGGCACGAGCGCCACGCGCTACCCGTGGAACGGCGAGGAGGTGCTGGTGCGCGACGACGCGCTCACGATCATCCGCGTCATCGAGGTGCTGACCGACGAGGGCAAGTCCGACGACCAGCGCCGGGACGAGTTCCTGGCGCTGTTCTTCGTGGACTGGGCGGACGCGTGGTGCGCATGCGACTACGACGCCGCCGAGTTCGTGCGGATGCGCGACGCGGCAGTATGGGACATGTGCGGACTCGACCTGACCGGCGACCGCCCGCACGAGACCCCGCTGTGGGACTTGGAGGAGGACGCGGCGCGCATACGCACCAGCTTCCGCCAGGCCTACGGCATCGAGTGGGACGAGGTGCGCGGTCGCATCAGCTTTGCCGAGTTCGTGGCACTCGTGGGCGGCTGCCCGCAGGACACGCCGCTCGGCGCGGCCATCCACTACCGCAACCCGGCGACCAAGCCGAAGCCAACCAAATACAACAGGCAGGAGGTCGAGGCCTGGAACGCCGCCCACAAGGCGTTCGAACTCGGCAAAGGCCGCAGCTCACACGGCTCTGAGGAAGGAAGCGACGCGGCGATGCGCGATGTGTTCGCCGCGCTCAAGAGAGCGACGAGGTGAGCATGGACGGCAACGTCATCATCAAAGCGGTGCTCGACACCGTTGACGTATCCAAGAACATCAAGGCCCTGGAGCGCGACCTCCAGGGCATCTCCTGGAAGAACATAGCCGAGGGCGACGAGAAGGCCGCGAAGCTGTCGTCCTCGTTCAAGAAGGCCGGCACGGCCGCCACGGTGACGCTGACCGCGCCCGTGGTGGCCGCCGGCAAGGCCGTATTCGGCGTGGCCAGCGACTACGAGCAGGCCAACGCCCGCATAGCCGCCGCGTTCGGCGTGTCCGGCGAGGAGGCCGAGCGTTTCAGCGGCATAGGCAAGCGCATATACGAGGGCGGCTGGGGCCAGTCCCTGGACGAGGTCAACGATGCGCTGATGCAGTGCAAGTCCACCCTTCGCGACGTGTCCGACGAGGACCTGCAGACCGTCACCACCAACGCACTCATGCTGTCGGACACCTTCGGCGCAGACGTGAACGAGTCCATACGCGGCACCAACGCCCTCATGGAGGGCTTCGGGCTGTCCGCCACCGAGGCCAGCGACCTGCTGACGGCGGGCATGCAGCGCGGCCTGAACTACACCGACGAGCTGGGCGACAACCTGAGCGAATACTCCGTGCGATGGGGCGAGGCGGGAATGAGCGCCAGCGAGTACTTCTCGCTGCTCGAAGCGGGCACGTCCAACGGCGCGTACAACCTGGACAAGGTGGGCGACTACCTCAACGAGTTCCTGACGGCGCTGTCCGACGGCCGCATGGAGGAATCCATCGGCTCGTTCAGCGAGGGCACGCAGGAGGTCTTCGAGAACTTCAAGAACGGCAGCGCCACCGCCGAGGACATGCTGCAGGCGGTGCTGGGCGACCTCACGCAGATGCCAAACGAGTACGACAAGGCCGCGCTGGCCTCCACCCTGTGGTCCTCGCTGGGCGAGGACAATGCCATGGGCATGATCGAGTCCCTGGCGGGAGTGCAGGACAGCTTCGGCGACGTGGCGGGCGCCGCGCAGCAGGCCCAGGAGGCCGCCTCCGACAGCTTCGCCGTGAAATCGCAGGAGGCCATGCGCGAGCTGCAGGGCTCCATCGAGCCGCTTGGCGAGCCACTGCTCAACATCGCCACCAACGTGGCGGGTGTCGTCAAGTCGTTCTCCGAGTGGTTCGCCGGCATCGGCGAGGGCGGCCAGACCGCCGTGCTGGCGATCGCCACGATAGCGGCCGCCATAGGCCCCGTGCTGTCGACGGTCGGCACCGTCGTGGACACCGTGCCGAAAATCGGAGCGGCCTTCCAGGTGGTCGGCAAGCTGGGCACCGGCGCGCTGGGGCTCATAGCCGCGCACCCCGTGGTAGCGGCCATAGCGGCCATCATCGCCGCCGTGGTGCTGCTGTGGAACAACTGCGAGGAGTTCCGCGACGCGGTGACCGCCGTGTGGGATGCCGTGTGCGCCGCGTTCGAGGTGGCCACCCAGGTGGCGGGCGACGTGGCCCAAAGCGTCGGCGAGTTCTTCTCGCAGCTCGGCGAGAAGCTGGGCGGCGTGTGGGACGGCATCTGCTCCACGGTGCAGGGGGCCATCGACGCCACAGCCGGGTTCTTCCAAGGCCTGGCCGATACCGCCTCGTCCATCTGGGACGGCATCTGCAACGTGGTGCAGGTCGCCGTGATGCTGCTGGGCGAGATTCTGAACCTGGCCATCGAGACGCTGCTCATACCCTGGAACTTCATCTGGGAGAACTTCGGCGAGCAGCTGACGGCGGCATGGGACGCAATCTGCGGCGCGGTGGGAGGCTACATCGACGCGGTGAGCCAGGTCATCACCGACGTGGTGACGGCGCTCTCCGAATGGTGGGGCGCGACGTGGGAAGGCATCAGCGGCACCGCCAGCGCCATATGGGAGGCCATCTACGGCGCGGTGAGCGCGTACATCCAGTACGTCAGCGACGTGATAGGCGCGGCCCTTGGGGTCATCCAGGGCGTGTGGGACACGGTGTGGGGCGCGGTGAGCTCCACCGCCTCCAGCATATGGGATGCCATCAGCTCGGCGATAGGCGCGGCCATCAATGCCATCAGCTTCACCATATCGGCGGTGCTGTCGGCAATTCAGGCGGTGTGGGACTCCATATGGGGGGCCGTGAGCAGCACGGCGTCGAGCGTGTGGGGCGGCATCAGCTCCACCATATCCAGCATCGTGAACGGCATCCGCGACACGATCTCCAGTGTGTTCAACGCCGCCAAGGACACCGTGAGCAGCGTGTGGAACTCCATCAAGAGCGCCATCGAGACGCCGATACAGAACGCCCGCGACACCGTGCGCAACGTCATCGACTCCATCAAGGGGTTCTTCAACTTCTCGTGGTCGCTGCCCCACCTGAAGCTGCCGCACCTGTCCATCTCCGGCAGCTTCAGCATCGCCCCGCCGAGCGTGCCGCACTTCGGCATCGACTGGTACGCCAAGGGCGGCGTGTTCAACGGCCCCAGCGTCATCGGCGTCGGCGAGGCGGGCCCCGAGGGCGTGGTGCCGTTCAACGAGCGCGGCGCGCGCCCGCTGGCCGAGGGCATCGCCAAGCTGCTCGACGGCAAGGGCGGCGCGGCCCATGGCGACACGAACGTGACAATCAACCTGTACGCGACCGTGCGGGAGGAGGCCGACATCGAGAAAATCTCCCGCCAGATAGCCAAGGAAATCAAACGGCAGGAGTGCTTCGCATGATATACAACGGCTTCGACTTCGCGCCGTGGTTCGACACCCGGCTCGTGACCCGCTCGCTGCTGCCCGAGTACGAAATCGCCACGCGCGACGTGCCCGGGCAGCCCGGCTCGCGCTTCATGCGCGCAGAGCTGAAACCCCTGACGATAGACGTGGCGGCGGCCTGGAGGGCGCGCCCCGCCGACGACATGGCGGCCCTTCGCCGCCTCATGGCCTCGCGCCTGCTGTGCCTCAAGGAGGCCGAGCTGTGGCTGGACGACGAGAGGCACCTGGGCCTGCGCTACATGGCCGTGCTGACCTCGCCGGGCGCGCTCGACACGTTGTGGCACACCGGCGAGGCCACGCTGACGTTCACGGCATACGACCCCGTGGCCTACGGGGCCGAGGGGCGCGCAACCGTGTCGGGCACCTCGGGCGTGCAGGTGGGCGGGACGTTCCGCACCTACCCCACCGTGACCGTCAGGCCCGGCGGCAGCACGTCGGCGCTGCGGCTGACGAACATGGGCACGGGCGAATTCGTGCAGATCGACAAGGCGGTGACGGCATCGAGCGCGGTGGTCATCGACATGGCCGCCCCGCAGGCCACGGTGGACGGCAGCCCCGTGCCCGTGACCTTCGAGAGTGACTTCTTCCCGCTGGAGCCGGGGGCCAACAGCCTCAAGCTGTCCAGCGGCACCGCGACGGTACAGTGGACGGAAAGGTACGTGGGCTGATGATTCTGTGGGCATGCGACCGCTGGGAGGCGTACAAGGGACCCATCAAGACGCTGTTCGAGTGCGAGGACACGCGCGAGGTCAACGGCGAGAACGCCCTGAGCATCACAACGCTGGCGCGCCTCGACAAGGGCGACCGCCTGGTGTGGCGCGACCTCAAGGGCCGCTGGCACGAGAACATCGTGGACGGCGTGGAGGAGGAGCGCGCAAGCGCGGGCATCCTCTACACGTACTACTGCCCGACATCGGCGCAAATCGAGCTCCTGGGCGACTACCTGGAGGACAAGCGCCCCTACGACGTGAGCGCCTACGCCGCGCTGGCCTCGGCGCTGTCCTCCTCGCGCTGGCAGGTCGGAACCGTGGCCGACCTCGGGCAGGCCGGCACGAACTTCTACCACACCAACGCATGGGCGGCCATCCACGACGTGGCAGACACTTGGGGCGGCGAGCTGTCGTTCGAAATCCAGGTGAGCGGCACCAAGGTGACCGCACGCCGCGTGTGCATGGCCAAGCAGGTCGGCGAGGACAACGGCAAGCGTTTCACCTACGCCAAGGACCTCGTGAGCGTCAAGCGCAGCGTGGACGAGGGCAACGTGTGCACCGCCCTGTACGGCTACGGCAAGTCCCTGCAGACCGCCGACGAGGACGGCAACCTGACGGGCGGCTACGACCGCAAGCTGACCTTCGGCGACGTGAACGGCGGGCAGAACTGGGTGGGGTCGGCCGACGCGCTGGCGCGCTGGGGACGGCCCGACGGCAAGGGCGGCAAGGCGCACGTGTTCGGCGACGTGGAGTTCTCCGACTGCGAGGACGCCGCCGAGCTGAAGAAGCTCACCGAGGCGCAGCTGGCGCAGTCGTGCGTGCCCACCGTGTCCTACACCGTGGACGCCACGGCGCTTGCGCGCGCCGGCGAGGGCTTCGAGGGCGCGGACGAGGGCGACCTGGTGACCGTGGTGGACAAGGTGTACGACCCGCCGCTGCGCGTGCGCACCCGCATCACCAAGGTGGTGGAGGATCAGCTGCGCCCCGGCGAGGTCACCTACACGTTCGGCAACTACCAGACCGTGGCCGAGCTGATGGCCGCCCAGAAGTCCAGCGCAAAGAGAACGGCTTCGAGCATCCGCGCCACCGTGGCCGACGCGGTAAACGCGTCCAACAAGGCATCGACCGGCAAATGGGGCGAGAGCCTGGCGGCCTCCGAGAAGCGCCAGGAGGCGTTCGCCAGGGAGCAGGGCGGCGCGGCCAAGGACTACACCGACGAGGTGAAGGACGCGCTTGACAAGGCCCTCAAGGAGTATGCCGACAAGGGCGACACCACGCTGGAAGAGGCGCTGAAGAAGTACTCCGACGACGGCAACCTGTCCCTTGAGGAAGTGCTCAAGCTCTACACCGACACCACGGTGGAGCAGAGCGAGAGCGTGCTCAAGCAGATAGACGAGGCCAACAAGGAGTACCTGGAAGGCGTCACCGGCTCGCTGGACGAGCGCCTGACGAGCGCCGAGAGCGAGGTTGATGGGCTGCAGAACCAGCTCGATCAGCTGCCGACGGATATCCGCAAGAAGATCGTGGAAATGCTCAACAGCGAGATAAACACCACGGGCGGTTGGGTGTACGAGGAGCCCGGCCAGGGCATCCTCGTGTATGACAAGAAGCCGGAGAACGCGACCAAGTGCGTGAAGATAGGCGGCGGCGTCATCGGCGTGGCCAACTCAAAGTACTCCAGCGGCGCGTGGAAGTGGCGCACGGCCATCACCGGCGACGGCGTGACCGCCGACGAGCTGACCACGGGCCGCATCAAAGGCGGGAACTCGTATTGGGACCTCGACAGCGGGGCCTTCTACCTGCGCGACGGCTCCATCTTCATGACCGACAGCAACGGCAACAGGGTCTATATCAACGCCACCAACGGCTTCCAGATATACGACAAGAACGGCTCCATCATCGCGGGCACCGTGCTGGTGGGCAGCACCTCCATGTTCCGCTGCAACATGGTCGGCACGTCGTCAACCAACTACATCACCACCGGCACGACGACGAACAACCACCCGGGAGCGTCGTTCGTGAACGGCTCGACCGAGTACTGCACCATCGAGGCCGTCCACGCGAAGGACAGCCCCACGGCGAGCTCGACCGACGGCGTGGGCATATCCGCCTGCGGCTACGGCTTCCTGGCAGTCAACCGCTACTACCGCCAGACGTGGCTGACGACCCCCTACTACGCGGGCTACATGAGCCATCCCGACGAGCAGCTGTACATGAGGAGCGGCAACAGCAACGCGGGCGGCTCGGCGTACGTGAAGCTGCAGAAGAACTCCAACAACTACGTGTACCTGGATAGCAGCCGCGCAGACATTGGGTCGTCGGGCACCGCCAGGATACTCGCCCCGAAGTTCGCCATAGGGACCAGTCCGAGCAGCGGCGGCACCTACGGGTACACGGGCTCCACGCAGTTCATCGGGAGCATCACCAACAACGGCAACAACTGGACATGGGGCACCATCAACGTGGTGAACGGAATCATCACCGGCATGAGCAGCATCACGGGAAACTAGACCAGCGAGAGAGGAAACGGAATGTTCTACCACCTTGTGCAGCAGCCCGAAGCGCCGCAGGCGCTCGACGGCGCGCCGAAGCCGCCCGAGGCGCTTCCGGTGTTCGAGTGCATCAGCGACCCGGCCACGGCGCGGGCCATCGTGGAATCGGAAGACGTGTTCGAGTTCGACGGCAAGGGCGGCTTCACGCTCGTGTCCAGCCCCGTGGCCGTCATGGACGCGGAAGGCGGCGAGGCCAACGCCGTGGACTTCTCGGCGCTCACCGACGAGGAGATATGCGGGGTCCACAGAGCGCAGCCCGGCGACATATCGCGGACACTTGCGGCCGAAGGAAAGGAGTGAGGCATGGCAACGCACGAGCTTACGCTCAACCTCAAGAAGACCAACATAGCGCCGCCCGTCATCACCGTGCACCAGGGCGACAGCGCCGAGGTCCTGAAGGCCGCCATCTACGACGGCGACAAGAAGGCGGCCCTGACGGGCTGCAAGGTGCACCTCATGGCTGCGAAGCCCGACCACACCTACGTGGAGCAGCAGTTCACTGGCATCAGCGACAACGTGGCCACCGTGACGGTCGACCCCGCCGTCTTCGGCGTGGCCGGGCTGCTCAAGGTGTGCTACGTGCGCGTGCGGAACGCGGCAGGGCTGGACGCCACCACCGAGAACGTCCTGGTGAACGTGCTGCCCTCGGCGAGCGCGTCGGGCGAGATATCCGGCCCGTACGTCGATGCGGTGGAGTCGATCATCGCGAACCTCGAAGGGCAGCTAGCCGACGTGATCGCGCTGAACGCGCAGATGCAGAAGGCCGAGGCCTCCCGCGCGAGCGCGGAAAACCAGCGCGCCACGAACGAGAAGACACGCCAGACCGCCGAAACCAAGCGCGCAGAGGCCGAGAAGAAGCGAGCCACGGCGGAAAGCGACCGCGTGACCGAGGCGTCGCAGCTGAAGACGGCCTCGCAAGCCGCCACGGCTGCGGCAAACGGCGCGGCCTCGAACGCCGACGCGGCGGCAAACATCGCCCTGCAGATAGCCAACAGCGTGGCGCAGGGCAGCACGGGCAGCTCGGACATGGCCAAGCAGAAGCAGCAGATAGCCGACCTGTACGGCAAGCTGGCCGACGCCACGGACGCGTTCATCTACGACGACGGCACCGTGTACTGCCCCGCCTCCAAGGCCAGTGCATCTGGCAGCACCATCACGTTCGGGAGCACCTGCACGGCGTCCGGCACAACCCTCAACCTCAAGTAGAAAGGCAACGAAATGGCACAAGCGAAAACCCTGTCGGTGGGCGGCATCGGCTACGAGGTCATCGACGATACCGCGCGCAGCAACGCGCAGACGGCGCTCAACAACGCCGAGTACAACCGCCAGGGCCAAATCGGCAAGTCCGGCGGGAAGAACATCGCCACCATCCTGGCGGGAGAGATCGGCAGCGGCAGCGTGTACGACGCGCTGCATAAGCGCATCGCCGCCGCGAACTTCGCGGGCCTGCGCGTGGGCGACTACCTGGACGTGCCGCTTGTGAGCGCATCCGCCGTCACCACACAGCAATCTGTGCGGTTCCTGCTTGCCCACATCGACCCGTACCTTTACTGCGGCGACAACAGCAAGGGACACCATATCGCGTTCGTGGCCTCCGCGCCCATCGCCGTGGCCAAGACCGTGACCGGCGTTGCCAACGACAGCTTCCTGATGTGGAACACGACCAACACGAACCAGGGCACCGCCGACCAGAAATGCCCCTACCCCAACAGCAACCTCAAGGCGTGGGAGACGGCCTTCGAGGCGTGCCTGCCCGAGGGGCTGACCAAGTACCTGCTGACCCAGCGCGTCCTGCTGGAGGAGCGTTACAGCGCAAGCGGCGCGCTCAACGACTCCAACTCGTGGAGCTGGCAGGATATCGGCAAGGTATTCTCGCTGTCCGAGATGGAGGTGTACGGCTGCCCAGTGTGGGGCACCAAGGGCTACAGCGTCGGCTTCGACTGCCAGTGGGACCTGTTCAGGGACACCGCGCACCGAATCAACGGAACTCGGTCCGCTTGGTGGCTGCGTTCCGTCGTGGGTGGCTCGTCGTCCTACGTGTGCTTCGCCGGCGGCACCGGCTATGCCACCTACACTTCGGCGACGTACACCGGGATTCGCCCCCGCCCCGGCTTCCTCGTCGGCTAGCCAGCCGAGTGCTCTATACTCTGCTTTTAGGCGACCGCCTTGCGCGGTCGCCTCCTGCCCGCGAAGCGGGCCGTTTTTTTCGCCGCTATTCCCAGGAGGTGCACGTGAGCAGCGTCTACCAGCGCAGCCGCGAGGTGTCCGAGTACAAGTTCTTCACGCAGGCCATCGCCATCCGCGTGGAGGTCAACAAGCTGATGGCGTCGTCCTCCGTGGTCCCGAAGGCCTACCGGCTGCTGAATGCGGTGCCGACCGTGGAGACGGCGCGCAGCATCGTGTACAACGTCAACCGCGCCGACTGCTTCTACCCCAACACCTCGTTCAACGCGCTGGAGAGGAAACGCTACCTGACGCTGGCCATAGCTGACTGCGAGCAGCTGATGCTGGACATGCAGTGCCTCATGGATATCGGCCTGCCCGTGAACGCCAACCGCTTCGAGGAGCTGGCGGCCATGGTCGAGGAGGAGATCAGGCTGCTGAAGGGCGCGCGTAAGAACGTGCGCGTCACCGGCAAGAAGTCCACCGAGGAGCGCATAGCCGAGGCCGAGGCCGAGCTAGAGCGCCTGCGTTCGCTATAATGGACGGCGGTCCCGCCTTGTATATCGGTACAACTGGTGGCTGCGTTCCGTCATGGGTGGCTCGTCGTCCAACGTGTGCTACGTCAACAACAACGGCAATGCCAACTACAACTCCGCGACGAACGTCTGGGTTCGCCCCCGCCCCGGATTCCCTTATTGCCAGACCGAGTAGGCCCCAGAGCCGAAAGCAGAGCGCGGAGAGGAAGGAAGGCGCGACCGTCGGGCATGCGCCCGTAAATACGCACCCCGCGAGGGTGGCCGGACGCTGCTTGCATGGCGCGGCGCTCCGTGGCTTCGCCGCGTTTCATGGCCATACCTCAAGCGGCTGTCAGAGCCACATTGCAAGCCGTGCGGGGTGCCTTCTGTGAACTCCGAGCAAAGGCGGGCGGCGCGCCGGAAGCGCCGCGAGGAGAAGCGGGCCAAGGCCAAGGCCGAGCGCGTCAAGGCGTGCACGCTTGAGACCGTGGCCGACCTCAACAGCCTGTGCAAGGCTTCCAAGCAGGCCGCACGCGGCGTAATGTGGAAGGCGTCCACGCAGCGGTACATGAAGGACTACCTGCGCAACGCCGTCCTGTCCCGCCGCGACCTTTTGGAGGGCCGCGACATATGCCGGGGCTTCATCCGCTTCGACCTATGGGAGCGCGGCAAGCTGCGCCACATCAGCGCCGTGCACTTCCCCGAGCGCGTGGTGCAGAAGTCGCTGTCGCAGAACGCGCTCGTGCCCGCGATCGTGCCCACCCTCATAGCCGCGAACTCAGCGAACATAAAGGGGCGCGGCACCGACTACGCCCTGAAGCTGCTCAAGCGCCACCTGGCCGACCACTGGAGGCGGCACGGCCGCGAGGGCTACATACTGCTCGGCGACTTCTCCGACTACTTCGCGCGCATAGCGCACCAACCCGTCAAAGACCAGGTGGCCTCCGCGCTGCTAGATCCGCGCGTGGTCGCCTTGGAGCACCGCCTGATAGACGCGCAGGGCGATGTGGGCCTGGGGCTGGGCAGCGAGCCGAACCAGATATGCGCCGTCGCGCACCCCAACCGCATCGACCACTACGTAATCGAGATGCTGCGCCCCGAGGCCTACGGTCGATATATGGACGACTTCTACCTGATACACGAGTCCAAGGACTACCTGCAGGTGTGCCTGCTGCTCATAGAGCGCAAATGCGCCGAGCTGGGCATCGAGCTGAACCTGCGCAAGGCCCGCGTGGTGAAGCTCACGCGCGGGTTCACGTGGCTGAAGAAGCGCATCTTCTACACGGACACGGGCCGCATAGTCGTGAAGCCGTGCCGAGACTCCATAACGCGGGAGCGCCGCAAGCTCAAGAAGATGGCCCGCATGGTCGCCGATGGCATCATGACCCCCGAGCAGGTGGAGCAGAGCTACCAGAGCTGGCGCGGAGGCATGAAGCGGCTGGACGCGCACCGCAGCGTGCGGGCCATGGACGCGCTGTACCGCAGCCTGTTCGGAAATCCCGCGGGGGGGGGTTGCTCAATGCAATCCAAACCTGGAGGCGACACGGATGGGAACATGCCCCTACCCTAGCAACGGAAGGAGCGACCCATGACGGAACAGGAAATCGCCGGGGAGATCAACGGCTACAAACAGCAGCTTGAGCAGAGCGACTACAAGGTCATGAAGGCGGTGGAGCGCATCTTCTCCGCATCGTCCATCACCGACCTGCTCTCGGCCATCGCCGCAGCTGCCAAGGAGGTGGCCGAGATCATCTCGCAGCGCCAGACGTGGCGCGACCGCATCAACGAGCTGGAGGCCATGGAGCCCGACCAGCCGGAAGCGCCGCAGGAGTAGCGAGCGCCCCTTCGGGGGCGCTTTTCTTTTGCCCGGCGACACCTCGCGGACAATCGCGGCAGCGATTCGAGGAGGTGAGAAAACGAATGACCGACGTGCTGGAAATCTTCGCGCCGTACGGCCCCGGGTCGCTTTTCGGCGCGCTGCTCGTCCTAGTGGTCCTGTACTTCGGCAAGCAGTTCCTCGAAGAGTTCAAGGCCCAGAACGAGCGCAAGGCGAACATCGACCTCAAGCGCGAGGAGCGAAAGCAGGACGAGGTGAACGAGCGGGCGCAGCGCGACCGCGAGCGCAGCCAGATGGAGGGCCGCATCGCCGCGCAGATGGAGCGCAGCAACGCGCTGATGGAGGCTATGAAGACGCTCATGGAGTCCGTCGTGACCTCCAACGAGGTGCTGCACGCCGACCTGGCGAACAGCCAGGCGCGCAGCCAGGGCATGGCGGCGAAGGTCGACCACATCGCCGACCGCGTTGACCTGCTCTACAAGGAATCGGCTCGATAGAAAGGAATCCGAAATGACAGAAATGCAAGCAATCGCAGCCATCGTGCTGTCTTTCGCCGTGCCGTTCGCGGTGCAGCTGATCAAGACCGAGGCCATGATCGGCAAGGACGCGCGCATCCTGGCGCTGGGCTGCTCGCTCCTGGCGGGCGTCGTGACCGGCTTCGTGGGAGGCGTGCCCGCAGACCCGGGCGCATGGGTCACGTGCGCCTTCGCCGTGGTAGGCGGCGTGCAGGCGGCCTACACGCTGTTCAAGTCGGTAGGCATCACATCCAAGTGGCTCGACGCCCTGTTGGGCGTGACCGTAGGCGGGAAGGAGTAGGCAATGGCTAAACTGTTCATCATCTGCGGCCACGGCGCTGGCGACCCCGGCTGCTGCGCAGGCGGCTGCACCGAGGCCGAGCGCGTTCGCGCCCTGGGCCAGCGAATCAAGGAACTGGGCGGTTCCGAGGTCGAGCTGGGCGATACATCCCGCAACTGGTACGCCGACGGCGGGCTTAACCGCCTGAGCACCGACGCGCCAGTGGTGGAGCTGCACATGGACGCCAGCGGCATCGCCACGGCCCACGGCGCGCACGTCATCATCAAGGATGGCTTCGAGCCTGACGAGTACGACAATGCGCTGGCCGACAAGCTGGCGGCGTTCATGCCCGGGCGCTCCGAGAAGCTGGTGCGCCGTTCCGACCTCGCGAACCCGAACCGAGCCGCCGCGCGCGGCATCAACTACCGCCTGTGCGAGAACGGCTTCATCGACAACGACGGAGACCGCGAGAAGTTCAACGGCAACCTGGACGAGCTGGCGCGCATCTACCTGGAATGCTTCGGCATCACTGCTGGAAGCGCCCCCGCAGCCGTCCCGCAGCCGCAGCCTGCGCAGCAGGAAACGACCGAGAACTTCGGCGGCACCTACCGCTGCACTGTGGACTACCTGCGCGTGCGCGACGCCCCCGGCCTGGGCGGCACCGAGGTGGCGCACTATTCCAGCGGCGAGACCGTGACGCTGGATAACTGGTACAAAATCGCCGACGGCTACGTGTGGGGCCGATACACGGGCTACAGCGGCGCAACGCGCTACATCGCCGTGGGCAAGGCCACGGGCAAGCCAGAGGCCGACGACTATCTGGTGAAGGTGGGATAGGCCATGCCGTACCCGAGCCCCGCAGACGAGGAGCGCAACGGCGGGTGCGGCCCCATCCTCGCGGCGGTCGTCCTGCTGTTCATCGTCCTGGCCGCCGCCAGCTGCGCGTCGCAGGCCATGGGAGCGCAAGACGTGACCGTGAGGCAAGCCCGCACGGACGGCCCCATATACGACCTGCCCGAGGGCATCGGCCAGGAAATCGTGTGCGACGAGCACAACCGCGAGTACCTGCTGCTTACCACCGAACAGGGCGGCGTGTTCCTCATGCCGTACATGGACGAGGACGGCGAGCAGGAGATCATGCCGCAGGCCTAGAACGCAAAGAAGCCGCCCCGTATGGAGCGGCTTCTTTCTATCTGACGAGCAATACGAACGCCCGCCTAACGACGAACACCTGCATATGTTCGCCTACTGAACAGTTGGTGGAGGCGCGGAGAATCGAACTCCGGTCCACGAAAGCCCCTTGATTGGCATCTCCAAGCTCAGTCGCTGGTTTTGTCTCGGACGCTTTGCGCGCAGCGACACGCTCGCGGCGTCCTAACCGGTTCGGTCTTAGCCTGCGCCATACCGATTACGTGCGCAGGAGCATTCCCCTAACATGACGTCGCGCCGGTGTCGGGGAAATCACCGGGTTGACGCGCCGCTATAAACTAAGCAGCGAGAGCCATAGGCTCAAAAGAAGAGTTGTTGTCAATTCAATTTGACGGCACCCCTGTTTAACGAGGCGAGGAGACCTCGGCTTGCTTCCTCTCTCAGAGCTATCGTGTCGAAACCAGTCGCCCCCGAATGTCGGGAAAGTCTGGATGGCATTGGGCACGAGCGCCCAATGCCCGTCGACTTTTCAAGGAACATGCGGGGCGAGCCCCGCTTGTGAAGTGTTATCTTACCACGTTCTGAAAGCGGACAGCTGTTCTATGCACGAGCTGTGAAGACCCCAATGTGCTCCGCACTTCGCACTTTTGCTACTGATCGCGTCACGTATATTTTCGCCAAGCAAAATTGACCCGTCGAAAGGACCGTTATGGATACCAAGCAGCAACTCGTCAATGCCCTCGCAGGCCTGGGCTCAACCATTACCGAAGCTATGGATGTCATCGAAGGCTTTGTCCCCTGCGGACATCCCGCCCTCACGGTATTGAACGCACTCGTCGCGCTGGACGCTGACGATAATGCAGCTCTCGCCCAGCAGCTTGAGACCGTCGAGGGCTTTATCGACCACGTAAGTGAGAACCGCGGCGTGACCGCCTACCACGGCATCGAGGTCGAGCTCGCGGGTCCCAAAGCCGATCTGCTCGCAGCAATCCGCGAGGTAGGCGCCCTTATGCAGACCGCAGGCGTCAAGAACACCCAGGTCAACGAGTGGGTCTACCGCAGTCTGGCAGCACTAAACGATTCCGACGAAAAGGCAGCCGAGCAGCTCGCAGAAAGCCCCACCATTAAGGCCGAGCTTTTGTAAATAGCAGACGCGGGCTCCTTGGCGCATTGTCGTCCAAGAGGCCCGCAACTAGTTCGCGTCAACCGATAGCCGCGCCGCCGCGTTCGGCCAAAGCAAGAATCGGCATTATTTGGCGCGGGGTCTTCGCTGCAAGATCGGCATGTTCGAGCAGCTTGCGATCGTTGGTCACCAAGTAATCGACCTGTGCGCGCTTGCACGCGGTGAGTACCAAGTTGTCCTCGTAATCGCGATGGAGCGCTAAGTATTTGTCGGCCAGCCAAAGGTCCGATGCATCTGCACCCACGGCCGTGGCATTTTCGGTCATGTTCCGAACAAACGCCAACGCCGCATCGCCAATTGCACGGGCAGATGCCTCGTCGAACGCTCCCCCGCTGGCAAGAACGCTACGCTTCAGCTCGTGTTGGACAACGTACAGCACGTCCTTAGCGATATGCACCGGGAAGAACAGCAACGCCCCCGTCTCCGTCGCCCGCCCAATAAACGCACGCGCGGCAAGCGACTCGGCATGGTCGACGCAAAACGAATCAACCCATACGTTGGCGTCCACCATTATTTTGAGGGAAGCCCCGCTCACAGGATCATCCCCTTTTGGCGATAGCGCTCGTCCATGGCTTCGGAATAGATTGTGTCCCAATCGCGATCGTCGGACACGGACGACGTAGCGATGCCCAGGTCCGCGTAAAGCTGATCCGCCGCCGCCCATGATGTGGCGAACGGAGTATCGGACGCGACGGTCTGCTGCCGGTCGTCGACGGCCGCAAGCACTTCCTCGCACTGCCCGCCACCCTGCGCGACCTTGGCCACCACCTTTTTGATGAGCTCGGGCAGCGAAGCGCCCGAAAGCCGCAGCGCCTCCTCGGCACGGTTCTTGACCTGGCGATCTACGCGAACATTCACCTGCGCCGTGCTGCCAACGGTAGCCACGTCGATCTCGCTCCCTTCAATTGCTAGCCTTGCTAGCAATACTATATAGAGAAGTTAGCAAATGTTCAAATGCAAAAGGCCTGCGCCCGGACGACACCGATGCCGTCTGGGCGCAGGCCAGATAACGTGGGCGAATACGTCTGCTAGCGCAGGTACGCCTTTGCGTTGCCCAGGCTGTAGGCGATCGTTGAGCCGTTGTGCAGCAGTGACGACGTCTGCGGAGTGATCATGCCGGTAATACCCAATGCCAACAGCGCCGAGTTGGTGAGCATCACCTTGGAATACGAACTCGTCAGACGGTCGATAAGCCCCTGGCTCATGCGGCGCAGGCGCACGATTGCGGCCAGATCCGTATCGGTCAGGATGATATCGGCGACCTCCTTGGCGATGTCGCTTCCGCCACCCATGGCCAGACCCACATCGGCCAGGCCCAGCGCCGGTGAGTCGTTGACGCCGTCGCCCACCATGGCAACATGGCGCCCCTCGCTCTTAATGCGCTCCACATAGGCGTACTTGTCCTCGGGCAGCAGTTCGGCCTTAAACTCGTCGACACCCGCCTCGCGCGCAATGCGCTCGGCCGTGCGCTCCGAGTCACCCGTGAGCATGACCACGTGCTTAACGCCCAACGCGTGCAGGTCGGCGATGGCCTCACGGACCCCGGCCTTGAGCGGATCCTCGATACCGAGCACGCCCACAACGGTGCCGTCGACCGCCAGATACAGCGGCGACAGGCCCTGCATCTGGGACTCGATGCGCTCCTTAATGTCGGACTCGAGCTGCGCGCCCTCATCCTCGAATACAAAGTGAGCGGAGCCGATGATGGCGCGTCGCCCTTCAATGGACGAAGCGATGCCGTGCGCCACGATGTACTCGACGGCGGCATGGCGCTCGCGGTGCTCGAGCCCGCGCTCGCGGGCGGCGTTGACCACGGCGCGTGCCACCGGATGCGGGAAATGCTCCTCTAAGCAGGCGGAAAGGCGCAGAACCTCGTCCTCGCTCCAGCCATCGGTGGTGAGCACGCAGGCAAGACGCGGCTGCGCCTCGGTGAGCGTGCCGGTCTTATCAAACACGATGGTATCGGCCTTGGCAAACGACTCAAAGTACTTCGCGCCCTTGACCATGACGCCCATCTTGGCGGCATCGCTCATAGCAGTCATGACGGCAACGGAACCCGTGAGCTTGAGTGCGCACGAGTAGTCGACCATCAACGCCGCTGAGGTTTTGATGAGGCTGCGGGTGGTAAGCGCAACCAGGCCCGCGAGCAGGAAGTTCCACGGGACGATCTTGTTGGCAAGGTCCTCCATATGCGATTGGCCCTCGGACTTGAGCGAGTCGGCCGTCTGCACGAGCGAGACGATTGAGCGCAGTTTGGTTTGCGCCGTATTGGCGCGCACACGCACCAATATGCTGCCGTCTTCCACGACGGTGCCGGCGAACACGTCGTCGCCCACGCTGCGCTCGACGGCCAGCGGCTCGCCGGTCAGGGTCGCCTGGTTGACCATAGCGCTCCCCTGCTCGACAACGCCGTCGATGCAGATGGACATGCCAGTGCGTACGGCGACCAGATCGCCGGGCTCGAGCTCGGTGGCGGCAACGCTTACCTCGGTGTCACCGACCACCTTTTGCGCCTTGTCGGGCACATCGAGCAGCGAGTTGATGAGCTCGTTTTCGCTCATGGCGCGGGTGTAGTCCTCGAGCAGCTCGCCCACGTTGAGCAGGAACATCGTCTGGCCCGCGGTGTCGACATCACGCTTGACGAACGAAATGCCGATGGCCGAAGCGTCGAGCACAGGAACGGTCAGGCGCGGCTGCGCCAGCTCATGAAGGGCAGCGCGCAAAAATGCCATGTAACCGGCCACGACAAACACCGCACGCAGCGGCGTAGGCAAGAACCATCGGCGCGCATAGTGGGCGCCGACAAGCGTGGCAAGATCCATAACGAGCTTGTGCTTGCGTGGCTCAAGCTGCATCACGTAGCCCGACTTGGCATCGGCGATAGCTTGAGCATCGAGTGCGCCCAAGGCGTCGAACACGCCCGCACGACACCGCTCGTCATATTCGAGCGCCATCTGGCCAATGCGGCCATACACGCGCACTTTGCGCACGCCGTCGATATCGCCGCTGAGCTTAAGAAGTGCATCGAGATCGCTCTCTGGCACAGGACCCGCCAACTGGAGGCGGGTCCTGCCGGGGATCTCGCTAATAATCGAGAATCTCATAGTTTGTGCCTGGGGGCGTTACTCGGCTGCCTCGTCAGCAGCGGCCTCGCTCTGGGTGATGTAGGCCGCCTCGGCAACCATGTCGTCGACATTAGCCTTGGCCTGCTCGACCATGTCCTGGTAGCCGTTCTTGATGCGCATGCCGCACGCGATACCCTGCACGCAGGCATTCTTGACCGGAGCGCTGGTAAGCAGCTTGATGCCGGCCGTGCCAAGCAGAAAACCGCCACCGACAAGCAGGGTGTTAAACGTCGACTTCTTCATGTTGCTTCTCCCTTTTGCCGCATTGGACGCGGCACGGTGCCTCAGCACCCGAGTAAACAAGTTTGCTCGAGCACACTTTTGGAAAATAGTTTAGTTTATCTAACTATTGAGGTCAACAAAGGTTAACTTTTTGGAAATCTTGGGGGGCGCGATGTGACCAAGGGACCGTTCCTGCGCCACATCCACAAAAAATGAGGGCGCCAATAGCGCCCTCATTCACTCTATTCCATTCAGCCCACCTGACCCGAACGGCCGAGTCGTCACAGAACCCGGGAGCCCCGGCAGGGCGGGGCTCCCGGGTTCCCGTTTACGAGAGCGACGTTCTCAGCAACTCGTTGAAGAGCTTCGGGTTGCCCTTGCCGCGGCTCGCCTTCATGCACTGGCCCACCAAAAAGCCGATGACCTTCTGGTTGCCGTCACGGTACTGCTGCGCCTGATCGGCACAGTTTGCCAGCACCTCGTCCACGATCGGCTGCAGCGCGCCGGCATCGCTTACCTGACGCATACCGCGCTCGTCGACGATCTTGTTGGGATCGTCGCCGGTCTGGGCCATGGCCTCAAAGACCTCGTGCGCCTGGTTGGAGCTGATGGCATCGGTCGCCAGCAGCTTGGCAAGCGCTGCCACCTGAGCCGGCGCAATGCCGGACTCACTCAACGACACGCCCGCGCCCTTAAGGTAGGCGATCATCTCGTTCACCAGCAGGTTTGCGACCGTCTGGGCCTCCTTGCCAGCCATGCCGGCAGCGGCGGCCTCAAAGAACTCGGCAAACTCGGGGTCGCCGGCAATCTGCTCGGCATCGGCGGCCTTAATGCCAAAGTCGGCCTCAAAACGGACGCGCTTGGCGTCGGGCAGCTCGGGGATCTCGCCACGGCAGCGGTCGATAAACTCGTCGTCCAGATCGAACGGCGCCAGGTCGGGATCGGGGAACAAACGATAGTCGTCGGCCGTCTCCTTCACACGCATAACCACGGTGCGCTTGCGGCTGGGCTCCCAGTGGCGGGTCTCCTGATAGATGATGCCACCCTCCTCGAGCACCTCGGCCTGACGACAGATCTCGTAGGCAAGGCCATCGTGCAGGCTCTTAAACGAGTTGAGGTTCTTGAGCTCGGTCTTGGTACCCAGCTTGGTCTCGCCGCGGCGGCGCAGCGACACGTTGCCGTCGCAGCGCATGGAACCCTTCTCCATGGAGCAGTCCGAAATGCCCAGCGTCACAAAGATGCGACGAAGCTTTTCCATAAACAGGCGCGCTTCCTCGGGCGTGCGCAGATCGGGCTCAGTCACGAGCTCAATCAAAGGCGTGCCGCAGCGGTTGTAGTCGACGAGCGACTCGGCCGCGGCGGTAATGCGGCCCTCGGCGCCGCCCACGTGGACCATCTTGGCGGCGTCCTCCTCCATGTGGATGCGCAAGATGCGGATGGGCACCGTGTAGGAACCGTCCTCGCGGCGCTCGGGCATCTGCAGGTTGGACGCATCGTAGCTGGCCAGATGGCCGGCGCGCTGGTTGCCCTCGCGCATGGTCGACGTCATGGACGTGGACAGGCCCTCGGCGTTGGCCGAGGCGCTCGCCAGGCTCTGGGCCTCGGCCTCGCCAAACGCGCAGTCGGGGCGCTCGGCAGCACCGCGACCGGTCACGTCCAGATCCAGGTGGCCGTACATGGCAAAGGCGACCGGACCCTGCGTGGTCTGGAAGTTCTTGGCCATATCGGGATAGAAGTAGTGCTTGCGGTAGAACATCGAGTGGCGCTGGATCTCGCAGTTAGTGGCGAGACCGGCCTTGACGATGCTCTCGATGGCGCGCTTGTTGGGCACCGGCAGGGCACCGGGCAGGCCCAGGCACACCGGGCACACGTTGGCGTTGGGCTCGTCATCGTGGCTGAGCTTGCAGTTGCAGAACATCTTGGTATCGAGTGCGGTGAGCTCGGTATGGATCTCCAGGCCGATCACGGCCTCCCAATCCTGCAGGACCTCGGAAAGCTCCTTCATTACAGCTCGCCTCCCTTCCCGGCAAAATCGGGCGCTACGGAAAGCGCAGGCACGCCCGTGGCGGCGTCGGCAAAGCCGCGCTCCAGAGCGCGGGCAAACGTGAGCAGCTGACGGTCCTTAAACGCCGGACCAACCAGCTGGGCAGAAACGGGCAGCTGAGTATCCTCGCCCAGGCCCAGCGGCACCGAGATACCGCCGTTGCCGCAGATGTTGAGCGAAATGGTGTACAGGTCGGAGAGGTACATCTGCGTGGGGTCGCTGATCTCGCCAAACTTAAAGGCCGTGCGCGGCGAGGCAGGCATGAGGATGGTGTCCACCTTGGCATACGCGGCGTCGTAGTCCTGCGTGATGAGCGTGCGGGCCTTTTGCGCGGCGTAGTAGTACTTGTCGTACACGCCCGAGCTCAGCAGGTAGGCACCGAGCATCTGACGGCGCTTGGCCTCGGCGCCAAAGCCGTGGGCGCGCGAAAGCGAGCTCTGGTCGGACAGGTTGGCGCAGCCCTCCTCCTGGTAGCCGTAGCGAATGCCGTCGAAACGTGCCAGGTTGGAGAACGCCTCGGCAGGGCCGATGACGTAGTAGGCGGCGATGGCGGCGTCCAGGTGCGGCAGGTCGACCTCGACCAGCTCGGCACCCTGGTTCTGCAGCTCCTGGGCGGCGCGCTGAACAGCAGTCTTGACCTCGGGCGTCAGGCCCTCGGCCTCCATAAACGCAGGGATAATGCCCACGCGCTTGCCCTCGATGCTGTCGTTGAGATGCTCGGTAAAGTCGACGGCGCAATCCTGGCTGGTGCAATCGTACGGATCGTGACCCGCGCCGGTAAGCGCGTTCATGGCCAGCGCGACATCCTCGACCGTGCGGCCAAAGGGGCCCACCTGGTCGAGCGACGAGCCAAAGGCAACCACGCCGTAACGGCTCACGGCGCCGTACGTGGGCTTAAAGCCCACCACGCCGCACAGCGACGCCGGCTGGCGAATGGAGCCGCCGGTGTCCGAGCCCAGCGAGAGCGCGACCTCGCCCGCGGCGACGGCGGCAGCGGAGCCGCCCGAGGAGCCGCCGGGCACGCGCTCGGTATCCCAGGGGTTGTTGGTGCGGTGGAACGCTGAGCTCTCGGTGGAGCTGCCAAAGGCGAACTCGTCCATGTTGGCTTTGCCCATGGGCAGGCAGCCGGCATCGAGCATGCGCTGGACGCAGGTGGCGGTGTAGACGCTCTGGTAGTCCTCGAGCATGCGGGAAGCACAGGTGGTGCGCGTGCCCACGAGGTTCATGTTGTCCTTGATGGCCAGCGGCACGCCCGCGAGCGGGGGCAGCGGCTTACCTGCGGCACGGTCGGCATCCACGCGCGCAGCGGCCTCGAGCGCAAGCTCGGGCGCCACCTGCAGGAATGCCTGGACCCCGCCCTCGCGCGCCTCGATGGCGGTAAGGGAGGCCTGGGCCACCTCGGTAGCGGTAAAGTCGCCGGCGGCAACGCCCGCGGCGATCTGGGCAGCGGTAAGGGAATCGAAGCTCTTCGCCATTACTCGCTCTCCCCCTCTCCCAAAATGGACGGCACGCGGAAGTAGCGGTCGCGCGCGCTGCCGGCGTTTTCGAGCGCGACGTCGAGCGGCAGGTCGCGCTCGGGCTCGCGCAGGTCATCGCCCATCACGTTGGACAGGCTTCCGATGGGATGGAACGTGGGCTCCACGTCGGGCAAGTCATATTGCAAGACGGGCTCGAGCATCTGGACGGCGTCGTTCAGGTAGGACGTCATCTGGGTGAGCTCGTCATCGGTCAGTGCGATCTTTGCGTACTCGGCGATGCCGCGCACGTCTTTCTCGCTGAGTGCCATAGGCGCTCCCTTCCGCATAACAGATAAACCGCTCTAGTATACAAGGCAACGCCGCTTGGAGCAGGTGCTTTACCCAAATGCAGCGAAAACGTAACGAGGGCGGCGGTTGGCAGGCGAAGGGTTGGCGGTTCTGCAACGAAACCGCACCGTCCATAGCGAAAATCGCGGCGCCCACAGCGAAAACCGTCTCGCCCACAACGAAGACCATCTCGCCCACAACGAAGACCATCACAACATTCGGCGCTTTTCGCCAAAATCGCGATTTTCATCGAATGTTGTGATGGTTTGGAAGCCCCCAACCACCACAAAGGCACCTGTCCCCATTGTGGTGGTTCTGAACGATGTCCTATGCCGAGGCCTTGGCCTTGCGGCGCTTGCGGACCGCGTGGATCACGATGTCCAGTAGTAACAGCACAATGGCTACGACCACGATGAGCACGGCAAACTCGCGCTTGCCCCAGTGGCGGCCGGCCAGCGACTTTTGCTTGTCGACGTCCTTCTTGCTGTACTTGGTGCGCACGCAGTGCACCAGCAGGCGATGGTCGTTCACGCCGTAGGGCGTGCAGGTGACGAGCGTCACCTTGTCGGCGCCGGGCTCGATAGTCAGCGACTCCATCTCCTCGGGCAGCACCACCTCGGAGTCCACCATCTTGTAGGCAAGCGTCTTGTTCATGGTATGCAGCAGCACCAGGTCACCGGGCTCCAGCGAATGGATGTCGTCGAACATACTCAGGTTGCGCATGCCCGAGTGCGCGGTGAGCACGCAATGCGTCGAGGTGCCGCCCACCGGCAGGCTCGTGCCCTCCAGGTGGCCGACGCCCGCCATGAGGACTTCTTCGCTCGTGCCGTGGTAGATGGGCATGCTCACGTCGATGGAGGGGATCTCGACCCAGCTCATCATGGGGTCGCGGTCAAAGATGAGCTGCTGAGCGTAGGGCTCGATCTGGTCGGCGGGGAGCTCGGTGGCCTCGCCCGCCAGTTGCTCGTTAAAGGAGCGCGCCTGGAGCAGGATGCGCTCGCGCTCCTCGGCAGACAGCGCGTCCACGGTGCTGGACACAGTGCTGATCTGGTTGAACACGCCCGAGGCCTCGAGCCGGTCCAAGATCCAAGGCCAGGTCATAAGGCCCACGCCAATAAGGATGATGACGATGGTGATGAGCCGGTCAGCCCAGCGCGGCAGTCGCTTGCGACGGCGCTTGGGCTTTGGCTGAGGTTTGGGCTGAGGGCTTGAGCCGCCGTTGTCCGCGGCGTTATTGCTCTTCATATGTTTGGCGCCCTGCACCATCGCCGGTCACTCCTCTACAACTCAAGTTGTCTAAACAAATAATAGCCGATTAGCGAGCTCATGCGCCGGACAACGCCGCTAGACTGCACCGTCCGGGCCACGTAACTCCACTCAACCAATCAAGCCATATGTTGCTTTCATCGTCTCGAGCAACTGCGCCATCGTTACGCCCGCAACCCCAATCTGTTTCAGATTGACGTCGCCCACCTCACAATCTTTGACAAACGCAAGCATATCGTCCTTCAGTTCTCCGCGCAGATCGACACCTTCCGACTCGCCAAGCAGCTGAGCAAGTCTCAGCGCATCGCGTTTATGCTTTTTTACCTTCCTCGAATCAACGTTCTCCCCCGCTTCCCTTCTAGCTTTTAGGTCGAGATACGCCTTCGCTTTGAACGGGACAATGTATTCCGTCCCCAGGACCGAAACGCCGCCTACGGTTCGAATTCCCTGAAGGAACAAGCTGTAGTAAGCATCGTCCAACAAAATTGCCGAAAGACTGCTTATGTTTTCATCAACGTGAATTGGCGCCACATCAATCCCCTCACGACCCTTTAGAAAGTCGGGACACTTCGCGAAGAGTTCAATCATATGGGGGTAACCCGGCATCTTAGGCTCTGTAAACCGATAAAAACATGAGCCTTTGCCTTCGCCCCAGCCGCAGCGGTAACCGCCATCACGCACCAAAGTCCATATAGCTTCTGCCGTCTGAGGCAACCGGTCATCGGCGACAATTACCACATCAAAATCGTGAGTCGCCCTAAACGGAAGTCCCGCCTCCGCGAGCAAAATGTCGCATGCCGTGCCGCCGATAAGGGCATACGATCCTGCGGCTTCTTGCATATGCTGCTGAAATTCTTGGAGACCTTCTACAGCGCTTCTTGCCATGGATATTCCTTTCCAAACATGCGATCGACTTCGAGCTGAATTCGCTCATCGTCGATTGCCGCCAAAGATAGCGCAAGCGAAATGTCATCGACGCGGGAGGAGTCGGCAAACACGGGCGCATAGCGCCACACTTGGATCATCGCCGTCTCGTTATCCGGCAACTCCCCGTCTGCGACTTCGAGGTCGCTTAGTTGACGCCATGCACTTCTTAAGACGGCCTTTTGTTCCATACCCGGCGCAGCGAGCATCGAACGCGCAGCGAGCGCCGTCTCCCCGGCGTCAACAAGATAGTCGATCTGCGGCGTCTTCCTTGCAAAAAAGACCTTCGAGACAGGCGAGGAGAGCTCTGCCATGTGCTCACTGAGCAGAAGATCAACGGCAACAGGGAACACGACGACACGCCGCTCGCGACGCTCGCGCCTCGCGAGCCCCCTGTCGACAAGCTCGGTTATGGCCTCACTCGCACGGCTTGCCGAAATCCCAAGCGCACGACAAAGGTCATAGGGGCGATATGGCTCCTGGGCTGCTCCCCAGATTGCGGCAGCCTGCGCGTTGGGTGACATCTTGGTCGCGTGATTGTGGAACCAAGCACCGCCCCTCTCCGTGCAGGCTGTGCCCATAAATGGAAGAAAAGCCTGTCTACCGGGGCAGACAAAGGGAATCCCTTGTGAGACCAATGCTTTGCGCTGACGTGCATCGGCATCAGGAAAAGAAACGACAACAGGAGTCTCCGCGCGCAAGGCTAGCTGACTATAGACCCTCTTAGCCTCGGGAAGCCCGAGGCCAGTAGGCAAACTTGCAAGCAAAAACGAAAAACCGTTTGCGTCAACAGCGCGGACCTCAATCGCCCGCAGATGCAGCGGCAAGCGTGCGGATCCAGGCCAAGTTTTGGTCTTGGCGGAGAGGCCTAGTGCTTCTTGTAAGTAGATTAGCGCTTCGTTCATTTCCATCGTTTTCGTTTGATTCCAGTTTAAATTGGAATTATACATTATTTTCGGAATTAACGAGCTTCCTCTCATGCATAGGCCCGCATTTGAGTTTTCAAAATGTCCCGGATCGGCGGGGCGATTCGGGATACAATATCAATAGAAAACGACGCACCCCGCGTAAATCTTTGGGAGCGCGGGCGGCCTAGTTTTCAGCTTTTGTTAAATGCCCGGGATCCGACCCCCGGGCATTCTTATTTGCGCTTGTTGCGGCGCAAATGCCTTCCACCGTCCGCACCGCGCGTGCGCCTACGGACCTTAAACCGAACCTCATACGAGTCAAGAAACGCGATGACGGATGAGTCCGCATCGGACGGTGGAGCCTGGCTGCGTTATCCAAAAAAACGGGGCAGACTCCAGTGCGGAATCTGCCCCGAAAAGAGAATGGCAAAGCAAGAACGTGGATGGACGAGAAAAGTGTCCGCAAGTCTCATGGCCATCACATCCCACCTGCCAAAGGGATGGATGAGTGAGCGTTACTCCTGCTCGGACTCCTCAGCCTGCTTACGGCTGCGGATGAGGTGCGCCACGCCGATGCACAGCACCGCGCCACCAGCAATCCAAGTGAAGGTCACGCCGTTAAGACCGGTGAGAGGAAGGCCAGAGCCCTTCTTGTTCTTGATGGTGACGGGAATCTTGGTCGTAGTCAGGTGCTCTACAGCCCTAGCAGTGACCATACCGGAACGAGGCTCCGCCTTGAGTTCCGTCAGCGTGCCGGTCTCGTCGTACGTAGGCGTCACCGTAATCTGAAAGGGGGTGATAGTGTTGTAACCCGAAGGAGTGGTCGTCTCGGTAATCTCGTACGTACCGGCATCAAGGCCGGGGATTAAAATCTTACCGGTATGGACATCCGTCTTGAACTCATGGGCTTGATTCTTGCCGACGATTTCACCGTGTTCGCCAAGCCACTTGTCTTGCGAAGCGTCGTCGTCTTTATCCTCGTCGCCCTTAACAACTCGAACCTTAAAGCCCGCTTGGAGTTTCTGATTTCCCTTGAGCGGATCACCTGTGCCCTCGTCCACCTTGGTAACATCAAGACCGAAAACGTAATCGGTCACGGTGCTCTCGGTAGAAATGCCTTCCCCGGTACCCATGGGGTTGTTGGAGTAGACGAGCTTGACTGCGTTTGTGTTACCGGTGGTCTCGTAGACGGCTTTATCGGTGAGCTGAGCCTTGTAGGTTACGACCACCGTGGAAGCAGCGTCAACGCTAATTGGGTTTCCATCAAAATCCTGAACCGCCTTGAGGTTCTTAAAAGAGACCTCGAGGAGCTCGGTTCCAGCAGTCGTACCGGGAGTCACGAATGCCTGGTAACCGTTAGTAGGGTCGGATTTAACCTTGGTCTTTTTGCCGCCGTTGACGATATAGACGTGCAAGTCCTTCGGGGCAGTGCCAGTCTGGTCCTTCGTAACAGCTAGACCCTCGCTCAAAGCGTCCTGGAACTTATATTCATACGTTTCATAGGAAGCGATGTTGTCCGCAACGGAACCAGTCAGCTTGTAGTCAATCTCCTGACCGACCTGGGAATCGCCATGCTTTTCCCAATCGTTTTCTGTTGCTTCATCAGCAGTCTTCTGCTTGTTATCGTTGAGAATCCACTTGTTAACCGTGGGGATGCTGGTCTTCTCGGTAACGACAACGGGATCGCCGCCAACAATGGCAAAGATCGGGGAGGTGCCAGTGTTCGGCTTGGCCGGATCCGTAAGACCATCAGACACGAAGAGATAATAGCCATCGCCGTAAAGGCCACGATTTTCATTAGGGTTCGGGCGCGTCCACGACTCGCCCGCCGTAAGTCGTCCCGCAGCGGTCTCCGCCTTAACATTTTCCTTCATGCCTGAAACCGCAGCCGCAATTTCATAAAGCACATTGCCGGGGGCAACACGCGTACCTTCGCTGCTGGATGCCGTGCTGGCAGTACTTTTCACATTTTGAGAAAGCCACTCGGCCACATCCGAAGCAGAGGGATCGTCCTTGAGCTTCTTGGTAGGATCTTTCGTCACGAGTTCCTGATACTCGGTAGACCCCGTAATGGCGGTAATCACCTTGGAACCGATAGCATCATTTGCCCATTTAATATCGGAAGCAACCTTACCATTGTCTTTCTCGTCAGCGACTTTTGCCTTGAAGATCTGATATGCCTTGAACGTATTGCCAGTATTTTTGTCGACGGCTTTGTGAATCGTGATGCTACCCTGGTCGCCCGCCGCAAACGCCATCGTGACCGGGGCCATCACGCCGCCAAAGCTCAACGCTGCTGTGAGGCCGGCGGTTACTGCCAGGCGTGCGTTTTTCTTGCTCATGCTCATCTTCTTTTCCTCTGCTTTCTGCTCGAATTCCATTTGATCTAAATCTGTCTGTCTGTGTCTTAGCATCTACTTCGCTACGTCTCGCCCCGCTCTCTGTGGGGCTGCCAGCTACTCTTTATGGCTGCCACCTCCCCGCTTGACCAGGAGCGCGACCACGATGAGCGCGGCTCCGGCGACCGCTGCGGCGGCCGCGGCGTACATTGCCATATCGCCAGTCGAGGGCATAAAGCCTCCGGTGGTAATGCTAGGGGGTGTGCCGGTGGGCGTGTTGATGAGCGACGCCTCCAGGCTGCCCGTCGACCCGTCTGCGCTGTCGGCGCGCAGGGGCGACTCGGCCGTGATGGTGAGCTTGGGCTTGGCAGCGGCCACCTGGTCGACGTCCAGGCCCTCGGCCTTGACCGTCACGGAGCGCGTGCCCTCAAAGGCGGTGTAGCCCTTGGGCGCCTTGAGCTCGCGGACCTCCAGCTTGCCCGAGTCCACGCCCGAGACGGTCACGCGGCCGTCCTCGCCCGTGGTGACGGTGGCCTTGCCCTCCGCATCCCACGTGCCGTCGGCCGCCAGCGTGCGGCCGCGGTCGTCGGCGATGCTCAGGACCGCCCCGGCAAGCGGCTTGTCGCCGTCGCTGCCGCGCTTGGTGAGCGCGAGATCCCAGGTGTAGGCGCACGCATCGTCGCTCGGCGTGCGGGTGAATCCGGCGTCGCCGGACTGGTCGGCGAGGGGAGAGCGCGGGTAGCGCAGGTAGACCTCGTTGGGGTTGCCCTTCGCGATGCCGTGGTTGCATGCGCCGTTGAGCGGCGCGTTGTACACGGCGACCACGCGGGCGCCCGCGGTGAAGGCGTCGGCCCCGCCGAGCGCGGCGATGAGGTCGCCGGTGCGCACGGTGAAGGTCTTACCGTCGACCGCTACCTTGGTGGCGCACTGGGCCGTGATGTCGGTCCAGCCCTTCGCGGGGTCGGTGCCGACGCGGCCGTCCTTGTCGGTCTGGACCGCGTCGAAGCCGCCGTCCGCGCCCGCCGCCGCGTACACGCGCATGCTCGCGGCGACCTTGGAGGGGTCGAGCCCCGCGCTCATGGTGTCGACGAACCGCACCGTATAGGTGTCGTAGGCCGTGAGGCCCGCCGGGACCGTGGCAGAGAGGCGCCAGTACAGGTCGTCGGCGACCGTGGCGTCTGCGGCCTTCTGCCAGGCGGCGGTGCCGTCCTCCAGCACATGCTTGGACACCTTGGGGGTCGCCGCCTTGGGTTTGACGGTGACGGCGCTGCCGCCGACCAGGGCCATAATCGGCGCGGTGCCGGCCTTGTTCTGGGAAATGGCAGCGTCGTCGGCGACGATGAGCCAGTAGCCGCAGGGCAGCTCGGCCGCCGTGCCCGCGTTAAGGGCCATAGACACGGCGCCAGAGCTCTGAAGGGAACGAGCGAGCTGTGCGCTCAACGCGCTCGTAAGGTGGGAATCGGTGTTGAGCCACTCGGCAGCTTCCTGCGCGGTGGTCTGGGAATTGGGCATACCGGCGCTGTGCAGCACAGGCAGCGCGGCGTCGCGCACGGCGTCGCTTGCCCAGGCAAGGTCGGTGGCGATCTTGGCGTCGCTGTCGCCGTCGACGACGTTGGCGCTAAAGATCTGGTAGGCGTCGTAGCTGCTCGCCACGGTGCCGCTCACCGTGATGGAACCGGTTGAGGTCGGCGCGGCCTGCGCGGAAGCGGGGAACACAACCGCGCAGGTGCCGATCAGGAGAGCAAGCAGCGCAAACAAGATCGGGAAGGAGCAAACTTTCTTATTCACGACGCTTACCTCCCTTCGCATTCGCCTTGCGACGAATGTGCATCCAGGCCGCAGCAGCGCAAAGCACCGCCGCGCCGGCAAGGTACGTCAGAGTGACGCCCGACATACCAGAAAGGGGCAGAGTGGTGGAGTAGGTGTTGGTGAAGGTGGAGGCGGGAATGGCGGTTGGGCCCGCGCCGGCGGATGGGACTTCGATGCCCCGCCCGTTCTCGCCCAGGGCGTTGCCCATGTCGTCCTTCATCTGGGTGACCGTGGTGGAGGTGATGAGGCCGGTGTACTTGCCGGCCCCATTCAGCTCAGCCTTCACCGTGACGGCAACCTGGTACTCGGCCTTGGAGTAGCGGAGCTTGTCGATGGCACCGGTGGTAGGCTCGACCTCCTTCACCGTGTAGGTGTAGGTCCTGGCGTAGTCACCCACCTCACCGGGGGCATCGGACAGGTGCGACTTGTTGAACGTCATGGCGCCAAAGGTCGCCGTGATGTTGTTGAGCTTGGCGGCGTCGGTCTCCCTTGCCTTTGGGGCAACAGAAATCTTGGGTGCTTCGGGCATGGGGGCTTTGGCTGCATAGTCACCCGTAGCCACAATGCTGAACTCGAACGGCACATAGTTGTCGTCAGCATCCTTCGGCCAATCCGTATTGCGAACGGATTTGGTCACCGGGATCTTCACGGACGTAGCACTGCACTTGTCGGAGATGTACGTAGTGCCACTATCGATGCTCGGCTGCTCGTTCTCTTTCCACGTAATGGAGCCGTTTGTGCTGTCCACCGTGAACTTGTAGGTGTTCTTGTTCAGTTCGTAGCCAAACGGAGCCTGGGTCTCAACAAGCGTGTACGTGCCCGGCAGCAGGCCCTCGAGCTTGAACTTGCCAGGCGCGGTGTCGGTGTCTACCCACGTGGTATCGCTCGAAGTCGACTGGTCGCTCACCTGATCTCTCACGGTCCAGGACTGGTTAACGGCCGCACCATCGGCGTCATTAGTCTTGGTGAGTTTCCACTCAGAACCAGCCAAAGGAGTGTGTTTTGTGTCGCCCTCCCCCACCTTGGTCCAAGACACCGTACCGGTGATGATCTTGGTGTTGGGAATGGCACCTGTGGGGTTATTCTCGAACGGAACATTTTTGCCGTTCTCATCCACGTAACCCTGAACGTAGTTCGGCTTCTCGCCAGTATTGTTCATAGTGGCATAGTAGATGGTGTCTGACTTCTGGTAGCCAGCCGGCGCCGTCTCCTCTTTGATGTAATACGTGAAGTAGTTGGTATCGTTGGAATTGCCGATGTTTGCCTTCTGGTTCAGATAGTTGAACTGAAGCTTGCCATCACCCGAAGCGTAATCATTTGCGCCACCGTCAGTCACCGTCACGATAGCGTCCTTGCCCGCGACAGCATTCTCGACAGAACCATAGATAGCCCACGAGGAACCAGGAAGCGACGTGTTGCCGTTCGCCGCATCGACCTTGCTCCACGCAACGGCGGAGCCGTCGGGCGTATACGACCCAGACCACGGGAAGTTGTGACGCTCCTGATCCATATCGATGACGGAAGCCGAGTTACCCTCACCAAATGCTGCGGCAACCTTCGGGCTGTTCATTGAGAAATCGACGCCCACATAAACGCGGCCGTTGGTAGTCACATGGTCGTCGAAACTTCCGTTGGGAACGAGAATCGATCCGATCATAGCCGCCGCAGGATCGTCGTCAGTCCACTTGGCACCGGTGGCTGTGCCGCCGTATCCCCAGTCCGCGCGGTTTTCTCCCGCGATGCCGCCTCGAATGGTAAGGCTTTGCGTATTGACAAAGTTCCACATGATGGACTGGGAAGCCGTCGCGTATGCCTCGCCCAGCTCCTTGCCGGAATATTGAGTTTCGTAACCACGCGAAATCTCGGTACCGTTCCACCAAAAGCGCCAGCCATTGTGAAACTCAATATTCGAAGATCCGGTAACGTTCACAACAACCGAGGCGCCCTTGGGAATGCCCTCGAATGCGAAATCAACGCCACGATAATACTCGTTGTTGTATGTATTGCTCAGCTGAGAAGCATCGATGGTGAACACCTGCTGCATAGAGGTGTTGTCGCCCTTAAACGTGATAAGACGCTCGCTATTCTTGAATCGCTTACCATTGAGCGACGTATCGGCGCAGTCCGAATATATGGTCTTATACGACTCATCAAACACCAGGCCATAATTACAATCCGTCTTGTCGTACTTGTTGATTACGTAGTTGTTGTGATTGCTCGCGAAACCAACCTCGAGCGTGCCGGTATTTGCAAACGAGTTGAGCTGTTTCGATAGCTTCGAGAGGTACCCATCTTCACCGTTGTAGCTCGAATAATCGTTATTGTTGACATTAGTCAAATCAACAGTTTGATTGAACAGGTTGCTTTCCTGAGAGTCCTTGCCCTCGTACCAATTACCCTGCGTTGTCACCACGGATTGGCGTTCATTGTTATCGCGCCAGTATGTGATGGGGCCTGCGATCTGCGCAGTGTAGGCAAAGCCGGAAGGAGTCGCGCCCTCAGAAGATTTCTGCCGTCCGACCCAAGCGCCTTTCTTCCAAGCGCCAACGGTAGTCGTCTCCGGCGAGTCGCCGCTATAACCAACGCTCATCTTGGTGATCGCACTTTTAATTCCGGCCACCGCAAGCACGGTGCTGCCGGCGACAGGACGGAACTGGGAACCAAAACCAACGGTGCCAAAGCGGAAACCAGCACCAATTGATTGATAGGGCCAGCTCTCTTTGACTGGATTCATGGCAAGCTTGCCACGGACCAAGGTAAGGCCCTCCGCCTCAGCGGCATATGAGCCGGTGGGGGCGTTCTTCGCATCAAGATTACTAGTGTCGCTCGGCTTACCACCGATGTACATGTCGCGGCCGACGTAGGTGGCCACGCCGGGATCGGGGGTGGAGACATCGATATTCGTACCGATACCGATAGACGTGGGAACATAAATTCCCTTCTCCACGGTGGCCGTCGCTCTCGCTGAAGCCGCATTCGCACTCTGAGCCTGCTCAGCACTATTTGAAGAGCCAGCCTCGCCGCCATTGGTCTCGTCGCTATTCTGGTTTTCGGCATCCTCGCTGGTGTTATCTACAGCAGCGGACTCACTTGAGGAACCCCCCCCCATTACAGTTTCCTCGGTAGAAACTGTCTGGACGTCGTTGGCGATGGCCTGCGAGATTGGAGGCATGACGAGCGACAGTACCAGGCTCAACACGGAGGCTCCGCACAAAACGCCTGCCAGTACACGGCGCGTCGCTTTTTTACTCTGCTTAGTTTTTTCTGAATTCGCTTTCATCGATGTCTCCTCCCCAAGAGACCGCGATCTTGCTCTTTCACTATCAAACGTATCTGCGCAACCTGTGATTGTGCACGCTTAGTAATACTATTGTAACTATTGTTTAAACATCCGAGCAACAAAACCGACATTTTTGTAGCCAGTTCTCAATTCTCTTGACATTTGCTCGGATTAACCTTCGTTTATTCGCTATGAAATATCTATTTCTACAGGTAATTAAGCCAGTTATCAGTTTTTTAATAGCATTTTATTTATTTGCACAACATTTTGCTCAAGAGCAAGCATCCTGTGAACGGTCGAAAATCGACCGTGAACGGTAGGTCATTAACCGGGAGGAATAGACTACTAAATTGATGGGAATATCTTTATCATATCGGTAGTTAGAAGCGTAATGTTCAGACAACCATATCTGAATTTTCGCGCAGATTTTAGGCATCAATTCGCCCAAATCGCCTGAGGACACCGCAAAGGTGTCTGTTCCCTTTGCGGTGGTTCTCCCCCAGCGCTACAGCAGATGTTCCTCGATAAAGATCGCGATGCCGTCTTCGTCGTTGCTCGCGGTTACAAAGTCGGCGGCGGCACGGGTGGCGTCACTGCCGTTTGCCATGGCCACGCCCACGCCGGCGTCAGCCACCATGCAGGTGTCGTTGTCCGCATCGCCAAACACGCAGATGTCCTGGAGCTCCATGTCGTTGAGCTCCGCCACGCGCACAAGGCCGCGCGTCTTGGACACGCGCGGATCCATGAACTCGTAGAGCCGCTGCGTGGTTTGCAGAGCCGCCGCCTTAACAGTGTCATCGGCAAACGTCGACGCCCGCTCAATCACCCGCGGCATTACCTCGGGCGCCATGGTAAACATCACCTTGGGCTGCGGCTCGCGCAAGAACTCGGCAAAGTCGACCACCTTGTAGGGCACGCCGTCGACACGCGACAGGTGTTCGACGCACGCATTGCTCTCGGGCACATAGAGCACGCCGTCCCGAGGGCAAACGGGCGTTGCCGGCAGGCCTGCCATGTGTTTGCAGATGCGCGCGATGGTCTTGCCCGGCAGCGGATAGCTCAGCTCGTTGATATCGTGCGCGCGGTCGATGACCTCGGCGCCACCGCAACCCACCATCACGTCTACCAGGCCTTCGATGCCCCAAAGCTCGTACATGGCCTCGGTCGCGTGGGCGTCGCGCCCGGTGCACAGGCCAAAGAGCACGCCGCGCTCGCGCAGGGCGCGGATTGCCGCCACGGTGCGTGGGGACACCGTGTGCCGGCTCGTGAGCAGCGTGCCGTCGATATCGCAGAACACGGCTTTGATGTGGCTGAAGGTGGTGTCCATGGGGGCCTTTCTGGGTTGTGCGGCGGTGCTGAATGTGGTCGGAAATGGTGTACATGGTATACCAAGGCGCAGGCCGTTGGGGCCCGATCGCCACAAAGGTGCCTGGCCCCCTTTGTGGCGGCCGAACCCGAAGGGTGGCCGGACCCGGGGCGCAAAGCATCACAACATTCGACGTTTTTCGGCAAAAACGCGGTTTTCGCTGAATGTTGTGATGGTTTTACTGCCTTGCGGCACGATCCAAATGCCGGCGGCCAAACAGCAGCAACGCCGCGGGAACCGCCGTCACGACCATGCCCGCCCCTACGAGCGTCTGCTGCACGCCAAATGTCGCCGCCAGCCACGGGGCAATCGCCAGCGGCGCCACGCCGGCAAACATATTGCCAAAGCCCATGACCGAGTTGACGCGGCCGAGCTGCTCGAGCGGGGCCGTCGTTTGCACGATAGTGTTGTGGAGCGGATTGACGACACCCCAGGCCACGCCCAGGGCAATCTGGCCGACAAGGGCCACACCAACGTACGGTGTTCCCACGTAGAGCAGGCTTCCCAGGCCTACGGACATAAGTGCCACGAGCAGCGATTTAAGGTTGACCAGGTGCGGCGGCAAGCGGAGCGCGACCACGGCGCCCAGCACTGCGCCCACGCCGCTGGCCGACGAGAGCCAGCCCATCCATTCGACACCGACGTGCAGGACATCGCGGTAGAAGAACGACTCCAGCGGATCGAAGGCACCGTAGCCAAAGTTCGAGAGAAAGATGATGCAGAACAGCAGGGCGAGGACGCTGTTGGTAAAGACCGTCTTGATGCTTGTCGCGAAGGTGACGCAGGCGGACGTGCCGGAGTTAGAGCTTTGTCCCGCACGCTCCCCTTCCTCTGCCAAATCGGCACTCGTATGCCCGGCGGCATGGCTGGTCTGAGGCCTAAAGCCCCAACCGGCGACGAGCGCCAGTACGGTAAAGATCATCATGAGCACGAACACCGCGCGTGACGACGCAGTCGCCGCAACAAAGCCGCCCAGCGTGGGGCCAACGATGATACTCACGTTTGAAAACATGGCGATGGCGGAGTTGATGTCTTTGAGCTCGACGGGATCGTCGGTGAGATACGCCGGATAGGACGTAGCGATGGGCTGGGCGAATCCCATCACAAAGCCCAGGAGTACCGCGCCGGCAAGGACTGTTCCGGTCGCGCTGCCAAAGGCGAGGATTGCCGCGCCGGTTGTCAACGTGCCGACGATGCTCAGAAAGAAATGACGGCGCGGGCCCCAGGCGTCGAGCGCCGCGCCACCCGCAAAGGATCCCAAGATCACAAATACGTTCATAAAAAAGACGGCCAGCGATGTCGCGACGACCGAAGCGCCGTCCGCATAGGTAAGCGTTCCGATGACGCCGATGAAGTAGCTGGTCTGAAAACCGGTGTAGATGAGAAAGCGCATCGCCACCAGGCGCTTGGCCTGCACGGACAGCGATGGTTGAGGCTTTGAGAAAAGAGAGGCGAGCATGGAGACTCCTTGTTTCATACGAATGCGGACGGCGGGCATTCGCCACCGTCTGTCAAATCAATCAATCCGCATGAAACATTAAGGACGCATCAAGCCCCTTCTCTCCGTTTTTCGCCCGTCATGAACTACTTGGTAGATTGTAAGACATGTCCCACACATCTACTAAAGCAAAATCCACCACAAAGGTGCCTGGCCCCTTTGTGGTGGAAATGACGTTTGCCCAGCTAAAACCTGCCAAAATAAACCTGTCCCTTTTTGGCTGGTTTTAGGCCAGATAATCTTGAATCAGGTCGCAGATGGCTCGGGCGTCGTTGATGTTGATGGCTCGGGTCGCAAAGCCGGCGTCGAAGGCCTGACGCGCCAGGGCCTCATTGCAGGCAAGGGCCAGCGTGTGACCGTCAACCAGGTCGAGCGAGCTCTTGCCGCGCAGACGGTCGACACCAGAGCGCGCGACCACGATGTTGTCGAAGCCCTCGGTCTTGTAGCCCTCGATGATCACCACGTCAACATCGTTGTAACGCGACAGCAGCTCGCGCGCGGGCATCTCGTCCTCCTCGCGCGTGTCAGCGTACTCTGCCCAGCGCGTGGCGCAGATGAGGCCCACGTGTTTGGATCCGGCCTGGTAATGGCGCCAGGTGTCCTTAGCGGGCACGTCGATATCAAAGCCGTGATGCCCATGATGCTTGAGCGAACCCACGCGCAGGCCGCGGCGGGTGAGCTCGGCGATAACCTTCTCGACGAGCGTGGTCTTGCCCGAGTTTTGGTAGCCGATAAACGCGATTGCGGGGACGGCCGGTGCCAGAGCTGCGGGCGCGACGGCGACGGGTGCGCTTGCGGGCGCGGCACCGTCAGCGGCCTGACGCTCTGCACGATTCCACACGCCCGAGCGGCCGCCCTCCTTGTGCAGCAAGCGAACGTCGACGATCTCCATGCCGCGATCGACGGCCTTGCACATGTCGTAGATGGTCAGACACGCTGCACTCGCGCCGGTCAGGGCCTCCATCTCGATACCCGTTTTGCCCGTCACGCCCGCCGTAACCAGCACGTGAAAACCGACCTGTCCGTCCGCACGCGCCGGCGCCCAGCCCTCGGGCACGTCCTCGGCCGGCGTCCCCGCCGGAGCGATGGGCGCAATGTCGCACTTGCTCTTGGTAATGAGCAACGGATGACACATGGGAATGATGTCGCTCGTACGCTTGATGGCCATGATGCCCGCCACACGCGCGCAGGCAAGCACGTCGCCCTTTTTGGCGCGGTCCTGCAGAACCATGGCCTGCGTCTCGGGATGCATGAGGATGGTGCCCTCGGCGATGGCGATGCGATGGGTCTCGGCCTTGTCGGACACGTCGACCATGCGCACCTCGCCCTTGGCGTCCACATGCGTCAGCTCGTCGCGACGGGCGTCGCGGGCGGGCTCGGCGACAGCGCTGGCAGTCGGCTGCACGGACGCGTCGGCGCTGCCAGCATTCGCCGCAGCCGTGGCTTTGTGGGCAGACATCGCGGCCCTGCGAGCGGCCTTGGTGGCATCGGCGTACCTGCTCTTGGCCATATGATCATCCTCCGATTTGGGACATAAATCGTTGCGTGCCCTCAATTATCGCGTGTTCCTGCGGTTTGTGGGCCACGGCATCGCGCCAAATCGAAAGTACCTGCATATCATCACCACGGCGCAGCGCCTCACGCACCGAATACTCGGCATCGCTGAACAGGCACGGACGCACGTTGCCATCGGCCGTCAGACGCAGACGGTTGCAATTCGCACAAAAATGATTGGACATGGCGCTAATGAAGCCGACCGTTCCCGCCGCGCCCGGAAAGTGCCAATAGCGCGCAGGGCCCGCGCCGGCAGGAGCGTCGTTGATGTCGAGCGGCTCGAGCTCGCCCAGTCCCGCCGCGGCGGCCCCGGCATTGATGCGCGCTCGCAGCTCGTCGCTCGGCACGGTATCGCTCGCATCCCACAGCTCGGGATTGAGCGCGGGCGCATGCGGGTCCACAGCGCAATGCGAGCTCGTGCGCTCGTCGCCGATGGGCATATATTCGATAAAGCGCAGGTGGATGGGGCGGTCGGCGGTCAAGCGCGCGAGGGCCGCCACATCTTGGTTGAGCCGGCGCACCACAACGCAGTTGACCTTAACGGGCTCAAAGCCCCAAGCCAGTGCCGCGTCGATGCCCGCCATGGTCTGCTCGAGCCGACCCAGGCGCGTGATCTTTCCAAACAGCGAGGGGTCGAGCGTGTCGAGCGAAATGTTGACGCGGTTAAGCCCGGCGTCTTTGAGCTGTGGCGCTAGCTTGGGCAGCAGGGCGCCGTTGGTGGTGAGCGAGACGTCCTCGATCTGCGGAATCGCACGGATGTCGCGAATAAGCGGAATGATACGGCGGCTGACCAGCGGCTCGCCACCCGTCAGGCGCACGCGGCGAATGCCCTCCCCCGCCACCAAGCGCACAAAGCGGGCGATTTCCTCGGCGCTGAGCAGCTCGTCGTGCGCACGGGGCGCCACGCCATCGGCCGGCATGCAGTAAATGCAGCGGAAGTTGCACTTGTCGGTAACGGCAATGCGCAGGTAGTTGATATCGCGGCCAAAGCCGTCATGTTGCACGTGCGCGTCCACGCAGCCCTCCCCTCACGCGGCATTTTATTCTTCGGAAAACATAATACCCCACGAGAGAATCATGCCGACACCCGTACGACAGGACAGGTCACTTTGAGCAAGACCGGCTTCCCAAGCCCATCCTCAGCACAGACCATCACAACATTCGATGCTTTTCCCGTTTTTAGCGAAAAACGTCGAATGTTGTGATGGTTTGCCTGCCCACGGCACCCCGTAGAGGGACCAAAACGTCCCTAAAGGCCGCCGTCCCAGTGCCGAATCACGAATTCTCGCAGGTCGTTTTGACGTTTCTGGAATGTCTCGCTTCGGTCGCACTTAAGACCCATAGCAAGCGCGATGGCGTTCATCGCCCGGTGCAATTGCAGCTGGTGGGCAAACTGAGTCCCGGTGAGGACGATCATCCTAAAGCCCAGCGCGCTCAGCACGGTCATACGCTCCGCATCCGACGCGCTGCGCTGTTTATCAAGATGGTCCGAGCCGTTGTATTCAATCCCCGTACCGCTCGCAGGCGCATATACGTCGATCTCAAAATACCCAGCCTTTGCGAGATATTTGAACTCGCTGGGAACATCGACCCGATGGTTGAGCTCGATCTTGGCGTATCCCAGCCCTCCCTGGGAACGTTTTGCTACGACCATAATTGCGGTGGCCGTCTCCATGGGCGATCGCGCGCCATCGTGCACGCGCTTGAGCACGGCGGCCGCGCGTATAGCCCCCTGACGAGATCGGTTCTCATTGCAATAAGCAATCAAGTCGGCAACGGTATACCTCTGCCCCATCTCGATATAATCGCCTGTCGACAGATGATTCAAATGGTATCGGGCACAGATTTCGTAGCCATATTCCAGCTGCTCGGGCTCGCTCATCCACGAACCCGCTTGGACAAAACACATGACCTCATCAACCACCAGAAGGCCCTCCGCCACCTCGATAAGATGGCCTGGAGGTACCGGCGCCCCAAACACGTGGCACCTAAATCCAGCCGGCGTCGAGCGCTCAAAATCGAAGTTGACGAGCGTGTCGATATGATCGAGCTCTTCTCGTGGAATACCGATCGAGACCAGATAGTCGGTAACGATCCCAACTGCCGTTGAAGCCCTCAGTCCCTTGGCATCGAGTCCCAATTTGGGCAGGTTCGCGGTCGGTTCCGGCTCGTTAGCAAGCGAGTCCTCATCGTATAGGCTGCTTGCTCGCGAGAGCGGCTCGGACGGGCGCGCCACGTTGTGGTACAGCCAGGCAGTCTTATGGGACAGGACGATCGGCAGGTCCATGAGCCCTCCAATGGAGTCGGATAACCAACCTTATTCCCCTGCCCACGGGTTCGCACACCTTCGTGCACAAGAAAGCGATTCCACCCGGTCGAGCGGCAGAAAAACCATCACAACATTCGATGCTTTTCCCGTTTTTGGCGAAAAACGTCGAATGTTGTGATGGTTTGAGTCGAGGTGAGGGGCACGGAGGGATCAAAGCATCGTGCTCGAACGGGTTAATCCAGCTCTTTTAAGCCATGCGCCAGCTGCCAGTACTCGCCGTGCTGGGCGAGCAGCTCTTCGTGCGTGCCGCGCTCGATGATGCGGCCGTGTTCGAGGACCATGATGGCATCGGCGTCGCGGACGGTGGACAGGCGGTGCGCGATCATAAAGGTGGTGCGTCCGCGCATGATGCGGTCCATACCGCGCTCGATGAGCTTTTCGGTACGCGTGTCAATGGAGCTCGTGGCCTCGTCCAGGATGAGCACCGGCGGATCGGCGACGGCCACGCGCGCGATGGCGAGCAGCTGACGCTGACCCTGCGACAGGTTGGCGCCGTCGGCCGTGACCGGTGTGTCGTAGCCCCGCGGCAGACGGCGGATAAACGAGTCGGCGCAGGCGGCCTCGGCAGCGGCGCGCACCTCCTCGTCGGTCGCGTCGAGCTTGCCAAAGCGGATGTTCTGCGCAATGGTGCCGCTAAACAGGTGCGTGTCCTGCAGCACAATGCCGAGCGACCCGCGCAGGCTGGCCTTGGCAATGTGCTTGACGTCGATGCCGTCGTACGTGATCTCGCCGTCATCGACCTCGTAGAAGCGGTTGATGAGGTTGGTGATGGTCGTCTTGCCGGCACCCGTGGAGCCCACAAACGCGATCTTTTGCCCCGGCTTGGCAAACAGGTTGAGGTCCGTGAGCACGCGGGTGCCCGGCACGTAGGAAAAATCCACGGCATGGAAGCGCACGTCGCCGGCAAGCGGGACCAAGCCGCACGTGAGCTCGGTGCCGTCGGCAGCCACCGCGCGGCCCGACTCATCAACGGCTGCCACATCATGCAAATGCCCGTACGCGCCCACGCCCTGGCCCTCGGGAATCTTCCACGCCCACGCGGCGTCGCCCGTCTGCACCAGCTCCACGCAGCCCTCGTCCACCTCGGGTTTAAGGTCCATAGCCGCAAACAGGCGCTCGGCACCGGCCAACGCGTTGAGCAAGAAGTTGCCGAGCTGCGTAAACTGGTTGATGGGCATGGCGGCCTGGCGCACAAAGACCAGGTAGCTTGCAAGTGCGCCCACATCGGCGAGCCCCTTGATGCAGAGCATGCCGCCCGCCACGGCGACGATGGCATAGTTGACGTAGCCAATCACGACGGTCATGGGCACCATGGAGTTGGCATAGCTCACGGCGGCGGTGCCGGTGCGGCGAAGCTCGTCGTTGCGGCAGGTGAAGCCGGCGACATTCGCTGCCTCACGGTTAAAGACCTTGATGACCTTTTGGCCCGAGACCATTTCTTCGATATATCCGTCCAGGTCGCCAAGCGATGCCTGCTGGGCAGCAAAGAAACGCTTAGAGCGCGCGCCCGAGTAGCGCGCATACAGCACAATGGCCGCATCGCACACGAGTGTGATAATCGTGAGCTGCCAGTTAAGGATGATGAGCATGGCCGTGGTGCCCACAACCTGAATGGTGGCCTGAATCACGTTGGCAAAGCTGTTGTTGAGCGCCTCGGAGACGGTGTCGACGTCATTGGTGAAAAAGCTCATGATGTCGCCCGAGCGCGTGCTGTCAAAATAACTGAGCGGCAGCGTCTGGATGTGCGCGAACAGGTCGCGGCGAATGTCGGACACCACGCGTTGGGCCGCGCGCACCATAATCTGCGAGTAGCCCAGGGCCGAAAGCACGCCCGCAGCGTAGATGATCGCCGTCAGGATGACCTGCTTGGCGAGCAGCTCCTCCCCGCCCGTGGCCAAACCGTTAACGATGGGGCGCACCATGTAGGTGCCGGCGAGGCTCGCGATGGCGGCGACGGAGGCGAGCACGCCCACCGCGAGCAACGAGAACTTGGCATGCCCCATGTAGGAGAGCAGGCGGCGCACCGTGCGCTTGAGGTCGGCCGGGCGTGCTTGGGCTGCGGTCTTAGGCATGGCGCTCACCCCCTTCCAAGGGCGATCCGCATGCGACGGAGGAAAACGGATCATTCGCGCAGCCATCGTCGCCGCCGTCGCTGGCGTCCGTGTTCCCCGCAAACTCCATCTGCGAGGCGTAAATCTCCTGGTATATGTTGTCGCCCGCCAGCAGTTCCTCGTGCGTGCCCACGCCGTGGACACGACCGTCATCCAACACCACAATGCGATCGGCATCCATGACGCTCGCGATGCGCTGGGCGATGATGAGCACGGTCGTATCGGAAATCCGAGCGATGTGCTCGCGAATCTTAGCGTCGGTCGCCATATCGACCGCGCTGGTGGAGTCATCAAAAATGAGCACGCGCGGATGCTTGAGCAGTGTGCGTGCGATGCACAGGCGCTGCTTCTGGCCACCCGAGACACCGGCGCCGCCTTGGCCCAACTCGCCGTCGAGTCCGCCGATGCGATCAAGGAACTCGTCCACGCACGCCGCGCGGCAAGCCGCGAGGAGCTCATCGTCCGACGCCTGCGGATTACCCCACTGCAGGTTCTCGCGCACGGTGCCCGTGAACAGCACATTCTTTTGCAGCACAATGCCCACGGCATCGCGTAAGGTCGCGAGGTCGTAGTCGCGCACGTCGTGTCCGCCCACAAGCACGGTGCCCTCAGTGGCGTCGTACAGGCGCGCAATCAGCTGCACAAGCGAACTCTTGCCCGAGCCCGTGCCGCCGAGGATGCCCACCGTCGAGCCGCTCTCGATGCGAAGGTCGATATGCTCGAGCACATCCTCGGCAGCATCCGCGCGGTATTTAAACGACACGTCGCGAAACTCGATACTGCCGTCCGTTGGCGCCGCAGTCGCGAGGTCCCCCGCAGGATTGGCGATAAAGGGCTCTTCATCGAGCACCTCTGCGATACGGCCCACGCTCGTGAGAGCGCGTGTGAGCAGCAAAAACACGTTGGAAATCATCATGAGCGAGTTCATGATCAGCAGCACGTAACTCATAAAGCCCGTGAGCGAGCCCACGCCCAAGCGACCTTCGATGATCATGCGGCCGCCAATCCACAGAATGGAAAGCGCCACCACGTACATCGACAGCTGAAACACCGGCAGGTTGAGCACAGCGTTGCCAAAGGTCTTGGTCGCCGTGCCGGCGAGCTCGATATTGACGGTGTCGAACTTGTCGCACTCGTGCTCGGCGCGCACGTAAGCCTTCACGGCGCGCACGGCGGTAAGGTCCTCTTGCACCACGCCGTTGAGGTGGTCCATCGAGGTCTGGAGTTGGCGGTAGAGCGGGCTCACACGCACGGTAATGATACCGAGCACGATGGCGAGCATCGGCAGAATGACGGCAAAGACCGCCGCGAGCTCGCGCGAGAGCGCAAAAGCGTAGACGAGGCCCATGACCAGATTTACCGGCCCGCGCACCATGGGGCGGAAGCCGTTACCTACGGCGTTTTGAATCACGGTGATGTCGGTGGTCATGCGGGTGACAAGCGAGCTGGCGTCGTAGTTGTCCAGATTGCCAAAAGCGAGCGTCTGGATCTTGCGATACTCGGCCTCGCGCAGGTTAGCGCCCAGCCCCGAGGCGACGCGAGCAGACGTGCGTGCATAGCCCAAGCCAAGTACCAGCGAAAATGCGGCGCATACCAACATATACGTACCCTGCAACAGCATGTAGTTGATGTCGCCCGCGGGCACGCCCACATCGATGATATTTGCCATGATGACCGGGATAAACAGCTCGAGCGCCGTCTCAGCAGTCACAAAGAACACGCCGAGTATGGCATCGCGGCGGTATGCCCCCAGATAGGAAAACAGAATCTTGAGATTGCGCACGCAGGTTCATCCCCCATCAAACGTTGTTCGCAAACCCACGTATTATGGCGCGCCGTGCGGCGGTGTCAAGTGTTCCGAAATCGATTTCTGCAAGGCTAGTGCAGGCGCCATGCTCACAGGGCGCACGTCCGTATTCAATTAGAAATGAACGCGAGCGTGACTTTTTCGCCCCACCGCCAACACAAACCTTGACTCTACAATCGTTGTAGGGTTTTCACTACACTGGTATGTAAACGACCCAAGCCAGAAAGTGCCCCGCCCATGGAACACGACCTCACACACGGCAATGTCCTCAAGACCATCGCGGTCTTTGCCCTGCCCTATATGCTCTCGTACTTTTTGCAGATGCTCTACGGCATGGCCGATCTGTACATGATGGGGCAGTTTAGCGGCGCTGCCGGCATCACCGCCGTGGGCAATGGCGCGCAGACGCTTTACATCATTACCGTGACACTCGTGGGCCTGGCCATGGGAACGACGGTCATCGTCGGCCACGCCGTGGGCTCGCGCCGGTTTGACCGCGCCGAGACCGCCATCGGCAATACCATCACGCTCTTTATGGGTGTCTCGGTGGTACTGGCCGCTGTCCTGCTCGCGCTTTGCCCGCAGATCGTGGCGCTCATTGGCACTCCCGCCGAAGCCGTCGAAGGCACTGCCGCCTACCTGCGTATCTGCTTTATCGGCATTCCTTTTATCGCCGCGTACAACATTCTTTCGGCCATCTTTCGCGGGCTGGGCGATTCACGCTCGCCCATGTACGTGATCGGCGTGGCGTGCATCATCAACATCGCGCTCGACTTTCTGTTTATCGGCCACATGGGGCTCGGCCCCGTGGGCGCGGCGCTCGGCACGGTGACCGCGCAGACAGCCAGCGTTGCCCTCGCGCTCGTGTGGCTCAAGAGCCGTCGCACGAACATCCACGTTAAGCGCAGCGACCTGCGCCCCCAGCCCGAGGTGCTCGGCAGCATTCTTAAGATCGGCGTGCCCGTGGCCGTGCAGGACGGCTGCATCCAGGTAGCGTTTATGTTTATCACCGTCATCGCCAACCACCGCGGCCTGGTCGACGCCGCCGCCGTGGGCCTGGTCGAGAAGATGATCAGCTTTTTGTTCATCGTGCCAAGTTCTATGGGCGCCACCGTCAGCGCGCTCACGGCGCAAAACGCCGGTGCGGGCAAGGGCGACCGCGCGCGTCAGGTACTCAAGGATGCCATGACCATCTCGGTGGTGTACGGCTGCCTGATCACGGTGCTGATGTGGCTAGTGGCGCCGGCGTTTATCGGCTTTTTTGCCAAGGACCCCGCGGTGGTCGCGGCCGGTACCGGCTATATGCGCAGCTACATTTTCGATGCGATTTTTGCCGGCATCCACATTTGCTTTAGTGGCTTTTTCGCCGCGTATGGCAAGAGCTACATCGGCTTTGCGCACAGCGTACTGGCCGTGGCGCTCATTCGCGTGCCGGGCGCGTGGCTGCTGTCGAACGCCTATTCCGATACGTTGTTTCCCATGGGCATCGCTTCGCCGTGCGGATCGATTTTGTCGGCAGTCATCTGTGTTGTCGCGTTTACCGTGCTCAACCGGCGCGGGGCTTTTGACAAGCTGGCAGCGTAGCGGGGCAACGCGAAATCACCCTCATCGACGACATCATCAGCGACGACCCCACAACCTACGTGACGCAGATCACAGTGCCGGTTGCCCCAGCAAAGTAAGAACCGCCCAGAAAACGTTCGGCTGAAGGCAGAATCTTGACGTTATAGGCCATATTTTGCCTCAAGGTCATCGAGAGCCTCAAAGGCATCACGCGCCGTGCCAGCAGCACGCTCCCGCTCGGCCACAGCTATACGAGCCATCAGACGAGCCTTAGCCTGTTCCTGAACCATGAGGTCATAGTCTTCAGATCGAAGTACAACAAATTTGCTATAGCCGTTTTTTGTAACAGTCACTGGACCAGGAGCCTCCCAACAAGCTCGCTAAACGCCGGGGACAATCCCCGATATGGCGGTTTTACTCCTCCGGAATCGGAAACGCACGGATGAACTCTACAGGCGAAAAGGTCTTGATGGTCGAGCGCACAAAAGCGGCGCGGTCGCGCGTGATGATGAAGTCCACGCCGGCACGCTCGGCCATCGCACGGATACAGCCGTCCTCAAAGTCCGGCTCATCGGAATAGGCGGAGGTAAAACAAGCTTCTTGGTCGAGAGGCTCTACCGAGTAGCTCTTAAGACAGTCGCGCACTACCTCGCGGGCGCGCGCCTCGCCTGCCTGTTTAGTGAGAATGTAGTACGCGTCCTTGAGAGAGCAGGCCGAAACAACACCCTCGATAAGTCCCACGTCAACGAGCCCCTTGATCGTTTGCGCCGCTGCGTGTTCCGGCCGGCCCGGAAGCACGCAATCGAGCAGAAAGTTGGTATCAAGAAATGCCCTCATAGGTAGCGCTCCCTCGCGACGCGCTTTTCATCTTCAACCGTCATCGTATCGAGCGGCGTTCCCTTTGGCATTTTGGCTACGATATCGAGATACTCCTGGTAGTCCTCATCCTCCGCGAGCATCTCGCGAATCTCCTTCCAGGTGATCTTGGGATGCCACATCGTACCCACGTCGCGCTTGGGCTTGTCCGTGCCGCACGCCGGCTTTGCGCCCCCACGCTCCTGAGCAGCGTCATATTCCACCGCAACTGGGCCTTGATAGTCGAGTGGCACAATCTTGAACAACGGCTTGCTCCGCTTGAAGACCACAACCTCCTCGCCATCATTGGCAACCTTTTCGGCCACCTGCGTAAGGTTTTGGCGCAGCTCCGAAAACGCGACGGTAACCATAACGGCTCCTCTCAACATATATCTTTACTGCACAGTATACACGTTTATGTTAATGTTAACGTGTATAAGAATCACCACAATGGGGGCGATCAACCATTACTGGCACCTCTGCTTTGTATGAATCTCTTATCGCTCCGGGACGGCACCGGTCCGCAGGATCACCCTCATCGACGGCATCACCAGCGACGACCCGGCGACCCAAGTGACGCAGATCACGGTGCCGGTTGCCCCGTCCAAATAAAAACCGCCCGGAAGGCATCATGTTTTCCGGGCGGTTCTTCAATTTGGCTATCGATGCGCTAAGCCTCCGGCACCTCACCAGTAGCTAAGATCTGCTCGAGTGCGTCCTCGTCCAGTACGGGTACGCCCAGCTGCTCGGCCTTGGTGAGCTTGGAGCCCGCTTTGGGGCCGGCGACCAGATAGCTCGTCTTCTTTGAAACACTGCCCGAAACCTTGGCGCCGAGTACCTTGAGCGCCGCGCCCGCCTCGTCGCGGGTGCGGTTGACGAGCGTGCCGGTGAGCACGAAGGTCAGACCCGCAAGCGGTTGAGCGTCGGCGAGCTCGCCTGCCACGCCAGCGTCGGCTGCGGCTTGCGCGTGCGCGGCGCTCAAATCGACCTCGAGCGACAGGCCCGCCTGGCGCAGGCGCTCCAGCACGGCAAGGTTCTCGGGCACGGCCAGGAACTGCTTGACGCTCGCCGCAATCTTAGGACCGATGCCCTCGCACTCGGCGATGTCCTCTTCACTCGCCAAGACGAGCTTGTCAATCGACAGGAATCGCTCGGCGATGACCTCGCCCACGCTCTTGCCCACGTGGCGGATGCCCAGGGCAAACAGCACGCGACCGAGCGGCTGGCTCTTGGACTTGTTGAGCTCGGCGATGATTTTCTCGGCCGTCTTGAGGCCTACCGGAATGGGGTCACCCTTCTTGACGCCCTTTTTGCTGTTGGAGCTGGCATAAGTGCGCCCCGTGTCCAGTCCGGCGATGTCGTCGACCGTGAGCTGGTAGAAGTCCGCGACATCGTGGATCAGGCCGGCGGCGATCATCTTGTCGACGATTTCGTCGCCCAGGCCGTCGACGTCCATGCAGCCGCGGCTCACCCAGTGGAGCAGGCGCTCCTTGAGCTGCGCGGGGCAGTCGATGGAGACGCAGCGGTAAGCGACCTCGCCGTCCTCGTGGACCACGGGGCTGCCGCACACGGGGCAGACCTCGGGCATGTGCCAGTCGACCGAATCGGCCGGGCGCTTGTCGAGTACCGGGCCCACGACCTCCGGGATCACGTCACCCGCCTTGTGCACGATGATAGTGTCGCCCTCGCGCACGTTTTTGCGACGGATCTCGTCAATGTTGTGCAGCGTGGCGCGCGCGATGGTGGAGCCGGCGACCGTCACCGGGTCGAACTCGGCGACCGGTGTGAGCACACCGGTGCGGCCCACCTGGATGCGGATTTCGCGCAGGACGGTCTGCTTTTCCTCGGGCGGGAACTTAAAGGCGATGGCCCAGCGCGGCGCGCGGGCGGTAAAGCCCAGGTCGAGCTGCTGCTGGAAGCTGTCGACCTTTACGACCACGCCGTCGATGTCGTAGTCCAGGTCACCGCGGTGCTCAAGCGCCTGGGCACAGAACTCGTGGACCTCGGCGGGCATGGCGCAACGGGCAACGTTAGGGTTGACGCTAAAGCCAGCGTTGCGCAGCCAGTCGAGGAACTCGCGCTGGCTGTGGACGTGCAGCGGATCGGTATCGGCGATGGCATAGATAAAGGTGGCAAGATCGCGGCGTGCCGTAATCTTGGGGTCCTTTTGGCGCAGGCTGCCGGCGGCAGCGTTGCGCGGGTTGGCGAAGGGGTCGCGACCCTCGGCATCGGCCTCGTCGTTCAGACGAACAAAGCTGCCCTTAGGCATGTAGACCTCGCCGCGCACCTCAATGGTGCGCTCGCGGTCGGCGCCCATGTGAGCGAGCGCCGGCTCGGACAGGTGCATGGGCACATCCTTGATGGTACGCACGTTGAGCGACACGTCCTCGCCCGTGGTGCCATCGCCACGTGTGGCCGCACGTACGAAGGTGCCGTTTTGGTAGGTAAGGGCCACGCCCAGACCGTCGATCTTAAGCTCGCAGGTATAGGTGACGCTGCCGGCACCGAGCGCATCCTCGGCGCGCTGGAGCCACGCGTCGAGTTCGTCCAGATCCATGGCATCATCCATGGAATACATGCGCGCCATATGCGCGACCGGCGTAAACTGCTCGCTCACGTAGCCGCCCACGCGCTGGGTATAGCTGTCGGGCGTCACCAGGTCGGGGTAGGTCGCCTCGATTTCCTGCAGCTCAACGAGCATTTTGTCGAAGGCGGCGTCCGTGATCTCGGGCGCATCGAGCATGTAGTAGCGATAGGCGTGGTAATCGAGCTCGTGGCGCAGCTCGGCCGCACGCGCTGCCGCCTGGGCACGGGCGTCGACCGGTGCGGTGGCATCCGCGCTCGCGGGCGTTTCGGTATCGATGTCCACACCGTCACCAAACAGGCTCGATTGCTCCATAGCAGCACTCCTTCGCTCGATTTCAAACGGATACTAGAGTACCACCGGTCGCAATGGGGTCGAATAGCCCTTTCGAACCGCACCGAATCGGCAGCCGCCAGACCGGGGTGGACAGTTAGTTCAGATACGTATAAATCCTAGAGCTGAATCAGGCACGAACACCCCTGTTTCAACTAATTTGGGCTCCTCGAGACCATGTAAACGTCCCGCTCTCCCTTCCAAACACCCATTCGAGCCCCATCCCAATCAAAAATTGCTCAAAACGCATCCCAAGCTGCCCCAGATTTATACGTATCTGAACTAACTGTCCAGACCATTACGAACCAGGCCTCTTGTCAGCCCCAAGTGATCCGTTTTCCTCCGTCCCCAACGGATCAATAAGAAAAGAGGGGCTGTCCCGCGTTGGTGGGACAGCCCCTCTGGCATCGGTATGAGCGAAACGGCTCGCTAGTAGCCCTGGCCGTAGCCCTGACCCTGGCCCTGCTGGCCTAACAGCTCCTCCAGGTACTGGCGCAGCTGCTCGTCGGTAATACCGCCGTTGCCGGTGTCGGTCGAACTGTCGTCCTGCTGCTGGTTCTGCAGCTCCTCGTCAGAGCCCAGCTCGACGGTGACCTTCTTCTCGTCCTTGCCGCGCATAAGCGTGATCTCGACCTTCTCGCCCACCTCGTGGCTGCGCAGTGCGATGATCAGGCCATCGGCGCTCGTAATCTCATCGTCGCCCAGCTTGGTGATGACGTCGCCCTCCTGAATGCCGGCCTTGGCGGCGGGACCGTCCTCGACGACGCTCGCCACGTACGCACCGCTATCGGTGCTCAGCTTGTTGGTGCGGGCGTTAAGCGCATTGACGCTCGAAAGCGTAGCTCCCATGTACGGATGCACCGGAGTCTTGCCGTCGATGATCTGGTCGGCAATGTTCTTGGCGTAGTTAACGGGAATAGCAAAGCCAACGCCCGAGCTAGAACCCGAGTAGCTCTCGATGAGCGAGTTGATACCCACAAGCTCGCCATTGTCGTTGACGAGCGCGCCACCGGAATTGCCCGGGTTGATGGCGGCATCGGTCTGGATCATGTTGGCATAGATGGTGTTACCGCTGGTAGAGCTCATGGCCGTGGAGCGATACAGCGCCGACACAATGCCCGTAGAGACAGACTGTTCGTTACCGAACGGCGAACCGATCGCCATGACCCACTCGCCCACGTTGAGCTTGGAGGAATCACCGATCTCGATCGGCGTGAGCTTGGAGGCGTCGGCGTCCTTGAGCTTGATGACGGCCAGGTCGCTCGAAGCATCGTTGCCCACGAACTCGGCCTCGTAGGTGGTGCCGTCGTCCATGGTGACCACGTACTGGTCGTAGCCGTCGACCACGTGGTTGTTGGTGAGGATGTGGCCCTCGGTATCGAGCACGACGCCCGAACCGACGCTGCCCGAGCTATCCGACTCGTCAGCAGACTGCGAAAGCGAGCCATTCTGGCTACCGCTCGAAGTGGCAGTGATGGAAACGACGGAGGGCAATGCCTTGGCAGAAACGGCCTCGGCCAGCGTGGTGTCCTCGGAATCGATCGTGATCTTTTGCGTCGACGAACCCGAAGCACCCGCCGTCACGGCATTCTTGCCGCCACCGATATCGAGCGTGCCGCTCATAATGAGCGCAATGACCAGCAGGGCGCCGCAGGCACAGCCGGCGAGTGCCGTAATAAAGATCGGCAGCTTTTTGGTCTTGGTCTTGACCACCGTGTGCTTGTTCACGACCTGCGCACCGCCCAGCGGCTTGCCGGTCTGCGTGTCGTAGGCCTGCACGTAGGGAATGTTGCTACTGGCAGGCGTCGACTCCACCTGCACACGCGGCTGCTGCTGGGTCTCGCCGGCGTTGCCCGCATCCTGGGGACGCTGGGAATCGTACTCGCTCATAGCTGCGATCCTTTCGTCAAATAACCAAAGGCCCGCCAAACATGTGGCGGGCCATCATTGTTCACGTTGAGTTGTACCCCAATATGCGAGCGAACGTGTATGAGAACGCAATCTTTTAGGAAGGCTTAAGTTCTGCTGCAGATTCGAGAGGAACCCGCACCTGCGTCAAAACCACCACGAAGGTGCCTGTCCCCTTTGTGGTGGAAAACTAGTCCTTAAACAGATAGCCCACGCCGCGGACGGTGGTGATGTGCGCCGCGATCTGCGGACCCACCTTGGAGCGGATGCGTCGGATGTGCACGTCGACGGTGCGCGTGCCGCCGCAGTACTCAAAGCCCCACACGCGGTGCAGCAGCACCTCGCGGCTGTAGGCACGGTTGGGATGCGTCGCCAAAAAGCTCAGCAGCGAGTACTCCATCAGCGTCAGGTCGATGGGCTCATCATCGAGCGTCACCTGGTAGGTGGCCAAGTTGATCTCGAGGTTATCGATGTTGAGTACATCGTCGGCGGTGACGGTCTCCTCCTCGCCCATCAGGCGCTGCGCTCGAGCCTTGAGCTCGTTGGGCGTCGCCGTGGGGCACACAAAGTCGGCATGCGCGTGATTCGGCAGGCGCAGGGTACCGAGCGCCTCATCGTCGACGATCACCAACATGGGGACGCCGCCGCGGTCGTCGAGCCATTTGGCAATCTGATCGATGCGGTCGCTGCGGATGCCATCGGAATCGAGGATCAGCAGGTCAAAGTCGTGCGCCGCGGTCGGCGAATCGGGAGTAGCCAGGCTCACCTCGACACCCAAGGTGGTCGTCAAGCTGCGGGCAAACTCGTGGAAGCGCGTCGTGCGCGCCATGAACAGGGCACTCTTTTCGGACATATCGGCCTCCAAAGAAATGAGCTCAATCGTACTGGAACGAGCCAGCGCGATTAGGAGTTCGCCAGGTAGTGCTTGATCTCCCACTCGGTGATCGTAGACTCAAACTTATGCCACTCGTCTCGCTTCTTTTTTAGGAAGAAGCTGTGGATATGCTCGCCGAGGGCATCCTTCATAAACTGCGAGTCCTCAAACACGTCGAGTGCCTCTTTGAGCGAACGCGGCAGCGGCGTGTAGCCGGCCTCGACCATCTGACGGTCGGTGAGCTTGAGCGTCTCGGCCGTGGCCTCGGGCGGAAGCTCCAGCTTGCGCTCGATGCCGTCCAGACCAGCCGCCAGCGTGACGGCGTTGACCAGGTACGGGTTGGCCATGGGATCGGGACTGCGCAGCTCGATGCGCGTGGACAGCTGCTTGCCGGGTTTGTAGACCGGGATGCGGACCATGCTCGCGCGGTTGCGCAGGCCCCACGTGGCGTACTGCGGCACGGAATCGCCGCCCGTGGTGATGCGCTTGTACGAGTTGACCGTGGGGTTGGTGATGGCGCTGATCTCGCGGGCATGCGCCAGGATGCCGGCCATGTAGTGCTTGGCGATATCGGAGAGATGGTACTTCTCGTCGTCCTCGCCCCAAAAGACGTTGTTGCCGTCGTGGTCGAACAGCGACTGATGCAAAAACATGGCGCTGCCGTCCTCGCCCGCCAACGGCTTGGGCATAAAAGAGGCGTGGCAACCGCTCTCGTAAGCCTGCTGCTTAATGATGAGTTTGGCCGTGGTGATGGCGTCGGACATGCTCAGGGCCTCGGCATGGCGCAGGCTCATGCCGTGCTGCGAGCGGCCGGCGGCGTGGAAGGTGTACTCCACGGGCACGGACATCTTCTCGAGCGTGAGGACCGTGTTGCGGCGCAGGTCGCGGGCGGCGTCACTCACCGAAAGATCGAAGTAGCCCACGTTGTCGAGCGGCTCGGGGGTATGCTCGTCGGGGAAGTAGTAATACTCCAGCTCGGCGCCCACGTTAAGCAGATAGCCAGCTTTCTCGGCCTTGCGGAACATGCGGCGCAGGGCATCGCGCGGGTCGCCGGCAAACGGCTTGCGATCGGGAGTGCACACGTCGCAGAACACGCGGGCGACACCGTTGTGGCTCGGGCGCCACGGCAGAATCTGGAAGGTCGAAGCATCGGGAAACGCCAGCATGTCGGCTTCCTCGGGCGTGGCAAAGCCCTCGATAGCGGAGCCGTCAAAGCCAATGCCCTCCTCAAAAGCGACCTCGAGGTCCTCGGGGCTAATGGCAAAGTTCTTGAGGCGGCCGAGAATGTCGACAAACCACAGACGCACAAAGCGGATGTCACGCTGCTCTACGGAGCGGAGTACGTAATCGATGTTCTGCTGGTTCATGTCGCTCCCCTTTCTTTCGGGCGGGTTTCGACTGGTCTATATCGCAGATACTATCGCAGAAAAATGTTTCCGCAGGGTTAAAGCGTATCAAGCGCTCAAAAAACGTGCGCGAACAGGCAGTTGCGAACGAGCGATTAGCGCGAGGTCGAAGCGCGGTGTTCGATGTGGCCGGGAATCTCGATGCGTTTGGGCGCCAGCTTTGCGGCCTCGCCCACGGTGGTGGTAACGACGTCGATGCGCTCGGAAAGGCGCTCGACTACGCGCTCGGCAATGGTGAGGGTGTCCTGCGCGGCCGTGGTGACGCCGCCAAAGAGCACATGGTTCCAGGGGTAGTCGTCAAACGTCGCGATCTTGAGCCCCGCCGGCAGCGAGGGACCAAGCTGCGCCAGCGCCTCGGTCAGACGCAGGAAAACCAGGCCGTTGACGGCAATGAGGCCGAGCTTTTTGCCTGCATAGCCGCGGATGGTCTCGTCCAAGCGACCGACGCCCGTGGCGCCACCGTCGGCCAGGGTGACGACCTCGCCCGCAAGGCCGCGGCGCGAAAGCTCGTCGGCAAAGGCCTCGGCGCGCTCTCGACGCACGGGGCTATCGTCGCTTGCCTCGGTGAGCAGGCACAGACGCTCGCTGCCCGCAGCTGCCAAGGCGTCTACCAAGCCGGCGACCAGCTCACGGTCGTTAGATGTCACCAGATCGACACCGCCGTCGGCAACATCGCGGTCGAGCAGCACAACGGGCAGACGTCCCGCTGCCGCGGCGATCGCCTCGTCATTACCTCCGCAGGTGTTGACGACCAGGCCGTCCACGCCGGCATCGATAAGCCTGGTGAGCGACTCGGCCTCCTTGGCGGGGTCGTTGCCACTAATGGCCGTCATGAGCGAGCAGCCGCGCGCGGCGGCGCTGGCGGAAAGGCCCTCGAGCATGGCGCTCGAGAACGGGTTGGCGATGTCAGCCAGAATCACACCGATGAGGTTCGTACGCGAGCTGCGCAGATTGCGCGCAGCGGCACGCGGGCGATAGCCGGTGCGCTCGATAACCGCCGCGATGCGAGCACGGGTTTCCTCGGTCATTTGCCCGGGGCGGTTGTTGAGATAGCGCGAGACCGTGGCCGGGCTCACGCCCGCCTCGGCGGCAATGTCCTTGATTCTCATCTGCGCCATAGCGCACCCCGTTTCTCATTTGTCGGCGGTCTGAACCATTTTAGGCATTTTTTTAAAAATCTCGGTTGCAAAACGCTGTAGGTGAGTATACTACAACTCGAAACGAAACCGATTTCGTAAACCGATTTCGGCAAGCGTTGGTACGCAGGTGCAAAGACGCACCCTACCGTCTTGGCACCTGCGTACCAACGCCATATCAAAGGTGTACGCACGAGTAAAAGGAGCTGCGCGACCATGGGTAAAACGGTTCTTACCTTCGGCGAGATCATGATGAGACTCTCGCCCAAAGACCATCTGCGCATTGAGCAGGCAACCGAATTTGACGTCCGCTATGGCGGCGCCGAGGCCAACACCGCTCTTTCCCTGGCCTACCAGGGCGACAAGGCAGCTTACGTCTCCGTTGTCCCGGCCAACCGTCTGGGCGAGTGCGCCCTGCGTTCGCTGAAGGTCTACGACGTCGACACCACACGCGTCGTGCGTCAGGGCGACCGCCTTGGCTCCTATGTGTTTGAGGTCGGTGCCTCGCAGCGCGGCAACGGCTGTGTCTACGACCGTAAGTTCTCTGCCATCAACATGGCCAAGCGCGACGTCTTTGACTGGGACGAGATCCTCAAGGGCATCGATGTCTTCTATTTCTCCGGCGTGACCCCCGCCGTCTCCGATGAGATGGCCACCGCCTGCAAGGAGGCACTCGCCGCCTGCCGCGCCAAGGGCATCACCACCGTGTGCGACGTGAACTATCGCGGCAAGATGTGGTCGCCCGAGAAGTCGCAGGCCACCATGAAGGAACTCCTGCCGCTCGTCGACATCTGCATCGCCAACGACGAGGATGCGCCCGCCGGCCTCGGCATGACCTGCGTCTCTGGTTCCCTTGCCCACGGCATCGAGGAACGCGACACCTATGTCGAGATGGCTCGTCAGATCTGCGCCGAGTACGGCTGCAAGAAGGTCGCCTCGGTCGTCCGCAACATCTCCTGCGTCGAGCGCTCCATCTGGATGGGCATGCTCTTTGACGCCGAGAGTGGCGAGCACTGGTTCTCCCCTGCTCACGACGTGCACGTGCTCGAGGGCGTTGCCGCCGGCGACGCTTTCAACGCCGGCCTCGTCCATGCCCTCATCAACGACTTTGACCCGCAGGATGCCGTCAACTACGCGATTGCGGCTTCGATCCTCAAGCTCACCATCAAGGGCGATTCCAACTTGGTGACCGCAGACGAGATCGCAGCCGTGGCATCCGCCGCCGACGGTGGCACCCGCGTCGCGCGCTAGTCCGTCTCCATTCCGCGGGCCGCAGCTTTCCAATCCCATACCCCTGCGGCCCGCTCCCCGATTCCTCCGGCCGGACAAAACCACCAGTCCCATTCCGGTTTTGCCTGGCATTCCCTACATGACTGGTCGAGCAGCTGGTTTTGGAATTGCTTGAACCCCAAGCAGTGCCTCCGATAACCAATCCAAAATCGGCTCCTGACCAGCATATTTGGCAATCACGCGCCCATGCGCGCCATACATCGAAAGGAACATTATGTTCGATCAGTTCTACACCACGCTTGAGTCCCTGGGCATCGTGCCGGTCGTCGTGCTCGACAAGGTCGAGGACGCCGCTCCGCTCGCCCACGCCCTTATGGCAGCTGGCATGAAGTCCGCCGAGGTCACCTTCCGCACCGCCTGCGCCGCCGAGTGCATCGCCGCTATGGCCGAGGCCGAGCCCGAGATGTGCGTTGGCGCCGGCACTGTCCTGACCGTCGAGCAGGTTGAGCAGGCCCGCGCAGCCGGTGCCAAGTTCATCGTCTCCCCGGGTTACAACGAGGACGTTGTGAAGCACTGCATCGACATCGACCTGCCTGTCCTTCCCGGCACCGTAACCCCCTCCGAGGTCACCGCAGCCGAGAACCTGGGCCTCAAGGTCACCAAGTTCTTCCCCGCGTCCCAGTATGGCGGCCTGAACACCATCAAGGCCCTCGCCGCTCCGTTTGTCGGTCACCGCTTTATGCCCACCGGCGGCGTGAGCACCGCCAACGTCGAGGAGTACCTGAGCTCCTCCGCCATCATCGCCTGCGGTGGCACCTGGATGGTCAAGCCGGCCCTGTTTGCCGACGGCGACTTCTCCAAGGTCGAGCAGATCGCCCGCGAGGCCATGGACGTCGTCAAGAAGGTCCGCGGCTAGGTTTAGCTCTCTATCGTGAAAGGGGGCGTGCCCTAGACCTCGCCCTCTTTCTTTTAAAGCGGCTCGGAAGCGCGCCGTTTCCGTCACGAACAAGAACCAAAACCGTCTTGTATGCTGATAGAACGTGACGGAAGCGACACGCCCCCGAGCCGCTTTGCCTACTCGGCTGGCAACCGCGCCCAGTTGAGCCACATCGACAAAAACCGAGCCATCAAAACAGCTGCGGCGCCGTCTGGAGGAATGGACCCTTGTTTCCGGTCTTTTCCTCCAAGCGGCGCCGCAGCTTTTTTGTGCCCCGGTAGCGTCTCGCACTTGCGGTGAAATACGGACTGTTTACACCATCAGAGCCCCAAACAATCCCTATTTCACCGCAACTAATGAAGGGGACGAGTTAGATGGCCGAGTCTTTGGACAGCTCAAAATAGTCGGGATGCAAGGCGATAACCGGGCCCTGCTCTTCGGGCATCAGGTGCAAGTGCGTCTCTGCCAGATAACTCGCCGCATCGGTATCGCCCCTCATAATGGCCTCGAGAATCCGGCGATGCTGCCGACGAATCGGCTCCCAATCCAGATCCTGCGACACCATACGCAACCAGTTGTATCGCTCAAAATGCGTGTTGATGCTCTTCATCCAATCCCACAACATGTGACGATCGGCAATCTCAAAACATGTCTCATGGAACAGGTTGTCCAGGTCAAAGAAACGACGCGTCTCGCTATGGTCGAGCGACTCGGACTCGGCAAGAATCTGCTCAAGCCGATGCTTTTGCTCGGGCGTGGCGGCCGAGCAGCATTTAATAAGCACGCTTCTCTCGAGTTTCTCGCGCAAGAAACAGGCGTTCTCGGCGCGCTCCATGCTGATTTTTGAGACATAGGTGCCGCTTTTGGGACGAGTTTCCACCAGCTCCTGCTCACGCAGGCGCACAAAGGACTCGCGAATGGGCGTGCGCCCGATTCCCGTCTCCTTTTCCAGACCAATCGCCGAAAGGCGCGTGCCGGGCTTGAGCTCGGCATAGATAATCTTGGAGCGCAATGCGTTGTATGCCTGATCTTGCAGGCTCTGATTATGCTGGTGTTGTTCCATAAAGCCCTCGGATGAAGCTCACGGTTTGTCGAATTTCACCACGTAATACTATCGCATCGACACGCCCCAGCTCCCAATCAGTCTTTTTGGGACGGGGCTCTTTTAGCTACCCTGGCCCGCAGATCGGCCCCCTTGCCACAAAAGTGGCCCATCTACTACGTTAACACGGATAGCCTCGGCCATACCGAAAACCGTGAAAACAAAACCGACGCTCCTATAAGTTGTCAATAGGCAGTTTGCGGGAGCGCTCCCTTCAATTCGCACAGGAGCTCGTAATACCTCCTCTCCAGTTTCGTCGACCGCCGTCTCCCATGTTCCAGGTGACCGAGTGAGGCC
>JAXJKV010000066.1:0-21431 GCA_036297525.1 Collinsella sp.
TGCTGAGGTTCGCCATGCCCTTCTTGAAGTTGAGGACCAGGTCTTCGGCGTTCATGCTGCCCCCATCATCGCGGTCTATGGGGTCAACGATATGGCACCGTGGGGACACATGTATGTCAATCCTGGTCTAACAGAGCCAAATCTAAACCTCGACTGTTCCGATTGGAATGTCCCAACCTATGCCAATCATAGTGACTTCAATCACTGCGCCCCCGGCGTTATCCTCCCGAAGGCGTGGCAGTAGGTCTGAAGAAACAAAACGGCAAGCAGTTTATGTGGCGCGGGCACCCGTGCCGCCGTTGCCTCAGCGGCACGTTACGGGCTAGTCGGTTCGCTTTAACGTACGCTCTGCATGCAATATCAATCCCCATGCGAAGGGAGTGTCGCATATGCATGCAGCGGCAATTAACCTTCGGGGGGGGGTGGGTATCTCCTAGGAATACCCGCCTCCGAGGCCAAGGAGCCATCGAGTACGTTCTGGTCATCGCGATTATCGTCCTAGTTGTGATGATAGCCGGCCCTTGGGTCTCGTCGGCAATCAGGAACCAGTTCAACACGGTGGCGGGAGTATTGGTAAACGGGACAGCAGGTGGGACTTGGGAACCGAGCGGTTCCGGCAGCGGTAACGGCGCGGGTTCCGCGACCGTCCAGGCGGCGCTCGCCAAGGACGCGAAGGACACGCGAAGGACTGGACCCTCGGTGAGCAGAAGGCAGTTGCCGAGGACATCGCCGCCAAGGGCGAGGCGTCGCCCGCCTACGCCAAGGCGAAGGCCGCGATGGATGCCGGCACCGAGTTCTCGATGAAGCTCACCGATGGCAAGACGCTGACTTACCGCATTATCGGCATCAATCATGATGACCCTGCAGGCGGATCCGGCAAGGCGGGCCTCACGTTCCTCACCACCACGACGGGCATTTGGTCCCCCATGAACGCGATTGACACCAACGCCGGCGGTTGGGAGAAGTCTGAACTCCGTCAGAAAATGAACTCCGGCAAGATCTGGAATCTGATGCCCTCCGATTTCCAGTCCAAGGTGAAGGCCGTCAAAAAGCTATCGAACAATGTCGGGGGCGGTGATGAGAACAAGAACGCCGCCGTGACGGCTACCTAGGACAAGCTGTTCCTGCTCAGCTACTCTGAGATCGCCCCCCACCTCCTATTGGGCATCCTATCCCTGGACTTCCTCCGAGGGCACCCAGTACGAGGCCTTCAAAGGCAAGGTGACGGAGAACTATAATCCCAACTCTGCCATTGCCATTGGCAGCGGTTGGTGGGAGCGTTCGGTGTTTCCGAACGCCTCGAAGGGCTTCCTCCATGTCGACAGCAGCGGCAATCCGTCGGACAGCAACTCCGCGCCGGGCTGGTTTTGCGTCTCCCCCGTCTGGTGCTTCTAGCTTGTCTAGCGCAAAGCCCGCGTTACCCCGCGCGTGCTTTCTTTTGGCGACCGAACGAACGGCTTCAGGTTCATGGCACGGGTAGTCGGATTGAAGAGAAATGGGGTCATACAGCGGCTCTCAGAGCGCCTGCCGCACTCCCCCGCCATTACCTCTGCTGCGTCCTCGTATAGAGTCCATCCTGCTTGGTGTTTCGAGTTCGGGGCGTATACGGTGGGTGGATAATGGATTCACTTCGATGACGGCGTTTACGGGAGCGACCATGGCGATGCGCGAGATCGCGGTCAAGTTCGATGAGGGCGAAATGGCCTTGATTCAGGGCCATGCGGACGCCACGGGCATGACCTTTTCCGAGTTCGTGAGAAGGGCCGCGTTCGAGAAGGCTGAGGACATGGCGGACATCGAGGCCTACAACGAGGCTTTGGACGGGGACGGCGGCACTCGCTACCCGATGGAAGAGGTCGTGCGCATGGCGGTGGAGGCTGAGTGATTGTCCACACGCGTTGTCTGTCTCGGCTCTAAAGGCTTCTCTTGGGCGGGGTTCGGCTTATAGCCGGGTCCCGCTTTTTTGCGGCTTTCAGTTGTCTTTCTGAAGGTATGAAATGGCTGCCTCGATATGAATACGGTCGGCATTCGAAGCGGGCGTTATAGCCGCGCTAATAGCGCATGACTTTCTCCCCTGCCGTCATCGTTGCCGCAGCGGCAAGACCGTTGCAAATACTTGGAATAGCCCTACGCTCGGCTCGTATTGCAAACCCCGAGTGAAGGGAGCCGTATATGCATGCAGCGGCAATTAACCTTCGGGGGGGGGTCGCTCCTGAAACGACCCGCTTCCGAGGGCAATCAATTATCGAGTACGTCCTGATCATTGCCGTCATCGGCCTGGTCATCGTGTTCGCGGGACCCGGCGTGGCCGGAGCCATCCGAAACCAGTTCAACCTGGTCGGCAACACGGTGAACAATGGGACGGTCGGCGGCGTCGAGGGAGGCGCGTCCGGTGGCGGCTCCGCAGGCGCCGATTCCGCGGCCGTCCAGGTGGCCATCGCCAAGGACGCGAAGGACTGGACCCTCGACGAGCAGGAGGCGGTTGCCAAAGACATTGCCAAGAACGGTACATCGTCTATCGCCTACGCCAAGGCCAAGGCCGCCATGGATGCCGGCACCAAGTTCTCGATGAAGCTGACCAATGGCAAGACGCTCGAGTACCGTATCATCGGCATCAACCACGACGACTTGGCCGATGGTAGCGGCATGGCAGGCTTGACGTTCGAGGCGACCAACTCTGCCTTGGGTAGCCAGAGAATGAACGCTACGGACACCAATGCCGGTGGTTGGGATAAGTCCGAGCTCCGTACCCGCCTCAACAGCGGTGACCTCTGGTTGCTCCTGCCCAGCGAGCTCCAGTCAAAGGTGAAACCCGTCACAAAGACAACCGATAACGTTGGCGGTAACGGGGGCGGTGCCCCCTCGGCGACGACCGACAAGGTTTTTCTGCTCTCGGCAACCGAAGTATACGGGGATATGCAATCTGACGGCATCCAGTACGAGTGCTACAAATCCAAGGGCGTGACGGGGTCGAACTATTCCGGTGCATCAGGCTATAGCCACTGGACTCGTTCCGTGAGACCGCGCAGCTCCACATCCTTTCGCTATGTTCAAAGCGGCGGTATTTGCTACAGCTACAGCGCGACGGACTCGTTTTATGTCCTCCCCGCTTTCTGCTTCTGATCTCTTTCATCGCAAAGCCCCCGCAATCCTGCGAGGGCTTTTCTTTTGGCGATTACTCAAACAATTCGAGGTTCATTGTACAGGTAATCGGGTTGAGGAGAAATGGGGTCATACAGCGGCTCTCAGAGCGCCTGCCGCACTTCCCCGCCATTACCTTTGCGGCATCCTCGTATGGAGTCCATCCTGGTTGGCGTTTTGTTGTAACCGCTCACTTGTCCACAGATCAAGTGAACTGCTGGAATAAATACAGCGACACACTAGTTCGTTACAGTCGCCATATCTGCGTAAATCGCCGCGATAAATACAGCCTGTACTCGTCTGTATACCAGCTACGCGTATGTAGATTCATGTCGCGTTAATAAATCGGCTCAAGCGCGTGCAAAACGCGCAAGTAACCGCAAAAAGCGATTATCGCGCAGGTAGATTTTTGGCACCCTGTTGCTTAATCAAAATTAAGCAATTGCTTAAAACAAAAAAGGTCAGGCACTAGGTGCCTGACCTGCAAACTTCTGGTCGGGACGACTGGATTCGAACCAGCGACCCCTTGACCCCCAGTCAAGTGCGCTACCAAGCTGCGCCACGTCCCGAAGCTCTTGTTTGTTGCTCTGCTCTCGCTCGCAACAGGGAGTATATTAACCCGAAACTTTGGACTTGTGCAAGAACTTTTTTATAAATTTTGAAGCAAGTCCAAAATTGTATCTGCGAGCTGGGGTTTTGTTAGCACGGGAAGTTCTTGCGTGCCCGTTGTGCTCACAATCCAGGCCTTGTTAGTGTCGGTTCCAAAGCCCGAATCGGCGCGCGAGACATCGTTGGCGATAATGGCATCGCAACCCTTGCGGGTGAGCTTGCGCTGTGCGTACTCCAGGACGTTATCGGTCTCGGCCGCAAAGCCGATCACGCACCGTTCCCCCTTTTGGCGCGAGAGCTCGGCCAAAATATCGACCGTCTCGACCAGTTCGATGCGATCCAGGCGTTCGTTGGACTTTTTGAGCTTATGGTCCGCAGGGGTGCCGGGTGTATAGTCGGCGACGGCGGCCGCACAAATAGCCGCGTCTGCCGTCTGGAAGGCGCTCAGCGCCGCCTGGAGCATTTCTGCGGCGGTCTGCACGCGCACGCACTTCACGCCGTGAGGAACATCGAGTGATGTCGGTCCCAGCACAAGCGTGACCGCGGCGCCGCGGCGAGCAGCCTCCCCCGCCAGGGCGATGCCCATCTTACCCGAAGAGCGGTTACCAATGAATCGCACCGGATCGATCGACTCGTGCGTGGGGCCGGCGGTAATCACGATGCGCTTACCTTCCAGGTCCTGAGGCGCGGGGTTGAGCACCTCGCAGACAGCCTCGAGGATATCCTCGGGCTCACTCATGCGTCCCGTGTCCACGTCGCCGCAGGCAAGGTAGCCGCTGCCCGGACCCACCACATGGACACCGCGCTCGCGCAACGTGGCCATGTTGGCCTGCGTCGCCGGCGCCTTCCACATGCCGTTATTCATAGCGGGTGCGATCACGATGGGTCGCGGTGTGGCTAGTAGCGTGGTGGAAATAAGGTCATCGGCGATGCCGTTGGCCATCTTGGCGATGATATTGGCCGTCGCGGGTGCCACGACCACCAGATCGGGCTCCTGTGCCAGCGAAATGTGGTGGATGGGGTCGGAGGGATCGTCGAATAGGCCCACGGCAACGGGCTCGTTGGTGAGCGCACGGAAGGTAAGCGGGCCCACGAACTCCGTGGCATGCTCGCTCATAACGACCTTGACGTGGGCGCCGCGCTTTTGCAGCAGGCGCACGATATTGCACGACTTATAGGCGGCGATCCCGCCGGTAATACCCAGCAGGATCGTTTTTCCCTCAAGTTGCATTGAATTGTTGGGTGCCGCCGTCATCGTTAGGCTTCCTTACTGGGGAGTACCAGGAGGCGGTGGCAGTACGGGCAGTGCGTAATCTCGCTGCCGTCGTGGTTGAGGTCGCTCATGGACGACGCCTGCAGCGCGGTGTGGCAGACCGTGGGGATGTTGCCCTTGATGGTCTCGACGGCCAGGCCGCGGAACTGCTTGAGCAGACGCTCGTAGTCGGTGAGCACGCCGGTCGGCAGCGTGGCGGCAAGCGCGGTGCGCTCCTTAGTGGCGGCATCGATCTGAGCCTGCAGATCGGTAGCCTTGGCGCGAGCAGCCTTGGTATCGGCCTTTACGCCCTCCTCGAACTTGGCGATGATGGCCTGCGCGCGAGCCTCGCGGTCGAGCGCCTCCTTATGAGCGACAACAACGTCCTTGCGGGTGTGCTCAATCTTGTCCAGGCGTTTGGCCAGGGTGGCGAGCTCGTTTTCTAGATCCTGAACCTCGCGGTAGTCGGAGCCGTCGACGTGACGCTTTTTGGCAGCCTCGATGGCGTTGTTGGTCTGAATCTCGGTGGTGTTGAGATCGTCGAGCTCAATGTCCAGATCCTTGCGCTGGGCGTAGAGCTTGGTCATCTCGGACTTGAGCTTCACATAGGTCTTGCGCTTGGAAGCGAGCTCCTTGAGCTCCGGCATATTGGCAAGTTCGCTCTTGTTGCGGGCGAGCTCCAAATCGATCTGTTGCAGCTTGAGTAGCGTAGCGCCGGCGCTCATAAGTTCTCTCCTTTTGTCACAGTCCACCATTGGCAAGGGTTCAGTATTTTAATCGCATGACGGGGGTCGACCCCGGCGTCAACTGCAGAGTTCATCAATATATCAACGAACGGCTCCTCAGAGCGGTCGTGGCCGAGCAAGATCACCGACAGCCCGCGCAAGGCAAGGTCTTGCGCCACGTGGTAGCCCGCCTCGCCCGTCACGACAACATCTGCGCCTGCGGCGATGGCGAGCTCTCCAAAGTCGCCCAGGGAGCCGCCCAAAATGGCGACGGTGCGGCACGGACGATCGGCTTCGCCCCACACACGCGGGTCGCTGCCGAAGGCCGTGGCAGCACGGGTGGCGAGATCGCGCAGCGTGCACGGGTCGTTGAGCGTTGCAAGCGCGCCCAGGCCGGTGGCCTCGGGGTCGTCCAAGTGCTCCAGTGAGCTCACGGGTGTGGCACCCAGCAGCTCGCTCAGGCAGACGCGGGCTTCGTGCGACCGGTCCAGGTTAGTGTGGAGCGAGATAATGCTCACGCCGCAACGCGCTGCCTCGTAGAGCGCCGCGCTGCATTGGGGGCGTGCGGAATCCGACGGACAAAACGCCTCGGGCGCCTTGATATAGATGGGATGATGCGTCAGCAGCACGTTGGCGCCGGCTTCTTGGGCGCGGCGAACATTAGTCTCGGTCGCATCGAGCGCACAGGCGACGCCGGTAATCTCCGCGGCAGGGTTGCCGACGGAGAGTCCTACATGGTCCCAACTCTCGGCATCGGTCTCGGGATAGCGTGCCAGCAGCGCGCGCTCAAGCTCGGCGACGATCATGCGGCACCCACGATCGAGAGCAGCGTCTGGGCAAACTCGTCCAGGTCGGCTGGGTTCACGCGGTCATCGAAAGAAATGCGCAGTGCACCCAGGGCCTGTTCGCGGCCAATACCCATGGCGCTGAGCACATGGCTCGGATCCGTGCTGCCGCTCGAGCACGCCGAGCCTGCCGATACCTCAAAGCCGGCGGCGTCTAGCTTGATGATGAGCTCCTCGGAGTCCATGCCGTCGACGTAGATGGAAACCATGCCCGGCAGACGATCGGCCTGTGCGTAGTCGCCCATGGTGGCATGAATTCGCGGATGAGCCGTAAGCGTGGCGTAGAGCTTGTCGGAAAGAGCTTGCAGCGTCGTACGCTCCTGGGCCACGCGGGGCGCCAACGTGCGGGCGGCAGCGGCAAAGGCCAGCTGCGTGCGCAGGTCCTGCGTGCCGGCGCGACGTCCGGCTTCCTGTCCACCGCCAAAGATGCGCGGACGCAGCGGCGTGCGGTTTTTAAGGTAGAGAGCGCCGGATGCCACGGGGCCACCGATCTTGTGCGCGGCAACCGTCATAGCATCGACGCCCAGCTCGGTGACATCGAGCGGAATATGCAAGTACCCTTGGATGGCATCGGTATGAAACAGGGCGCCGGCAGCATGTACGGCCGCGGCAAGCTCGCGGATGGGCTGCACCACACCGGTCTCGTTATTGGCGACCATGATGCTCACGAGCGCGACGTCGTCGCCCAGTAAGTCCTTCAGCGCGTGAGGCTCAATGTAGCCTGCGCGGCAGGGCTGCACCAGGTCGACGGTAAAGCCGGCGGTACGCAGCAGCGGCAGGTTGTCCAGAATCGAATCGTGCTCGATGGCCGAAACGATTACGCGATCGCGTTTGCGATCGCGCTGACGGGCGCCCTCGGCAAGACCGAGCAGCGCCAGCTGGTTGGCCTCGGTGCCGCCGTTGGTAAGGATGATCTCGGACGGGCGAACGCGTGCACCAAAGCTACGGGCGATCTCGCGACGGGCGACTTCCAGGCGTGCGGCGGCCTTGCGGCCAAGCGAGTGCAGCGAGTTGGGGTTGACGCCGGCAAGCTCGCTATCGTCGTACTCACGCTGTGCAAGGCGCGCCTCGGCGCGCATGGGCGTCGAGGCGGCGTAGTCAAGATTCACGGGTATGCGGTTTTGACCTGCGGTCATAAGGGTTTATGCCTCCTGTGCAGCCTCGTTGCCCAGCTTCTGCAGCAGCGCAACCTCGGCAGCGGGATCTTCGGACTTAAATACGGCAGAACCGGCCACCAGGACATTTGCGCCGGCCTTGACGACCTCGGCGATGTTTTTGGAAGAGATGCCGCCGTCGACTTCGATCAGGGGCGACACGCCGTGGTGCTCACACATGGCCGTAAGCTCGTGCAGCTTTGAAATGGTGCCCGGGATAAAGCTCTGACCGCCAAAGCCCGGGTTCACGCTCATGAGCAGCACTATATCGACGACGTCGATGATGCTCTCGAGCACGCACACGGGGGTGGCGGGGTTGAGCACCACGCCGGCCTTGACATCGCGCTGCTGCAGATGGGTGAGCGTGCGGTGCAGGTGCGTGGAAGCCTCGTAGTGCACGGTGATCATGTCGGCACCGGCGTCGGCGTACCAATCAACGGTCTCGTCGGGGTTCGACACCATCAGGTGCGCGTCGACCGGTACAGCGGTGGAGCGCTTGACGGCCTTGAGGATGTCGACGCCAAAGGTGAGGTTGCCGGTAAAGTGACCGTCCATGACGTCGAAGTGCACGTAGTCGGCACCGGCGATCTTGTCGAGTTCGCCCTTGAGGTTGGCCATGTCGGCCGAAAGGACAGACGGAGCGATTTTGATGGAACCCATGGTAGAAGCCTTTCTGCGCTAGTCGGTGAGTCCGTAGAACTCTTGAGAAGGGACGCGGTCGGTAAGAATCTCGAGCGCCCTATCCAAAGTAACACCGTTGTAGAGCGTTTGCTCCACGGCAAAGGTGAGCGGAATGTCTACGCCCAGTGAACGGGCAAGCTCGCTCACGCTGCGGGCCGCGACGGCGCCCTCGACAACCATATGCGTGCGCGTCTGATACTCGTCGAGCGACACGCCGTGGGCAAACTCGTAGCCAAAGGTGCGGTTGCGCGAATGCTCCGAGGTGCAGGTGGCAATGAGGTCACCCATGCCGGCAAGTCCCATGCAGGTCATAGCTTGACCGCCGCGGGCATGCACCAGACGGCTAATCTCGGCCAGGCCGCGCGTCATGATGAGGGCGAGCGTGTTGTCGCCGGCACCGGTGCCGGCGGAGATGCCGCACACGATGGCGATGACATTTTTCATGGCGCCGCAGACCTCGACACCGGTCATGTCTTGCGACAGATAGATGCGGAAGGCCGTGGACAGGAGCAGGTCCTTAAATGCCTCCCCTATCTGCGGATCTTCGCTGGCGATGACGGCGGCAGAAAGTCCGCCGCGGCAAATCTCCTCGGCATGGTTGGGGCCCGAGAGGGCCGCCACGCGCGCCTCGTTGCCGATCTCGCTGGCGATGACCTCGCTCATGAGCAGGCCGGACTCGGGCTCAATGCCCTTGGTGAGGCAGAGCACCGGGGTATCGGCGGCGATAAAGGGCGCGGCCTGGTGGCACACGCTGCGAAGGTGCGTCGAAGGAACGGCAAAGATGATGGCCTCGGCGCCGTCGAGCGCCTGCACGAGCTCGGTCGTGGCGACGACGTTGCCGGGCAGCTCGTAGCCCACAAGGTAGCGGGGGTTGCGGTGCTCGCCATTGATGCCGGCGGCCGTCTGCTCGCTATGGGCCCACATGGTCACGCGCTCTGCTCGCGCGGCGGCAAGGCCGGCGACGGCGGTTCCCCAGGAGCCAGAGCCAATCAGCGCAACATTCATGACTCTCTCCTACTTATCGTCGGGCTCGGTGACGCGCTTGGTAAACGAGAGCTTGGACTCCTTACCGGTCATGAGCTTTTTGATGTTCGCACGATGGGCCCACACCACGGTGATGCCGATCATCGCCATGCAAAACTTAAGTCCTAGGCTGCTGTACGGAAAGACCGCACAAGCGGCAATGGGAAGACCGATGGCCGCGGCAAGCGAGCCCACCGACACGAACTTGGTGATGGCGACGGCCACGATAAACATGCCCAGCAGCGACAGACCAATGGGCCAGTACCATGCGAGGATAACGCCCAGACCCACGGCGATACCCTTGCCTCCATGGAAGTTGAGGTAGGGCGAGAAGATGTGTCCCCACACGGCAGCCAGGCAAATGACGCCGAGCATCCAGTCGCCGGCGGCACCGGGAGCCATAATGCTCACGGGGAAGCCATAGCCCACGCTCGCAATGAGCGGACGCGCGATAAGGACGCAGATGGCGCCTTTAAGGCAGTCGAGCAGCAGCGTGAGTGCGGCCACCTTGGGGCCGGCCACACGCAGGGCGTTGGTGGTGCCGATGTTGCCGGAGCCCGCCTTGCGAATGTCGGTGTGGTTGAACACGCGGCCCAGGATCAGGCCAAACGGAATCGCCCCGATAAAGAACGAGACCACGGCGCAGATGGCGGTCAGAAGAATCGGATTATGCATCCTTTTGCTCCTTCTTCCTAAAGAAGAGTCGAATGGGCGTGCCGGAAAAATCGAAGGTCGAGCGCATGCGGTTCTCGACGTAGCGCTGGTAGGTGTCGTTGACCAGGTCGCTGTGGTTGACGAAGAACGTGAACGTCGGCGGGTTGACGCCCGTCTGGGTCACGTAGTGCATTCGCAGGCGGCGCTTGCCGTCCACCACGGTATGACCGAACTCGCGCAGGTCGGTAAGGAACGTGTTGAGGCGCGAGGTGCTGATCTTCTGCGAGCGCGTCTTTTCGGCGGCGTCTACCATTGCCCAGATCTTCTTGACGCTGCGGCCGGTCAGGGCAGAGATGCGCAGGTACTGGGCCCAGGGAGCCATAACGCCCAGACGGCGGTCGATGGTCTTCATGCAGGCCTCGCGCTTACGGTCGTCGTCGAGCAGATCCCATTTGTTGAGCAGCACAACGATGGCGCAGCCGCGCTCGATGGCAAGACCCATGACCTTCTGGTCCTGCTCAGTAACGCCCACGGAGGCGTCGACGACGAGCAGCGCCACATCGGCGCGGTCGATGGCGCGCAGGCCGCGGACCATCGAGTAGTACTCGATGTTTTCGTACACGGTGCTCTTCTTACGAATGCCCGCGGTGTCGACCATGCGGTAGTGCTTGCCGTTGCGCTCCACGACGGTGTCGATGGCGTCGCGCGTGGTGCCGGCAATGTTGGACACGATGGAACGGTCGGCGCCCAGGATGCGGTTGAACAGCGAGGACTTACCGGCGTTGGGGCGGCCGATGATGGCGACGTTCAGCGCGTCGGGGAACTCATCGGCGACCTCGTCCTCTTCCTCCGGAAGCAGGGCCACGATGTCGTCGAGCAGGTCGCCCGTGCCGTGGCCGTGCAGGGCCGAGAGCGGCGTGGGCTCGCCGATACCGAGCGAATAGAACTCCCAGATGCTGTCGTTCTCTCGATCGGGGTTGTCGAGCTTGTTCACCAGCAGAAAGACCGGCTTGTCGCAGCGCTTGAGCATGCGGGCGACCGACTCGTCCTCCTCGGTAACGCCGGTGCGGCCGTCGACCACAAACAGGATGACGGCGGCTTCCTCGGCGGCGGCGAGCGCCTGGTCGCGGATGGACGTGGCAAAGACGTCATCGCTCTTGAGCGGTTCGATACCGCCCGTGTCGACGATGGTGAACTCACGACCGTTCCAATCGGCCGTGTGATACGAACGGTCGCGCGTGACGCCGCGGGACTCGTGGACGATGGCGTCCGAGGTCTGGGCCAGGCGGTTAACGAGCGTGGACTTGCCCACGTTGGGGCGTCCGACGACGGCGACGATAGGTTTCATCTGCTCTCCTTTAATGGGTAGGGTTAGCGGAATTAGTAGAGTCGGCAGGCACAATGCCAAGGATGTGCTCCAGGGTATCGAGCAGCTCATGCGGCATGGTCGACACCACATGAACCTCAGCGCCGCGACTGGTAAGGCTTGCGAGTAAATCGTCACGATGATACTCGTCAAGCGTCATGCCGTCAGCGTTGAACATGAGCTTAGGCACAAAGAGCATAACCCCAGAGAGATCCTGCGGCAGCTGCTCCAGAATGTCACACGCGACGATGAGGCCGGTCACGTCCACGTTGCCGCCAAAATAGCGGTTCTTGATGGCCGTGACAGTGCCGGCGAGTCCCTGGGGCGACTCCACAAAGCGGGCCACCGTGTCGCGTGCGCTGGCGCCCGAGAGACACAGAAGCCGCTGGTTGCGGGCGGCGACGGCCTCGCGGACGCGGGCCAGACGCTCGGCGTCGGTAGCCAGCACGTCGTCGGTCTCGTCCAGATACGAGCGGATCATGCCAATGCCGTCGTAGTACTGCGGGTACCCGTCGTAAAAGTCTGCCTCGGGAGGATCGATGCCGGCGTCCAGATAGAACTCATCGCTCATCTGGAAGGTGTGGCGGCCAAAGCGTTCGTAGGCACGATCCTGGTAGGGACGGATCATGGCAATGGTCTCGCGCGCCAGTTCGGGCTTGTCGCTGTATGACCAGCTAAAGCGGTTCTGATGCTTGGTAAAACCGAGCGGCACAATGCCCAGGCTTGTGATTTGCTCGTGCTCCTCGCAAAAGCGCAGGGTCTTTTCCAGCTCCTCGCCATCGTTCATGCCGGGGCACAACACGATCTGCGCGTGAATCTCGATGCCGGCGGCCATGATGGCCTCGAGTGCATCCATGCCGCGCTGGGCGTTGCGGCCCATCATACGACGGCGGACGTCGGGGCTCACGGCATGGACCGACACGTTCATGGGGCTCATGTTGCGTTGGATGACGTTTTGCACGTCCTCGTCGGTGAGGTTCGTGAGCGTGACGAAGTTGCCCTGCAAAAAGCTCAGGCGATAGTCATCGTCGCGGATGTAGAGCGTGGAGCGGCCACCCTTGGGCAGCATGGTCATAAAGCAGAACACGCAGGCGTTCACACAGGTACGCATGCCGTCGAAGATGGGGCCATCGAACTCCAAACCCCAATCCTCGCCGGGAAAGCGGTCGAGCTCGACGGGGGTGACGGTGCCGTCGCGCGGGTCGAATACCTCCAAATCAACGGTGTCGTCGTCGGCCTCCCAGAGCCACACGATCATGTCGGTGAGCGCCTCACCGTTGACCGTGAGCACGCGCATGCCCGGCTCGATACCCACATCCCACGCGGGCGATTCGGGACGCACGTTCTTGATGAGCGCGCCCTCACCCGGCTCGGGGTCGCGGCTGCGCCCGTAATCGGCCACCTCGGCGGCGTATGCGGGTACGGTCTGGTCCATGGTTAGCGGTAAAGCTCCTTGATGCGCTCGACGGCGCGCTCGATGTGTTCTTGTGGGGTGGAGGCTCCGGCGGTGATGCCGATGTGGTGAGCGTCGGTAAACCACGCGGCCTGGAGCTCGGAAGCTTCCTCGATGTGATGCGTGTGCTCGCAGGCGTCTGCACAAATCTGCGCCAGGCGGCGGGTGTTGCCCGAGTTCTTGCCACCCACGACGACCATGCAATCACAGCGTTTGGCAAGTGATGCGGCTGCCTGCTGGCGCTCGCTCGTGGCGGCGCAGATGGTGTTGATCACGCGCAGCTCCTGCACGCGCGGGGTGATAGCGGCCACGACCTCGGCGAGGTTCTGCGCGGTCTGAGTGGTCTGCACAACCAGGCCCACCTTGCCCTTGAGCGACAAGGCGTTGGCGTCGGCGGCACAGCTCACGACCTGTGCATCTTTGCCGGCGTGGCCAAGAATGCCCTCGACCTCGGGATGACCCGGCTCGCCTACGACCACCACGCGGTAGCCTTCGCGCACCAGGCGCTCGGCTGCCATATGGACCTTCTTCACGTAGGGGCAGGTGGCGTCGACCACGTTGAGGCCGCGCGTGCGGGCAGCATCGATCACCTGCGGTACCACACCGTGGGCGCGGATAATCACGGTGCCCGACGCGGCGTCATCCAAGGTGTCGGCCAGGCCCACACCTGCCTCGGTGAGCTCGCGTACCACGATGGGGTTATGGATGAGCGGACCCAGGGTGTGGACCTGAGTGCTCTCCCCCGCCTGCGGGGCGGCCGCCAGCGCCATGTCGAGCGCGCGCTGCACGCCGTAGCAAGTGCCGGCGTGGGCGGCGATTTCGATGGTGGGGACGACCTCCTCAGTGGCGGCCGCGGCGGTGTTCGTCACGTTCTCGCTCATGGCTAGAACCTGCCCGGATGCTCGTCGCACAGATCGTCTCGCATGGCGTAGACGCGGTTCATGGCCTCGGACTCAAACCATTCCAGGCGCTCCGTGCGCTTAAGCCCGGCCGGTGCGTCGGAAAGAGAGACGGCCTTGCCGGCGCGGATCCAGCACTTCTTGGGACGCATGATCTTTTTGCCCGCGGGCGTGATGTCGGACCAGCCGCAGATGGCGAGCGGGTTGACGGGTGCCTTGCCCATCTGAGCGATGAGCGCAAAACCGCCGTGGACCTCGGGTTTGATCTCGCGCGAGCGGAGGCGCGTGCCCTCGGGGAAGATCAGAACGTCCTCGCCGCGCTGCAGCGCATGCTGGGCGGCGCGCAGGCACTTCATATCGGCAGTGCCACGCTCCACGGGGATGCCGCCAACGCGGCTAAAGGCCCAGCGCACAATCTTGCTCTTGGCGAACTCGGACTTAAAGATGGGACGAATGCGGCGCCCCCCAAAGAACAGCGCCGTCTCCACGGCCAAGAGCTCTGCCATCGAGGTGTGGTTGCAGATGACCACGCTGCCGCGGCCTTCCTGGCGCTCAAACAGAAGATCGGCGTCCTCGACCTTCCAACGCCACATGAGCTTGGAGAAAGCCCAAAGGATTGCCATGACCACGAAGACGGTGCCGCGGATGAGCGCTGGGAACTCGGCGTAGGGGGCGTTGTAATAGTCCTCGGGCGTCTGCTTAAACAGGCGCATGGGCTACCTCCTTTGGTTGATGAGGTCCTCGATTATCGAGACGACCTCGTCGATGGTGTGGGCGGTGGAGTCGATGTGCACGGCGTCCTCGGCGGGCACGAGCGGGGCGACCTCGCGGCTGCTGTCGAGCTTGTCGCGCTGCTTAAGGGCGTCGAGCGTCTCGTCGACCTCGGCTTCGAGCTGCTCGGTCGTGAGCGGCTGGGCGTCGTTTTGGTGACGCTGCAGTACGCGGCGGCGGGCGCGCTCACGCGGGTCGGCGGTTAGGAAGACCTTGACCTGCGCGTTAGGGAACACGACGGTACCGATGTCGCGACCCTCGGCCACGATATCGCGGTCCTCGGCGGCGCGGTGCTGGTGGATGAGCATGGCGGCGCGCACGCCCGGATAGGCCGAGACCTTGGACACGTTGGCGTCGACCTGCGGGGTGCGGATGGCGGCCGAAGCGTCCTGGCCGTCAATGGTCAGGCGCGTGTCCTCGCCGGTGCCGTTTGTAAAGCGGATCTCGATTTGCTCGGCGAGGGCGTCGATTGCCGCCTCGTCGTCCAAATCGATGCCACGGTCGAGCGCGGCGAAGGTGACGGCGCGATACATGGCGCCCGTGTCGAGCTTGTTAAAGCCCAGCTGGCGGGCGATCTCCTTGGCGATGGTGGACTTGCCGGAACCGGCGGGGCCGTCGATGGCGACGATCATGCAGTGCTTCCTTTCGATGGTTGACGTGCTGGTATGGTTCGCGGGCGTTGGGGCGCGGCGGGTTGCCTAGCCCGTGTAACGCTCGCGGTAGGTGTTGCGCTTGGGTGCGGAGCCGTGGCTGCCGTGGTGGCGCGTGCGGCTGGCGGGCGTGTCTTGGGGCTTGCCGCCGTTGCGCTTGGCGCTCGCCTGCTTGGGCGGGATGCCGCCGCTTTTGAGGACCTGTACCTCGCGGTCGGTGAGCTCGCGCCACGAGCCCTTGGCCACGTCCTTGAGCTCCAGGCCGGCAAAGTTGCAGCGATGCAGACGGATTACCGGGTGGTGAATCTTGCTCAGCATGCGCTTAACCTGGTTCTTGCGGCCTTCGCGGATGATGACCTCCACGGCGGTGGTGCCGGGCTTGACGCCCTGGGGAGCTACGGCCTCGGCCTCGCGTGCGGTGATGATGCGGCAGATTGCCGGCTGGCATAGGCCGTCGTCGAGCTCGATGCCACGGCGGAGTGGTTCCAAATCGCGGTCGGTGAGGTGGCCGTCTACGAGGGCCTGGTAGGTCTTGTAGACGTGCTTGCTGGGGTGCAGCAGGTCCTGCGACAGGTCGCCGTCAGTGGTAAAGAGCAACAGGCCCGTGGTGTCGCGGTCCAGGCGGCCCACCGGGAAAAGCCCCGGAAAACGGTCGCGGGGGACCAGGTCGGCCACGCAGGGACGCTCCTGCGGGTCGCTCATGGTGGTGAGGTAGCCGGTCGGCTTGTAGAGCATCAGGTACACAGCGCCCTGGTTGAGTTTGACGGGCATGCCGTCGACCTCGATGTGGTCGCGGTCGACATCGACCTTGGTGCCCAGCTCGGTCGCGACTTCGCCGTTGACGGTCACACGGCCGGCGGTCATCAGATCCTCCGAGCCGCGGCGGCTCGCCACGCCCGCGCGCGCCAAAAAGCGCTGCAGGCGCATGGTGTGCGGGTAGACGGACACCGCGTCGCCTACGGGCGCTGCGGTGTCCGTGGCGCTTGCGACGCGCGTCTCCCCTGCTTCGTTAGTCCTCGTCATGTATATCCTCCGAGGTAGCACCTGTGAGCAGAAGCTCCTCTTCATCGGTGTCCTCAACATCGGTATCGATCAGTTCGCGCTCTTCGTCCAGATCTTCGGCCTGCTCCTCGAGCGTAGACTGAATGCTGCGGCCGCTCAGGCGCTCGCGGATAAACTGGCGCGACTGCTCGTCGGGGGCAAACTGCTCCAGATCGGGCAGGTCGCGGGTGGAGCGCAGACCGAACTTTTCCAAGAAGGCGTTGGTCGTGCCGTAAATGATGGCCTGACCGCGCTGGGGGTCACGGCCGAGCTCGCGCACCAGACCCTTGTCCACGAGCGACGCGATGACGCCGTCTGAGTTGACGCCGCGGATGCCCTTGACCACCTCGCGCGTTACGGGCTGGTGGTATGCGATGACGGCCAGGGTTTCGAGCGCCGCCTGGGACAGCTTTTGCGTGTCCCAGCTCAACACATAGGCCTCGACCACGTCGTGGTAGGCGGGGTGCGTGAACAGGCGCCAGCCGCCGGCGACCTCGCGCAGCTGAAAGCCGCGGTTGGCCTCCTCGTACTCAACCTTGAGCTCGGCGAGCAGCGACGCGCACTCGCCGGGGGCGATATCCAGTGCGCCGGCCAGCGCGGGCGCACTCACTGGGTCGCTTGACACCAGCAGCAGCGCCTCGAGGGCGCCTTTGAGGCTGTTTGCCTCCAGCGTGGAAAGGGTTGACATGGTTGCGGCTCCTATTCGGTGAGCTCGGGGCCCTCGCCGGGCACATAGGCCTCGGCGCCTTCGACGCGGTTGATACGGATGGTTCCAAAGATCTCGTCCTGGCTCAGCGTGAGCGAGCCGCGCTTGGCGAGCTCAAGCATAGCTAGGAAGGTGACGACGAGCTGCTCGGTGGTGGCATCGCCGTCCAGTAGCTCGCGGAAGGTGCAGGTTTGGTGCGCCATGGTAAAGCGGTCGGCTGAGGCCACCGTCAGGTCGAGCGGAACGCGATGGGGTGCCACGTGCTCGGCCTCCAGCAAGAAGGTCTGTCGCTTCCCGTCCAGGTCGGCGCAGATGACGGCGAGACCGCGCAGCGTGATGCCGGCAAGGTAGTCGGGCATAAGGCCTAGGAACTCGGGGTCGGGGCCGGCCACACGCGGGTGCATGCGGCTTTCGGCCTGCATGCGGGCACCGAGGGCTGCAGCCGCGCCTTTAAACTGCCTGTAGGCAATCAGGCGCTGGATCAGGACCTCGCGCAGGGCGTCGCCGTCAAGCGTGCTGAGCTCCTCAAGGTCTTCGTCGAACTCGTCATCGTCGTCATCGGCTTTGCGCGGGGCCTCCTGCGGCACCAGAGAGGCAGCCTTGATGTCCAAAAGGGTTGCCGCGACCAGCAAAAAGTCGCTCGCCACGTCCAGGTCCAGCGCCTCGATGCGCTCGGCCTCGGCAAGGTACTGCTCGGCCACCTCGCTGATGGAGATGGCGCCGATATCTACTTTTTGGCGGGTTACCAGCTGCAGCAGCAGGTCGAACGGTCCGCTGTAGACCTGCGTCGACACGCGATACGACATCTTCGACCTCCTTTGACGGCGCCTTCGCGGCGCGGTTTGGGTGCATGTTGCGACCGTTTTGCACGGTCGACCTGTTAGTTTACCTTAGATACCGGCGATTGCGAAGTTAAGCAGCTGCTCAGCAAGTGGATACACGGTAACGTCGAAATAGCGGCCGATCACATCGATGCCGGTCCACATGGGCAACAGGTACAGAACCAGGATGAGGATGGGCATGGCGTATTGCTGCAGGCGGTAGTAGTTGGCGAGCGCCTTGCCCTTGAGGAACGGCACGATAATCGATGAGCCGTCGAGCGGCGGGATCGGGATGAGGTTAAAGAACGCGAGCGACAAGTTGACCACGATAAACGTGGCGCCGAAGTTCATAATTTGCGACGCCAGGGCAAATGACATGCTGGTGTAGAGGTTGCCATAGGTCAGGCGCATGAGGGCGGCAGCAAGACACGCGAGTGCGATGTTCGATGCGGGGCCGGCTACGCTCACCAGGACCTCGTCGCGCTTGGGGTGCTTGAGGTTGTTGAGGTAGACGGGCACGGGCTTGGCGAAGGCAAACACCGGGCCACCGGCTGCGAGCATGAGCAGCGGCAGGATGATGGTGCCAAACGGGTCGATATGGTTGAGCGGGTTGAGCGAGACGCGTCCGCGCGAACGGGCCGTCTTATCGCCGAGTGCCCAGGCCGCGGCTGCGTGCGCGCTCTCGTGGATAACGATGCCCACGATGACGGCAATCGCGCTGGCGAGCAGGTTCATGAGGTAGCTGCTGGACATGGTGCTCCCCTAGCGGACGCGGCGCGAGGTGCGCGTGAGCAGGTAGTCGGCCACAAACAGAATGACGGCGACGATGGCATAATCCAGGCGGAACACGCCGCCAAAGGGCGAGGTGATAACGCCGTAGCCTGCAATGGCGCTCGGCAGTGCGCGCGAAAGCTCAACGACAAAGCCCGCGATCTGCAGCTTGGCGGTGAGGCCGCTAAAACACAGCAGCACGGTCATCGCGCTCATAAAGATGCCGCAGATGCGACAGGCGGTGGCGATGATGCTCATCGCCACGGCGGTGGCCTTACGAGAGTTCACGCGCGGTCTCCTCTTCGATCTGGGTGGAAAGCTCCAGCCATTCATCCTCGAGCTTGGGCAGCTCTTGCTTAAGGCCGTTATATTCCCCCAGCGCGGCGTTGAACTTGTCCTGATCGGCATAAAGCTCTTCGCTCGCCATCAATTCCATAAGCTCGTCATAGCGGGCGCGCTTTTTGTCGAGCTCGGCCTCGATCTTCTTGAGCTGGTTGCGCACGCCCTTGAGCTTTTTGTTGAGCGCGGCGCGGGCCTGGGCCTCGGCGCGCTTTTGCTCCTTGGTCTTTTTGCCCTCGGCGGGCTTGGAGGCGGTGGCGGGGGTGTCGGGCTGGGCCGCGGTGACCTTAGCGGACTTGGTCGCGGCCGGCGCACTCTCCCCTGCCGCCTCGGCGGCGGCGCGGGCTGCGAGGTCCTCGCGCTTGTAGAGGTAGTAGTCGTAGTCGCCGTCGTAGACCGTGACCTTGCCATCGCGGATGTCAATGATGCGGTTGGCCACAGCGCGTACCAGGTGCTCGTCGTGGCTGATAAGCACGATGGTACCGGGGAAGTTTTGCAGGGCGTTCTCGAGCATGTCCACCGAGTCGATGTCAAGGTGGTTGGTGGGCTCGTCCAGGCACAGGAGCGCCTCGGGGGCCACGAGCATCTTGGCAAGCGCCAGACGCGCCTTTTCGCCGCCGGAGAGGACACGGACCTGCTTCTCGATGGAGTCGTTGTCGCTAAATAGGAAGGCGCCCAGCAGGCTGCGCTGCTGCGGCACGGTCCACTTGGGCGTGACGGTGTCGATCTCTTGCAGGACGGTGTTGGACTCGGTCATGCCCTCGAGCGCGTGCTGGGCGTAGTAGGCCACACCCACGTTGGTGCCCAGGTCGCGGGTGCCGGTGGTGGGCGGTTCCAGGCCGGCGAGGATCTTCATGAGGGTGGACTTGCCGGCGCCGTTGGGGCCGACGAGCGCCACATGCTCGCCGCGGTAGAGCTTGAGGTCGATGTCACTGTAGATGTGCTTGTCGCCGTATGACTTGGAGACGCCCTCGAGGCCCACGACCATATCGCCCGAGCGCGGCGGGTCGGGGAACTTAAAGTCGATATGCTTGTGGCCCTCGGGCAGGATGACGAGCTCCTTTTTGATCTGCTCGATTTTGCGGATGCGCTCCTGGGCCTGGGCTGCCTTGGTGGGCTTGTAGCGGAACTTATCGACGAAGACCTGCATGTGGGCGATGTCGCGCTCCTGGGCGGCGCGCTTGGCGCGCATCTGCTCCAGGTTGTCCTCGCGCTGCTTGAGGTAGCTGCTGTAGTTGCCGGTGTAGGTGGTTACGCGACGGTTTTCGAGTGCGGCGACGTGGTCGACGCAGGCGTCCATGAAGGCGCGGTCGTGGCTGACGATGAGCACGGCGCCGTCGTAGTTGGCGATAAAGCCGCGCAGCCACTGGACGCTTTCGAGGTCCAGGTGGTTGGTGGGCTCGTCGAGCAGCAGCAGGTCGGGGTGGCGCAGGAAGAGCTTAGCAAGTGCGATGCGCATCTGCCAGCCGCCCGAGAACTCGGAGCACGGGCGCTCAAAGTCGGCGACCTTAAAGCCCAGGCCGGACAGGATCTTGCGAGCGTTGCTCTCGAGCTCGTAGCCGCCCAGGTGCTCAAAGCGGTCCTGGACCTGGCCGTACTCGTTGAGGAGCGCGTTGACGTCCTTCCCCTGTTCGGAGAGCTCGGTGATCTGGGCCTGCAGCTCGTTGGCGCGCTCGCCCATGCGGCGGATTTCCTTGGCGGCGGCCATGACCTCGGCAAGGATGGTGGTGTCCTTTTGCTCCAGATTAGTTTCCTGCTCTAGGTAGCCTACCTGGCAGTCCTTGGCGTACTGGACCTGGCCGGCGTCTGGGCTGTCGATGCCCATGATGATCTTGAGCATGGTGGTTTTGCCGGCGCCGTTGGGTCCCACGAGCGCAAAGCGCTCGCCGGGGTTGATCTGGAAGGATGCGCCGCTAAAGAGGACGCGTGCGCCGAAGCTTTTTTCGATCTTGTCGACCAGGAGGATCATGGTGCCGCCTTTGACCTTGTGTGCCAATATGAAAAAAGGCCCCAACTTGCGTTGGAGCCTCAATCAATGCTCGGGTGGAGACGAGGGGAATCGAACCCCTGACCTCTTGACTGCCAGTCAAGCGCTCTCCCAGCTGAGCTACGCCCCCGTGCGAAGAAGTACTATACGGGAACTCCCCCGCCGATGCAAGGACAATTTCGGAAAAACTTTCCGGGGGGGGGCGCCGGAGTCCCGCGCCCGCGGGGCCGATGCGGACGTGCCCGGGGCGTCTGGGCCCCTCGATGCCCGGCTAAGCCCGCGGGGCGCGCCCCGCGGGAGGGCGGCGCTGCCGCCGCCCTCCCATCAGGCTCCACCCCGGCCGCCCCCGGGGCCTCCCGCCACGAAACCGGCCCATCTACTACGTTTGGCCGGCATCCCCCGACCATGGCGTCTCGGGCAAAAATAAAACCGACGCTCCTATAAGTTGTCAATAGGCAGTTTGCGGGAGCGCTCCCTTCAATTCGCACAGGAGCTCGTAATACCTCCTCTCCAGTTTCGTCGACCGCCGTCTCCCATGTTCCA
>JAXJKV010000067.1:0-62586 GCA_036297525.1 Collinsella sp.
AAGTAATGATTAAGATGCTCGCGCCTCGACCGAGGTTCGAATCCATGCGGTGTTGCCATAAAAGAAAAGCCCCCGTTGCCGGAGGCTTTCGATTTCGATTGGTGCGGCGTATAGGATTCCGCGCATCCGCTGCGCGGATCCGCACCGGCTTCGCCCGCCTGCCGGCGTGCTCGCCCGCGGGCTAAAACGCTCCGCGTTTTCTTTACGCCCGCGCCTCGACCGAGGTTCGAATCCATGCGGTGTTGCCATAAAAGAAAAGCCCCCGTTGCCGGAGGCTTTCGATTTCGATTGGTGCGGCGTATAGGATTCGAACCTATGACGTTCTGATTCGTAGTCAGACCCTCTATCCAGCTGAGGTAACGCCGCAGCGCAAGACATATAAAACCACTTTAGCTTATTGGAGTCAAGCACAATCTCAAACTTTTTTGTGGAACGCAGTTTTGTCATGCTGCTCCGCATATACCGCCGTTCCCCGTACGATCGATTGGCTTTTCGATCACGTCAAACTTGGCATCAAGTTCCCTCAGGAGCGATCTCACCCGCTGAGCACAGTCATAATCGGCAAACGAGATGCTCAGCATGCGCGCGACCTGGTTGGAAGTCCCAACTCCATAGAAGTGCTCCAGCGCCACAAGCCCCTCGTGCGCCACAAACGTCTCGACCACATGCGGCGACTCCTCAAAGCACCATTGGGTCAACGGACCCTCGCTCGTCTGCCGAACCACCAGGCCACCCATGCCAGACGGCTCACACGTTACAAGCAGGTACTCCCCGCCCTCGTCGCTCTCAAACAAAACCACCCGATCATCAAACAGCTCCATCGCGTCCCCTTTCTCTCGCTCTTATTTAGCAAAAGCATAGCAGGTAGATGGCTGTATACAGAACAGTTGTTCGTGTGTTTTCTATCGAGCTGTCCGCACGGCATGGTATGGACCTACGCACGAAATAGGGCGCCCCCGAAGGAGCGCCCTTGCATATCCCCTATGCAGGCAAGTTACGCGACCGGCTCGATCTTCTCGAGACCGCCCATGTAAGGACGCAAAACCTCGGGGATCGTGATGGTGCCGTCGGCGTTCTGGTAGTTCTCCAGAATGGCAGCCATGGTGCGGCCAGCCGGCAGGCCGGAACCATTGAGGGTGTGCAGGTAGCGCGAACCCTTGAAGTTCTCGGGGTCGCGATACTTGATGTTGGCGCGGCGAGCCTGGAAGTCACCGCAGTTGGAGCAGGAGCTGATCTCCTTGTAGGCGTTGTAGCTCGGCAGCCAGACCTCGACGTCGTAGGTCTGACGGGCAGAGAAGCCCAAGTCGCCGGTGCACAGGCTAATCACGCGATACGGAAGGCCCAGCTGCTGCAGCAGGTACTCGGCCTCGGCGGTCATGCTCTCGAGCTCCTCGTCGGACTCCTCCGGCTTAGCGAACTTGACCATCTCGACCTTGTCGAACTCGTGCTGACGGATGATACCGCGGGTGTCGCGACCGGCGGAACCGGCCTCCTCGCGGAAGCAGGGGGTGAAGGCGGTGTAGCGGCGCGGCAGGGTGTCGGCGTCGAGGACCTCGCCGGCGTGCAGGTTGGTGAGCACGACCTCGGCGGTGGGGATCAGGAAGTTGTCGCCCGAGACGTGATAGGCGTCGTCCTCGAACTTGGGCAGCTGACCCGTGCCGAACATGGTCTGACGCTTGACGACGATGGGCGGCCACCACTCCTTGAAGCCACGGCTGGTGTGCGTATCGAGGAAGAAGTTGATGAGGGCGCGCTCCAGACGGGCGCCGGCGCCACCGAGAACGGTGAAGCGGCTGCCGGAGAGCTTGTTGCCGCGCTCGAAGTCGAGGATGTCCAGATCGGTGCCCAGATCCCAGTGCGGCTTAAAGTCGAAGTCGAACTCGCGCGGGGTGCCCCAGCGGCGACGCTCGATGTTCTCGTCCTCGTCCTTACCGTACGGGGTGGCCTCGCACGGAATGTTGGGCAGGTGAGCCATGAAGTCGTACTGCTCCTGCTCGAGAGCGGTGCGGCGCTCGGCCAGACCGTCAATCTTCTCGTTGACGGCGCGCACGGCCTCCTTGGCGGCCTCGGCCTCCTCCTTCTTGCCCTCCTTCATCAGGGCGCCGATCTTCTTGGACTCGGCATTGCGCGTAGCCTGGAGCTCCTCGACCTCGGTGATGACGGCACGGCGCTCGTCGTCGAGCTCAAAGAACTTCTCGCGATCCCAAGACGTCTGGCGGTTAGCCATGGCGACATCGATGGCATCGGGATTCTCGCGAACAAACTTGATATCAAGCATTAGATCCTCCGGCGATATACATTCCATTTAGGTTGCAACCTTGTACATGTATGGGCAAGTATATACTTATGAGCGTTTACGACCCAACTCAACTACGCAAGAAGGCACCCAATGGACGCAGTTTTTTCCTTTTTGTTTGGCACCCGCACCGGTTTTGCCATCCTTTTCGCCGGCGGCATCCTGTTATTTGCGATTCTTGCCTTTGTAATGGAGAAGCGCACCCATAAGATGTACGTCGACCGCGGGCCCAAGTCCGAGGATGAGGAAGACAGCTTCTGGGACTAACCTGCCAAAAAGGGACAGGTTTATTTTGGTCGGTTTTATCTGGGCAAATGCAAGCGCCCCGCAACTGGAATTGAGCCAGTTGCGGGGCGCTTTTCGTACATGTGACAAAACCGCAGGAAAAACCTGCCAAAATAAACCTGTCTTTTTTGGTCGGTTTTATTGGAGAGTTGCGTCAATTGCCTTGACCAGGGCGCTGCGCATGCCGGCGTCCTCGAGCGCAACGACGCCCTTGATGGTGGCGCCGCCGGGCGAGCATACGGCATCCTTCATCGCCGCAGGATGCTGGCCAGTTGCAAGCTGCAGCTTTGCCGTACCCAGCACCATCTGGCTCACAATGCGATAGGCATCGGCACGCGGGATACCGTGCTTGACCGCCGCATCGCCCAGGGCCTCGATTGCCATAGCGACAAATGCCGGAGCGCAACCACCCACCGTGCCGCCCACAAACAGCAGGCTCGTATCGAGCTCGACCACCGCACCGAGCTTGCCAAGCAGATCAAGCACCACTGCGCTCTGCTCATCACTAAGCGTGGAAGCCTTCTCGCAAGCGATGACGCCCTCGTCCACCGAAACCGGTGTGTTGGGCACCGTCGAGATATGCGCAACGCCCGGCAGGACCTGCTCCCACTTGGCACTGTCCCAGGTCCAGGCAACCGACAGAACGACCTTTTTGGCAAGAGCATCCTTGAGCGGGGCGAATACCTTCTCGATCATGTACGGTTTGACCGCAGCGACCGCGATATCGGATGCGGCGACGACCTCGGCGGCATCGTGGCAGGCGACCATGCCGCGCGCCTCGCAGCGCTCAACCAGTGCGTCGTAGCGACCCGCACAGGCGCACATGTCGCTCGCAGCTACACCGGCAGCGATCCAGCCATCGGCCATAGCGCTCGCCATATTGCCAAAACCGACAAATCCAATCTTCATATCGCATAGTCCTTTCAGACACATTCCTCAAAACGAAAGGTATTGTCCCACGCCATTGTTTCCTATTGCCGACCTATTTGTGATACGGCTCGCCACGGCTGATCTTGCAGGCACGGTAAATCTGCTCTAGCAGCACCACACGCGCCAGGTTATGCGGCAAGGTAATGTGTCCAAAGCTGAGCATCTCGTCGGCGCGGGCGCGCACCTCATCACTCACGCCGTCCGAACCGCCGATTACAAAGGCAATGTCGCTGCTGCCTCGCAGCATAAGATCGTCGAGCCGCGCCGAGAGCTCCTCACTCGAACGCTCCTTGCCCTCGATAGCCAGCAGGATCACATGCGCCCGAGACGGCAATGCAGCAAGAATTGCCGCCCCCTCCTTGTCGCGCGCGGCATCCACGCCGCCCGCCTTAGCCGGGTCGATATCGGCCACCTCGCGGATATCCACCTTGGCATAGGCGCCTAGGCGCTTGGTGTACTCAGCGCACGCGTCCTTCCAAAAGCGCTCCTTGAGCTTACCGACGCAAACGACGGTGTATTTCACGCGCGTCTACTCCTTCGAATCGTTTTGAACTTTGCCGGCGGTCAGCATCTGCTCGAACATAGAGGCCGACTGCGAGAAGTCGCTCGGCAGCACGACCGTCGAGGTTTTACCCGTGCGAGCAAACTCCGTCATCATCTCGGACCACTGCGTAAACATGAACAGTTGGTTGGCCTCGTCATTGCCGACACCCGTCTCCTGGATGATTTCGAGCGAATCTTTGATACCCAGTGCGATGGCCTTGCGCTGGTTGGCGATGCCCTCGCCCGCCTTTTCCATAGCCTCGGCCTCGGCGGTCGCCTCGGTGACGCGCTTGATGCGGTCGGCCTCGGCGAGCTCCTGTGCCGCAGCGCGCTTGCGCTGGGCGGCGTTGATGTCGTTCATGGAGTTCTCGACCTCGGTCGGCAGTGCGATTTTGGTGATGAGCGTCGACACGAGGGTGAAGCCGTAGGCGGCCATCTGCTCGGAAACGGTAGCGTTGACATCCTTGGCGATGTCATCCTTCTTGGCAAAGACCTCGTCGAGTGTGTAGACGGGAATCGAAGAGCGCAGGGCGTCGGTGATGAAGTCACGCATCTGGTCGACGGGCTCCTGCAGCATGTAGTAGCTCTTGTAGATACCCGAATCTGCCGGGCCGGCGCCCATGTCATAGCTCACGTGGTACTGAGCAGAGACCTCAAGGCCGATGGTCACGTTGTCCTGGGTCTTAACGTCGATGCCAAAACCGTTTTTCATGGTGCGCAGACTCACCGTGGCGGCTTTGCGGTCAATCACGGGCACCTTCATGTGGAAGCCCGCGTTGACGATGCGGTTAAACTTGCCCAGACGCTCGATGATCACGGCATGCTGCTGTTCAACGACATAGCAGGCGTTGGGAAGCAGTAACAACAAAATGATGATGGGAATCAAAAGGCTGGTAAGGGCGGCGATGATACCGGACAACAGCATGGTCTCTCCTCTGATAGGCACACGTTGGCACTAGGATACCCGCACGAAGCAGCAACGTGACATCAACAAGAGGCCCATAACAAAAAGCTCCCATTGCTGGGAGCTCTTTCAATCAATGGTGCGGGCGAAAGGACGTCCGCGTATCCGCTTCGCGGATCCGCACCGGCTTCGGCCGCCTGCCGGCGTCCTCGCCAGCTCGCTAAAAACGCTCCGCGTTTTCTTTACGCTCGCTCCTTCACAGGTTCAAGTCCCTGTGATGGGCCCATAACAAAAAAGCTCCCATTGCTGGGAGCTCTTTCATTTAATGGTGCGGGCGAAAGGACTTGAACCTTCATGGGGTTGCCCCCATACGGACCTGAACCGTACGCGTCTGCCAATTCCGCCACGCCCGCGTGCAGGAATTAGAATAACGGAGCGCCACCACGAACGCAAGAACTATTTTTGAAAAAGTTTGCAGGCATTCTCCCAAGCGGCTTGCACGATTGTTTCGGCGTCCTCACCCGTGCGATCGACACGGTCGTTGACCAGCGTGTTTGCCGTAATGGAGATCATTGCGGGCTCGCATTCAAGACCGCGGATGGGCTCCGGAGCCATATACGGGCAATCCGTCTCGAACAAAATTCGATCGAGTGGAGTTGCCGCAAATGCCTCGCGCACATCGTCGTTGCGCTTAAAGGTGGCCGCACCGCCATAGGCGATATAGCAGCCCAAATCCACAAAGCGCTCCATCGTGGCGCGGTCCTCGCCAAAACAGTGCAGCACACAACCAGCCTGGGGCACACCCACCTCGCGCAGTACGTTGTACGCATCAACGTGCGAGGTGCGCTCCCCATCCGAGTCCTCGTGACGCAGGTGCAGCTCCACCGGCACATTGCGGCGCACGGCAAGCTCGAGCTGGCGCGCCATGCAATCAATCTGCACGTTATGGGGTGCCGGCGCGATATCGTCGTCATAGTCCATGTGGTAGTCCAGGCCGATTTCGCCAATACCGGCGCATAAGGGGTCATCAAGTGCCGCAACGACCTGTGCATGAACGTCGTCGGTATAGTCCGGCGCGCCATACGGATGCACGCCGGCAAGATACTTGATCTGCGGGATATCCTGCATCGGAAGAATCTCGCGCACCAGCCAGTCGCTATAGTCCGCCACGCTGCGCTTGTCAGCAATGGGGTCGAACATCGTCACCAACAGGTCGACGCCCGCGGCTTTGGCGCGCACGAGCGTCTCGGGCACATCCTTGCCCCAAAACGAAAGCAGATGTGCATGCGTGTCGGCAAGCGGCGCCAAGGGCACGGGACAAGCAACCGTCTTCTTTTTCTTGGTAAACGTCACGCGTTCGGCATTAGGCGTCATGGATTAGCTCCCGGGCCAGACGGACAAAGTCGGCAACATCGAGCGTCTCGGCGCGCGTGGTGGGTGCGATACCGCAAACCTCAAAAGCGGCATCGAGCACGTCCTTGGCAAAACCGTTGGCGCTCATGGAATTGCGGATGGTCTTGCGACGCTGAGCAAATGCAGCATCAATCACGCGGGCCACAAATTCGCGATCGAGTCCTTCGGGCACCACGCCGTCAACACGGTCGATACGCACGACGGCCGAGTCCACGTGCGGCGCCGGCATAAAGCAACGCGGCGGCACCTCAAAGCGACCCGTCACCTGCGCGTACAGGCCGAGTTTTGCCGTGTATCCGCCATAGGTCTTGTTACCGGGCGTTGCGGCAATGCGATCGGCAACCTCCTTTTGAACCATGACGACAGCGCGCTTAAGCGCGGGCATCGTCTGGAAGAACTGAAGGATGATCGTCGCCGCCACGTTGTAGGGCAGATTCGCGACAAACACCGTCGGCTTACCGCCCGCAACCTGCTCAATCTGCTCCGGGCCCACCTTAAGCGCGTCGCCCATGATAAAGTGGAAGTTGGCGTAGTCGGCGGCGTGAGCATCGAGCACCGGCTCGAGCTCGGGATCTGCCTCAATCGACGTGACGCACGCCGCTTCCTGCAGCAACGCAAGTGTCAACGTACCGCAACCCGGACCCACCTCGAGTACGCGCTCGTCACCTGCAAGCTCGGAAAGCTCGCAGATACGCTCGATCACATGGTTGTCGATCAGGAAGTTTTGGCCCAGGCGATGCTTGGTCGCAAGGCCAAACTCCTCTAGCAGCTCCCTAGTTGCCGTGGGGTTTGCCAAAGGCGAAGTTGTCATAGTTGCCTCCTTAGCATGGTGGCGGCGTCTTGAAACAAAAGGGCATGGACCGTTGCGGCCATGCCCTTACATCTAAACAGCAAATTGCCGATATGGCGCGCAGCGGCTTAGCCCAGACGCGGGAACAGCGGCTCGCCCTTCTCGACGGGCTGACCACCGGCAAGCAGGCCCCAAGCGCAAATGCCCTTGAGGTCGTCGCTCGTGGCCTCGTCCTCGCAGGACAGGCGACGCAGAGCCTCGGCAGAAGTCTGGGGCATGAGTGGCATCAGCAGGTGAGCGGCGATGCGGATGGCCTCGAGCAGGTTGTAGATCACAAACGCCAGCTCGTCAGCCTTGGCCTCGTCCTTGGCAAGCGCCCAAGGCTCGGAGTCCTCGATGTAGTGGTTGGCGGCATGGATGAGCTCCATGACCTCGTCCTTAGCTCCACCGTAATCGAGCACGTCCATCTTGGCCATGTAGCGATCGACCAGGCCATCGGCAATCTTTGCCAGCGGGTTGTCGAACGCATCGAACGATGCGGGCTTGGCGGGCGCGCAACCGTCAAAGTACTTGCCGCTCATGTTGAGCGAACGCGAGATAAGGTTGCCCCAGCTGTTGGCCAGGTCGGCGTTGTAGACCTGCTCCATGCGCTCGAAGCTGATGGCGCCGTCGGTGCCGGGCACCACGTCGGTCATAAAGTAATAGCGATAGCCCTCGACGCCCAGCATGTCGATAACGTCCTGCGGAGCGATGGCGTTGCCGCGGCTCTTGGACATCTTCTCGGCCTTGCCGGTCTCGGCATTGCGCACGGTCAGGAAGCCGTGGGCAAAGACGTGCTCGGGCAGGGCCTCGCCGATGGCCATGAGCATGGCGGGCCAAATGACGCAGTGGAAGCGGATGATGTCCTTGCCCACGATGTGGAACTGCGCGGGCCAGCGATAGGCCAGCTCGGCACGCGCCTCGTCGGTGTCGACACCGTAGCCGACGGCCGTCATATAGTTGAGCAGCGCATCGAACCACACGTAGGTCACGTGGCCCTCGTCAAACGGGACCTGAATGCCCCAGTCAAAGCTCGTACGGCTCACGGAAAGGTCGTTGAGGCCGCCCTCGACAAAGCTGCGCACCTCGTTCATACGGAACGCGGGCTCGACAAAGTCGGGGTGCTCGTCATAGAGCTTGAGCAGCTTGTCCTGGAAGGCGGAAAGCTTAAAGAAGTAGGACTCCTCCTGCACGCGCTCGAGCGGACGGTGGCAGTCGGGGCACAGGTGCTGGCCGACGCTGCCGTACTCCTCGTCACCCTTCTGGACCTGCGTATCGGTGAAGTAGGTCTCGTCGGGCACGCAATACCAGCCGTCGTAGCTGCCCTTATACAGGTAGCCGGACTCCTTCATGCGCTCCCACAGGTACTGCACGGCATGATGCTGACGCGGCTCGGTGGTGCGGATGAAGTCGTCGTTGGAGATCTCGAGCTTGCTCCAAAGCTCCTTGAAGTGCGGAGCCTGGCTGTCGGTCCACTCCTGCGGCGTCATGTTGTGCTTGGCTGCAGCCTCGGCGACCTTCTCGCCGTGCTCGTCCATGCCAGTCAGGAACTTGACGTTATAGCCGGCAGAGCGACGATAGCGAGCCTGGACGTCGGCGATGATGGTGGAATAAGCCGTGCCCAGGTGCGGATCGGCGTTGACGTAGTAGATGGGCGTCGTGATAAAGAACGAAGGCTTGCTTTGATCCATGGGGTTTGTCCTCCAGAAAAACGTTGCATACAGGGGATGATTCTAGCGCAAGGGCTGGATATCCTCCATCTATTGCATATCGAGCACCATGGCATAGACATCGCGCTTGCGGCGCGAGTACTTCTGCGACAGGCGCTTGGCCACCGCAGAGGCGGGCTCCCCCTCCTCGAGCGCGGCACGGATGTCCTCGCGCAGGGCTTCGTCGGGGTCGGCCGCCGTAGTGCCAACCGGCGTGATGCCGGCCTCCTCGTCCTCACTCGGCGGCGCGATGACCAGCGCGATCTCGCCCTTTACCTCGCCACGGGCACGCAGCTCCTCGACAAGCTGGACAGCGGGCGCGCGCAAGACCTCCTCGTGCAACTTGGTGAGCTCGCGGCAGACGGCAACCTCACGCTGGGGAAAAACCTCGGCCACGGCTTCGAGTGTCGCCACGATGCGATGTGGAGACTCGTAGAAGATGAGCGCGCCGGGGACGACGGCAAGTCGCTGCAGTCGGCGCACGCGGTCGCCGTGCTTGCGACCCAAAAAGCCTTCGAAGAAAAAATGCTCGCAGGGAATACCGGACGATACGAGCGCCGTGACGCAAGCAGAGGGGCCGGGAATAACCTCGACAGGCACATCCGCCTCGCGCGCCGCCTCAACCAAAGCCTGGCCGGGATCAGACACACTCGGCATACCGGCGTCCGAGGCAAAGGCGAGGGTCTCCCCCGCCAGCAGGCGGTCGACCAGGCCGGCTGCGCGACTTGCGATCACGTTCTCGTCGCAACGAACGAGCGGCTTGGAGATGCCTAGGTGCATCAGCAACTTTGAGGTCACACGCGTGTCTTCGCAGCAGATGGCATCGGCAGCGGCAAATGCCTCGCCGACGCGCGGAGACAAGTCGCCCAGGTTACCGATGGGCGTACCGACCACATAAAGTTTGCCCGTGCGGGCGCTGTTTTGCGTCATATCAACCTATTCAATCATGCCGCGCTCGAGCGTGCCGAGTGCCGCGCGGGCGTCCCATGCTGCAATACGCTTCTCGGTCTTCCATGTTTGGAAGAACCAGCCAGCCGCCGGCGCAAACGATGCCAGCTGGTTGGCGATAAACACGCGCTCGTAGGCATTGCGGCCCTCGGGCGTAACCGATGAGTTGGCAAAAATCGCCGCACCCGACCATTCACCAACCAAAACGGGGAATCCGGCCGAGATTGCCTCCTTGAGCTCACGCTTGTTGCGCGAAATCGCCGTCGTCAGACCGCGGGGGCTCGTGATGTCGAGCGCATACTCGTCGCGGTAATGGTACAGGTGAAGGTCCATGTAGACGTTCTTGTACTTGGCGCCGCGCATAAAATGCTTCCACTCGCTGGGATGCCCCGACGACGAGAAGACGACGATCTTATCCTCGGGCATATACGAACGGACGAGCTCGTACGCGTCACGATAGAAGTTGCGCAGGTAGTGCGCCGGAATACCGTCCGTCATGGTAAAGAGGCTCTTGCGCACGCTCATCTGCGGCGTATCCAACAGCTCGATGCCCAGCAGGCTCCCGGCCTCACCATAGCGATCGGCCAGGCGCTCGAGCACATCGAGCGCAACGTGACGGCCGTTGGTGGACGAATGCCACTCGGCAACAGCCTCCGGCGTGGTGGGCGAATCGTTGGAATCGCCCTGACCGCCGGGTACAGTCGCCAAATCGAGCAGTACGCGGATGTTGTACTTATCGGCCCACTCAATAGCACGGTCGATATAATCGACGACCGAGATGTAGGAAGCGTCGGACTCCTGCGAGCCAAAGGCACACCACGGCACCGGCAGGCGCACGGCGTTGAGACCGATCTGCGCCATACGGCGAAAATCGTCCTCACTCACAAACGTCTCGTAATGGCGACGCATGCGCTCGTTATAGGCAGCGGTGCCCATGGCCTCCTGCAGCTCGGCTGCATTGGATGCTCCGGTCGCTGCATAGAGCGACGGGGTCACCCAGGGCTCGGGAATAAACCAGCCAGAGAGATTAACGCCGAGAATCCTCTCCATCACGGCCCCCTTCGAATCGCGCAGGCCGAACCTGCATCGTATTGCATAGGAAAAGTATCGTTTTGAGTATACCCGCGCGTGCGGACAGGCGACCGAACGGTCTACAAAGTGGCGCAAAAGTGGGAGGAATGTCCGGGCAGACGGAACCCGAGATGCACACGCCAAGATGCACACGTGCGCCGGAAGTAGGCGGCCGGAAAGCGCATCCCGTTCTGAGCGCGGGATCTGGGACGCAATTTCCGCAGAGCCCTCAATAAAAGAAAAGGACCCCTTTGCAGAGGTCCTAGTCAATTCAAGGTGGCGGGGAAGGGAATCGAACCCCTGACACGAGGATTTTCAGTCCTCTGCTCTACCAACTGAGCTACCCAGCCATTTGAGGTGTGCCTTGTTTCAAGGCTTGATTAGTATAACCAAGGACGCGTTCCGGTCAACCGAGAATTTTAAAAAAGTTTTTGAGCACAGCCTCGGTTCTATAAATCGGCACGTCAGAGGCATCAGCCGGCAGCAAGAAGTTTTTCACTCAGAGCCGCACGGGCAAACTCACTTGGCGTCATCCCCTCGGCAGCCGCCCGTCGACGAATGGCCTCCTTCATTCCCAGAGGAATCTTGACCGACAGCGTTGCCGTCCCCTCACCTGAGAGCGGGGGCCGTCCATGCACGATTCCACCAACGGTGTGTTCGCCATCCGGAAACTCTCCGCGCTCGTACGACTCGCACCACGCGTCAATCATTTCATCCGTTACAACCTGACCATTAGCGGCCGTATACGTCTTGCCCATCATCGACCCCTTTGCCGAGCTCGCTCGATCTCTTGCCAGAATTTCTTCTGAACCGGAGACAGGGCATGAATAATGAGCCATCCACGAATTAGTTCGACCGCAACAAGTTCCACACTTCGACCATCTGGAAGCCATCCAATGGCAAGCCATCTCGGCGGCTCGTCCTCCGACTCGCGGCGAATGCACTCAGTAACCGCGAACCAGGCACCAAGCACCTGCTTTTCCGTCAGGTGCTTTTTAGCGTTGGGATGGATCTCAACATCCATGCATCTTCTCCTCCATCTTACCCAATTTCGTATGACGAAAGTCCACTGTCGCCAATTCTTAAGCCGGCACGCGTTGGAGAGCAGGAGTCGAAACAATGATTGAAGGACGCTCTAGTACGGCCCAGGCGCCGAGGCAAGAGCACATGTGCCAAGGACGGACGTTTTCGTAGCGCGCGAGGATATTGCCGTCGCGATCGATGAAGGCGATGTCGATGGGATAGGCCATAAAACACGTATGGACCGAAGAGCAGCGTGGAAACGCCATGACGAGCGGCAGGCCGTTGGCGGCAACCGGACGCCGTCCCAGCATGCCGCGCAGGCGCACGACAAACGACTCCGCCACCACAAACTCGGCCGGCGTCCAACCCAGCCTGTTGAGTGCCCGCGCGTAAGCGATGTAGGACGAGACCGCGGTCACATGACCACCCCCGGACGCCATGGATCGACCGTCACCGCGCGCTCGTGCGACAACGTTGTCGGCGCCCCCAGCGAAACGCCAGCGATGCTGAGAGAAGTCGGCCACGGCTCATAGTGCATGGTGCAGGTGTAGGTCCTAAACGTACCGGATAGGGAGAGCAGGCCACCATCTGATGCCTTCGCGCCTTGCTCGCTCGACACTTCGATCTGCAAGTCATAGCCTTCCATGGCATTCAGAATTTGAGTCTGGACCGTCACCGAGGCATCGGCAGAGTTCTCGTCACCCTCCCCGCCCGGTGCCACAGCGTGCGCCAACACGATGTCGGGCACCACGCGGTCGAAGCGCGCGACAGCGCTGGCAAAGACCATGACGTTGTACACGATGAGTGCCAGCACCAGCAAAACGGGCGTAACCACTGCCATCTCAACCGTCGCTTGGGCGCGCTCCTCGCGCAGACGCATGCGGATACTCATTACGACCCACCGCCCAGAGCGCCAACCAGCGTGGCGACATCGACGGTGAGCGGGATGGAGCCGCCGCCGGGCAGAGGAATCTCCGCAAGTGTGAACACCGTGCCGCTAATGGTGCGTTCGACTTGATATTCCAACGCCTCGCAAAGCGCCTTGGGATCGGTCACGCCCAACGGAATACTTCGCAGTTTGTCTTGCGCTTGAGAGAGACCCGCAATGTCAGACCCCGGACTCTTAATGACATTGGCGGAATCGGTCAGCACCGGCTTTCGCAGGCGCAAGTCGCACGGTTCCAAACCCAGCGCCGCCACGGACGCCGAAACGGTATCGCCGAGCCACGATGCGATGGAGCCCAACGCGCCGCTGCCCCCTCCTAGGCCTTTAATCATCTCGTCCATAAGTTCGTCGGCCGAACCTTGGATATCACCGTATCCTACGAGCAGCCGTCCCCAAACATCCATGACGCCGTCGAGCACGCCGGCAACGCCGCCCGAGCGTTCCTTCAATGTCGAGAAAAATCGCGAAAGCACGTTGTTTTGCGCCGTCGCCTCATCGGGCGCCAACACCGCGGCAGAGATAGCACCGCGATCGCCAAGCCTGACTGCCGTGTTAAACGAAGAGTTGAGCTCATCGGGGCTCGAGATGGCACCCGAAACCGCAAAGGCGACCACGCCGTTGCGGCCAGGTGGGGCGATACGCGGGCGCTCGCCGGAAAGCGCTTTAATGGCCTGGTCAAACGCATTGCCCGCACGGTCGGCCTCATCCTCGGTCTGACGCTCAAGTTCGAGTTCTTTGTTGCGGCATTCGACGTAGTCTTCCAGAGCCTCTTTGAACTTATCGAAGTGGTACTCGAAGCCCCTTTCGACAGAAGTCGTTGCAATCGCAACGTACCCTAAAGACGACACACCGAAATGGCATTCGCTACACGTTTCGTGACCGTCAAAATCTGCGACGGATGCCAGCCCACCCGGCTTTCCTTTTTTGTAATTTGGACAGTCAGTCCCATAATGCAAATAGGTAACTTTATCTACTTCACTCGTGGGCCAACGCGCATCGGTATAGAGTTCAGTCGTCCGCGCCTCATCTGGATTTCGCGGAAGGAAAGGGATGCGGGCGGAAACTTTGCCGTCCTTTTCAGTTATATATGCCCGCTCGACTTCTTCGCCCGCATAAGCGAAGAACACCTTTCGTGCAGCAGAATCTGCCTGTTTTTCCGGACCCTCGCCAAGCGGTTTCTCATTTGCCAGGCGCTGGCGATAGTAGGCCTTCGCGCGATCGAGCGCCACTTGCGGTTCCCACGTAACGCTCGAAGCGTAATGCGGATTTTGAGCACCAGAGAGATCCGTTAGACTTTTCACACGCTCCCACATGCAAGAACAGCTGCTGACCGAGCCCTTGTCAGACCCGCCACAATCCGCCAGCCAAGCGCGCTCTTTAGCCTTCGCCGTGTCCTCAGAAGCCTTCCGCAGCTCCTCGGCCGCACGCTCTAAATCATCTGATGCGTCTTTAATGGTATCGGTCGAGATCTCTGACCCTTTGAGCGCAGCGAAGTCCGACTCGGATGTCCTGGGCACGGCAAGCGCCGTACCGGTATAGGCCACACTATCGGTATCCTGCGCCGACACCGCCTGCGTGGCACGCGCGGCGATCAGATACGGCAGAGCCGTCTCGATTTTCTGTAAGCCTTCCGATGCGCTTTTGGCAAACTTGTTGCGCGTTTTAATAATCTCAATCCCGGTGTCGACCATATTGCCGGCAACTGGTTCGGCGCCCGGGATGAGGATGGCGACCAGGCCCGTCCCGATCGTGGCAAACCCCGCCAGGCCCAAACTCAAAATGCTCGCATCCACCACCGTGGCAGCCGTGTGATAGGACGACACCACATTGGCGCCTGCCAGCGCGCCGCTATCGGCAGCCACCTGGGTGTCCCCCGCGCGCGACATGCTCCATATCGCCGCCGTCGACGAAAACAGCAGCGTGAGCACCACCAAGATGACCACCGCAGAGGAAAGCGTGGTGTAGGCACCGTCTTCGATAAACAGGTCGATACCGGCTCGACCCATAAAGCCGCCTCGCTTGCGATGGCAGCTCGGACGGCGCGTCAAAACGCGTCTAGACCAGAAACGCTTAATCCCATGCAGCAATCCACGAATCATAATCTCCCTCCAGCCATTCGGGACGTGATTGATACGAGACATCGACCTTGAGCTCAACGTAGCCGCCCTCGGCGGTACCACCCATAACCTGCGCAAACGCACCGATCACAGGCAACGGCTTGACCTCGCCGGAAACGGACACGGACGAGACGCCGCCCGCATCGGCCCGGCTAAGCTCGACATCCCACGACAACGGCCCGCCGGCATGAAAGATCGAAACGTTGGGCACTGCGGCAAGCCGGCGGAGGGTGAACTCCTTAAGATCGTCGTCCTCCGCCGTCGTCGTGGTCATGAGCCGCGCGGTCTCGGCGGCGGCAGACTCCATGACCACGCGCGTATAAAGCAGGCACACCGGTTGCAGTGCGAGAAGGATGAGCGTCAGAAACGTCGGCAGCAAAAAAGCGGCCTCGACCGTAGACTGCGCCCGGTCCTCGCGCGCGATATCAATACAACGCGATGTCCTTAGCGCCCGCAGCGGCGTCGATAACCGACGTCGAGGCAACGCCATGGGATGCCGCCCGCTCAACCAGCGCCGCCAAGCGTCCATCGGTGCCAGCACGCCAAAGTCCCACAATCGCCAGCACGATCGATAACAGCGCCACCGTGACGATGGCGTATTCGACCGTCGCCTGGGCAGATTCCTCACGCAGAATGCCATGCATTTCACGATCCCTCCTTTGAGCTTATTGTTTGCGGGACCAGACGCACGGCGCGCAGACGACACGAAGCATCGCCAGCATCCGCGGCAACCGTCACCATATCGACCCAGCCGCGCCCATCGCGCACGATGGCGCCCCATACGTTGCCCTTAATATCGAGATAGCCGCTCAGGGCGAGCTGGGCCGTTGGCACCTCGCGGTAGGCGCGTAACATATCCGCCGCTGCCTCGGTCATCGGTCGGTCCTCGGACCATGCAAGCCGGACCGCAATCGCGTTGTCCTCAGGTGAATCCGTCGCAGTGCCAGACCGCTTGTCGAGCGTCCGCAGAAAGGTTTGCGCCGTGACAGCGACATCCGAATCGTCCGCATCTCGCATCTCATCTTTTTGAGACGCCACCGCCGAATCTGAGCCCGAATCGAAGGCGGCCCCAGGACGCTGCTGCCGCGCGGCGTTAAGCCCCCAAAGCACCGCCGCTATCGCCACGGTCAGGCAAGCAAACACCAGCAGCACCCCGATGGGGCGCTCGCCCTCTACAGGCTGTTGATGCCCTCGCTGATAGCGTTCCATAGATCTTGGACCTTGCCCTTAAATGCGACAATGGCAATGATGGCGATCACCACGAGCACGCCGACCAAGATGGCGTATTCGGTGGTGCCCTGCGCACTCTCCTCCTGCAGTAGCTCCCCGGCATGCTGGCGAGCGCGAATTGACTGGCAAACAGCCCAGCTCCAGACCTTGCCAGCAGCGTCAGTCATCGTGTTCATGTATTCCTCCCTACATCATCCCGCCTGCTCCCAGCAGCGGGCCCAATATGGACAGAAGCAACGCCGGCAAGATGAGCGTGCCGGTGGGAATCAGCAGCTTGACGGGCGCACGCTCAATCTCGCGCTCGACCGCGGCGCGATGAGCCGCACGGATCTCGCGACCTTGAGCGGCCAGCGTCTCGGCAAGTGGGGCACCCAGGGCGAGTGCCTGCCCCACCGTAATGGCAAAGGTCTCGAGCGCTCGCACGTCCAGGTCGCGCGCGGCGGCCAACAACTCGTCCTCACGCGTGCCCACGCCCACCTGCCACGCCATGCAGGCCCGCTCAAGGCGAAGAGCCAGCACTGACCGGCGGTTGGCGCAGAAAATCTCAAGCGCCGCATCAAACGAAAGACCGGCCGAAAGACCCAAGCGCACAACATCGATCATCTCGGACACTTCGCCGAGCGACACTCGCGCCGGGCCGCCCGCTCCAACCGCGCCCTTCACTCGCGCGGTCAGGGCATCGACCACCGAGCGACCCGCGGCAGCGACCAGCACCGCCTCGCGCTTGCAGGCCCCTGCGATCTTGCGTGCATCCGCCCGATCCAAACCCGTCGCGACAAATACACTCAGGGCGCACAGGCAAGCCGCAACTGCAACCGGGGCGCTCATAGCTCCACCCGCATAATGCGCCTGATAACCACCAGAGCAACGGCGTTGAGGGCAAGACCCAGCACCACAGCGCCCGCGCCGGCAGGCGTCGCAAGACCACGACGAAAATCTGCCGAAAGCAGCGCCAACACCGCGCACATGCCCGCCGGCATCGCCGCGACCATATGCGCCGACATGCGAGCCTGCGACGTCTTGACATCCAAGCGGCGCTTGAGCTCAATGCGCTCCCCCACCATGCTCGACGCCTCGGACAGTAAGTCGGCAAGCGGAGCGCCGGTGCGCTGTGACACCTTAAGCGCCAAGGTCACAAGCGAAAGACCGGGGGCGTCGATGCGCACGAGCAAGTCATCGAGCGCATCGGTCGCCGAGATGCCGCAATCGATCGCCGCCGCCACCCGCAAAAACTCGGTATGCACCGGTTCTTGCGCATGAGCGCCCACAAAGCGCATGCCCTGAGCCAGCGAATGTCCCGAGGCAAGCGACATGGAAAGTGCGGTAAACGCCTCGGGCATGGCCTCTTCTGCATCGTGTTGCTCGCGCCGGCTCTCAAAGCCATCCCGAGCGGCGCCAACGGCAATCGGAGCAACAAGTCCCAAGGCAAATCCGAGGGGCGATAACGACACCATCGTTAGTAAAATGCAGCAGACACCGCTCGAGAGCAGCAGAAACGCCAAACGCCCCGAAGCATCTTCGATCACGAGGCCAAGGCGATGCGCCGGAGCCAGCGATGCCCACGAACGGGCGATCTTTTTCAGCAGATCGTTTTCCACCAGCTCACGCGGCAGTTTCTCTGCCACCGTCTCGAGCGCCTGACGCGCCAGCTCCGCCGGCGGCACCTGCGGCACACGAGGTTCCGCCCCGCACGCCGTCGCGACAGAAAACCCTGCCAAACCCCCTACGACGAGGGGCACAGCGACCTCCATTCGTCCACCTCCTCTTGTGTGAGCGTCCCCGACCGCAGGCCTTCTGCGATAAACGGCGGCTCGCGGTCAAGCGTCCAGGTGCGCTCGACGGCATCGAAAGTCACATAGCGCTCGAGCTCTACGCCGCCCGACGCGGCGCGACGCACCCCCGAATACGAGGAGACGAAGCGCCTGCCATCGGCGTGGCGCTCGGACATCACGATGCCGTCGAGCGCCATGGCAATCTGCTCCTCGATGAGCTCGCTCGGCAGATCGATGCCATAACGTGCAAGCAACGTCAGACGCACCACGGTCTCCTGTTCTGAGCCCGCATGAAGTGTGGTGAGCGACCCGTCGTGGCCCGTGTTCATGGCCTGCAACATGTCGCAGCACTCGGCACCGCGCACCTCACCCACCACGATGCGGTCGGGGCGCATGCGCAGGGCATTGGTCACCAGGTCGCGGATCGTCACCGCGCCCTCGCCCTCAATTGAAGCCTCGCGCGCCTCTAGACGCACCACGTGCGGATGATGCGCAAACTTGAGTTCGGCAGAGTCCTCGATCGTCACGATGCGCTCGCCGGTGGAAATCTCGCATGACAACGCGTTGAGCAGGGTGGTCTTACCAGATCCCGTGCCTCCCGCAACCGCCAGGTCCTGTCGCAGCGACACCGCGCACGACAGCAGCTGCGCATACCAAAGCGGCAGCGACCCCAGCCCCACAAGCTCGTCCAGCGAGCAGATGCGGTCCGAGAACTTTCGGATGGTGAGAATCGGTCCGTCAATCGCCACAGGCGGAATCACCGCGTTGACGCGATAGCCCGTTTTGAGGCGGGCGTTGACGATGGGGCTGCGCTCGTCGATACGGCGGCCAAGTGGCGAGATGATGCGGTCGATAAGCACCCGGATCTGCTCATCATCCTCAAACGCATGCTCGATGGGATACAAGACGCCGCCGCGTTCAAAGAAAGCCGAGCGGCAGCCGTTGATCATGATTTCGGTAACGGTGTCGTCCTCGATGAGCGGCTGCAACGGCCCCAAGCCCACCACGTCATCCAAAATCTCGTCGATGATGGTCTCGCGCTCGGGCGTCGCGAGATCGGTCGGCTCCTCAACATTGAGCGCCGCCTCCACCGCGGGACGCAATTCCGAGCGGGCAAGTGCCGGGTCGATATAGGCGCTGATACGCGCCACTTCGTCGTAACCCATGCGGTCCATCACGGCGCGCTTGGTGCGTCGTTTCACCGCACGGCGACGCCCCGCATCTACAGGCGCTGCCGCCGCTGCTGCGCCGGCAGCCTTAATCCTCGTTTGCAGGCTCATCGCTGATCACCCTCGCGCGACCAGGGAAGGCGGATACGCGGACGCTCGGTACGCGTTGCACGGTCGGCGACCATATCGCTCCAAGGGCCGACGGCGCACCCCAGTTCCACGAGCATCTCGCGCGTGGCCTCGCGCACGCTGGTCGCAAAAGCGCTGATCTGCCCCACTGCCTCATCAGCGCGCCCAAACGCCATGAGCGCGGCGAGATCCTGCCCGCCATCGGCGATACGAATCTTGGAGCTCAACGCACAGGCAATCTCAAAGCGCATGGCGACGTCCTCGTCTGCCCCGCGCGCACCGAACCGGTTGAACACGGCGCTCATGCGCGTGCGCGGCACACCTACTCGACTTGCCAGTTCAATGACGCGCGACGCCGATGTCGCGGACGACACCGCAGCATCGCCAACGATCAGGCAACGGTCGCTCGCCGCCACCGCAGCCGCCACGGCGTCGCCCCAAAAGACCGAGGTATCGATAAAGACCACGTCGGATTCGCGACGCAGAACATCAAGCAGTAGCTCCACCGGACATGCCATGAGCTCGGCTTGCTCGGGCGCCGCGACGGGACCCCAGAGCGTAACGCCCGGCGCCACGCGCATCGATGCGGCCACGATATCCGGCTCGGCAAGCGCGCCCGCCACCGACGGCTCGATAAGTGCCGCCATATCGCGCGGAGCATCGACGCCTAACAAGTCGTAAAGGTTTCCAAACATCAGGTCCAGGTCGAGCACGGCGGCACGCAAGCCCAACAGCGACGATGTGTGTGCCATGGTGGCAATGATCGTCGACTTGCCGCAACCGCCCGAACCCGAAATGGCGCAGATGACCGGAGCTCGATGCTGCGGAGCGGCAGCGTCTGCCGGCGGCATCGGAGGCGGCGGGGCGGGCGTCGGTGACAGCGTCCCCGTCTCCCCCGCCGCAACCACACGCTGCGTCCAAGCCGGCATGGCAGCTTGTTCGGTCTGCGAGGCAGGCTCGTTCTGTGCAATCTGCTCATGCTGCATCAGCGACAACTCGCCGCACCCGGCAAAGCCCTCAACTTCGTCGAGTTCATCCGCCAGATTCACGCCGTGCACGTATCCCATATCTACAGCCGGGGAGTCGCCAGCATGCTGCGCCGGCTCTCCAGCGTCATCGTATACAAGGGGGTTCCGGGGGCGCCGACCATGCTCGGCTTCCGCTTTTCCATAATCATCAACACGCGGGCCTCTTGTAGCGCGAGGCGCCCCGGGTTCCCTATCAACAAAAGCATCGGGCTCAATCGTCATGCGCCGATCGGAATCAACCGCTCCCTCGCCCGCTCGCCCGTTGCCGCATATACTGTGCGCAGCGATGACCTCGGTCGCCCCCGCGCGAAACAGCCCCTCGATATCCGACGGATCGAGCGTTTCTATCAACACGACCACGCGACTCACGCGGCCTTCGGCCGTCAGGCGCGCAACAGTCTTGCGCACATCTTCGGCATCAAACAGAGACGCCGCGATGATGGCAGCTCCGCGGCGCGACGGAAACGCCCGCGCCATGGAAACCAGCCCGTCCAGGTCACCCACGCGAAGCACCTGTGCACCCGCGTCACGGCCCTCGACTTCCCGCTGCAACAGCCCGTAATCGCCGCACGCGCAGCACGCAAGCCAGATCGCCTTCATCACTCGTCGCCTCCGCTCTTTTTGCCGCGCGCCGTGGCGGGAATCGTCAAGCTGACCGTTCCCTTGCCCGAGGCTCCCAGCAGTTCCTTGACGTCTTCGGGGTCAGCCGCCAGCGTCACCCATTCGATCTTGCCCTCGCGCGTGGCACCGGAATCCTCACTGGTATCGATCACGTACGCGCCGCACAGCCGATCGGTTACGCCGTCTTTTTGCACATACACATCCACGTAGCTGCCCACGCCCGCAGCACCGCCGACCGAGTGCTCGGCATCGACCGCCACCGAAACGGCGACCTTGCCCTTAGGCACCTCGAGCTTGTGGCTCTCGGCCTTGGTGTAGACATTGCAGATCACGGCGTTTTTGGGAATACGCGAAGTCGTCACGTCGCCGCGCACCTGGCGCAGCTCGGTCGCCGCGTCACGCGGCAGCAGACTCGTCAGCCATTCCTGGGTTATGACATTGGTCTCATCGAGGGTCTCGCCCACATCGATATCACGCGCCGCGACGCATACCTCGACGCGATCGCCACCGTACTTGGCCAAGGTCTCCGCCTGGACCTGTTCGGCTTGCGAGCGGATCGACGAGCCGTAAACCATGCAGAGCAGAGCAGCGAGCACGCCCGCGACCAGACTGATAGCGATGCGCTTGCTCTTGTTCACGGCCGCTCCTCTCATGGCAGTGCCGGGCGAATGCCCGTACCACCATTGTCTGGGCGGTCAGAGTGCAAAGCGGCGCAATCGCGATCTTGGTTTTCGATGTCAAACCAATCGCTGACCAGAAGCTGACCAGCCCGTCAAGCTCGTGGCAAGGTTTTGGTCAGCACGTCAGCAAACTGCATGTTTCGAGGCTTTTCCGCAGCAAAAAAGCCGTCTCCCGAACAGTTGGGAGACGGCTGTCATAGAAAAAATCAATTACAGATGGACATCGGGATCGAGCATTTGAGCACTCACGCGCATGGATGACGCCAGGCTTTGGAACGTTTCCAAACGCAGGCTGTCGATCTGCCCGGCGTCCTCGGCCTCGCGAACGGCGCAGCCCGGTTCGTGGGTATGCGTGCAGTCGCCAAACCGGCACGCGCGCGATGCCTCGACAATCTCGGGGAAAGCGCGCGCCAGACCCCGCTCGTGACCCACGAGCGGTAGGCTGCGCAGGCCCGGGGCATCAGCGATCACGCCGGCGTCGCCCGGCAGCGCTACCATCACGCGCGCGACGGTAGTGTGACGGCCCTGGTCGTCGCGTTCGCGCACACCGCCGGTCGCCAATGTATCGTGGCCCAGCAGTGCATTGAGCAGCGTCGACTTGCCGGCACCCGACTCGCCCAGAATCATGGCGCAGCTCCCGGCAGGCACGCAGATACGGACCTCGTCCAGGCCGCGGCCCTCGGCAGAGGACGTCACGATCACGCGCACGTCCGGACCCACCAGGCGGCGCACGCGGTCCAGATCGCGCTCGAGCTCCTCGGCATCGCAGCGATCAGCTTTGGTGAGCACCACCACCGGCTCGGCATCGCAGTCGAGCGCCAACACCAGCGAGCGCGCCACGCGGTCGAGCAGCACCTCACCGGCACCGAGCGCCTGCACGATTAGCACGCTATCCACGTTGGAGCAGAGCACCTGACGCTCTCCGCGGGCACGGCCGCGCCAACGCTCAAAGCTCGTACGGCGCGGCAGAACGCACTCAATCACGCCCATATCGTGCCCGGGAGCGCGGCGCACCGCCACACGGTCGCCCACGGCGGGCAGCAGCACCTCGTCCTCGCCGCGCGACTTGGCAAACCCCACGGCATGCTCGGCGCGGAAGGTGTCGTCGGCAGTCGCCACCAGCGGGAACCCGCGATCCAAGCGCACCACGGCACCCAGCCGCATCTGCTCGGGCTCCTCGGCATGTGCGCAGAAATCATCAAAGGCAGTCTGCTGGGCTTCATCGACCGGCAGGTCATCAAACGCCGGAACGTCCTGCAGCGCATCGAGCCCCGGTACGCTCGCCAACAACTCCTCGGCAGACACGGGCGCTTCGGTCGCGAGCTTCCGACGACGATCGCGCTTAGCCCGCGCCCCCGTCGTCTTTTTCTTCGCCTTAGCCTTAGCCTTGCCCACAAACGCCTCCCAGTACCCAAAATCACAACTGAGCAGGTATTTTAAATCAAAAAGAGCTGGCCGGGCAAAGCCCGACCAGCTCACACACTTTCCCTCAGCTTACGGTCCCGAGAGGCTATCCGAAGGCCCGACGCCGGGAGGGGTTTCTTCTGAGCGATCCCGCAGCGCGAAGCGCGAGGACCAGCGAAGAAGAAACCCCGCAGGCGGTCGGGCCGGTGGGAAGGATGGCCTTTCGACCTACTCCTTCTCGACCGCGCGCATGATCGCCTTGTAGATCTCCATCAGCGGGATGATCAGGAAGGCCAGGCCCAGCGCGGCGACAACACCCTTAAGCTCAAGCGTCACGGGGCCAAAGAACATCTCGGCAAGCGTCGGCTGCACGGTTACGATCACCGTCAGCACCAGCGCCAGCGCGGCCGAAGCCCACAGCCACTTGTTCTGCTTCTTCATGCTAAACAGCGACGCACGACGGCTGCGCATATTGAAGCAGTGGAAGATCTCGACCATATTGAGCGTGATGAAGGCCATCATCACGCCTTCCTCGTCGGCATTGCCGGCGATCATATCGGCGATGTGGATGTAGCCCATGTCAAAGTACACGCCCACAAAGAAGCTCGCCAGCACCAGCACGGTGATGATCAGGCCCTGGACCACGCAGTCCAGGCCCATGTGACCGGCAAAGACACCGTCCTTGGCGTTGCGCGGCTTGCGCTTCATGATGTCGCCCTCGGCGTCCTCCATGCCCAGCGCGAGCGCGGGGAAGCAGTCGGTGACCAGGTTCACCCACAGCAGCTGCACCGGCTGGAAGATGGTAAAGCCGATGAGCGTGGCGATAAACACCGAGAAGACCTCGGCAAGGTTGGCCGAAAGCAGGAACTGGATGACCTTGCGGATGTTGTCGTAGATGCGACGGCCCTCTTCGCAGGCACCGATGATGGTGGCAAAGTTATCGTCGGCAAGCACCATGTCAGCGACGTTTTTGGTGACATCGGTACCGGTGATGCCCATTCCCACACCGATGTCGGCGCGCTTGATGGACGGGGCGTCGTTGACGCCGTCGCCGGTCATGGCGACGATCTGGTCGCGCGACTTCCAGGCCTCGACGATGCGCGTCTTGTGCTCGGGCTGAACGCGGGCGTACACACCGTAGTCTTCGATGTGCGCATCGAGCTCCTCGTCGCTCATGCGGTCGAGGTCGGCACCGGTGATAGCCTGGCTGCGATCGGCGACGATGCCCAGCTGCTTGGCGATGGCCACGGCGGTGTCGATGTGGTCGCCCGTAATCATGACGGTGCGGATACCGGCGTCGTGCGCCTCGCGGATAGCGTCGGCCACCTCGGGACGGACCGGGTCGATCATGCCGGACAGGCCGCAGAAGACCAGGTCATGCTCGAGCGCAGCGGGGCTGCAGTCGGCGGGAACCTCGGTGTAGGTGCGGCTCGCCAGCGCCAGCACGCGCAGGGCCTCGTCAGCCATGGCCTTGTTGGCTGCCACGAGCTCGGCACGACGCTCCTCAGTCAGCGGCACAACCTTATCGCCCTCGTAGATATGGGTGCACAGGCCAATCACCACGTCGGGCGCGCCCTTGGTGTACTGCTCGTACTCGCCGTCCAGGGTCTCGACGACCACGGACATCATCTTACGGCCCGAGTCGAACGGGGCCTCGCCCACGCGCGGATGCTCGGCAGTCAGGCCGGTGAGCCCCGCCTTGCCGGCGTCGTTGACGAGCGCGCACTCGGTCGGCTCGCCCACGGCCTCGCCCAGCTCCTCGTCCCACTGGGCATCGGAGCACAGCGCCATGCCGGCCAAGAACTTCTCCTTGGGCGCAGCGAGCTCGTGCTTGACGACGGTCATCTTGTTCTGGGTAAGGGTACCGGTCTTGTCGGAGCAGATGGTCTGCGTGCAGCCGAGCGTCTCGACAGCAGAAAGCTTGCGGATAATCGCCTGGCGCTTGGCCATCTTGGTCACGCCGAGCGAAAGAACGATGGTCACGACGGCGACCAGGCCCTCGGGGATGGCGGCGACGGCGAGCGAGACGGCAACCATAAAGGTGTCGAGCAGGGCAGTCGGGTCAGTAAGAACGTTGCCCACGCCGTGACGGATGATGTCAACGCCAAAGATGACGATGCAGATGACGATAACCATGATGGTAAGGATGCGGCTGAGCTCGGCGAGCTTCACCTGCAACGGCGTGAGCTCTTCCTTGGCCTCGGCCAGGGCGCCGGCAATCTTGCCCATCTCGGTGTTCATACCGGTACCGACCACGACGGCGCGACCGCGACCGTACACCACGGTGGAACCCATATAGCACATGTTCTTGCGGTCGCCGAGCGGCACGTCGTCGGTGCCCGCGGCGAGCTCAATCACGTTGGTGTGCTTCTCAACCGGCACGGACTCGCCAGTCAGTGCAGCCTCTTCGATCTTCATCGTGGCGCTCTCGAGGACGCGGCAGTCGGCCGGGACGGAGTCGCCCGCCTCGAGCATGATCACGTCGCCGGGCACGAGCTCGGCGCTCGGCAGGTGCACGAGCTTGCCGTCGCGCAGCACCTTGGACTGCGCCGCGCTCATCTCTTGCAGGGCTTCGAGGGCCTCCTCGCTTTTAGCCTCCTGGACCACGCCCAGCACCGAGTTGACGATAACGACGAACATGATGATGGCGACATCGGCAAAGTCCGCCTCGCCCTTGACCATGCCCGTGAGTGCACTGATGACGGCGGCAACGATCAGCATGATGACCATGGGATCGGCCATCTGCTCAAAGAAGCGCTTCCACAACGGCGTCTTCTCGGCTTCCTCGAGCTTGTTAGGGCCTGTCTTGGCGAGGCGCGACGACGCCTCGTCGTTGCTCAGGCCGAGGTTCTCATCGACACCTTGGTCGCTGAGTACCTCCGCCGCGGCGGACAGGTATTCCTTTTGCATATAGAGTCCCCTCCTGGGATTCGGGCCACTCAGCAGATTGATGCCCGATCATAATTCCCAGGAGAAGGGCAAGGGCTCATCAAGGCTGCCGTGCTGAGCGGCAGTTGATAGTGGAGCTATGGTACCCCAAAGCGGCGCGTCTAGCCAAAACATTCCAATTGGAAGCACGGCTCGAGTGCAACGATGCAGACCGTGTGATGCTCAACATTGATAAAACGTTTTTTCTTCGGCGCATCGTCAAACTGAAATATCGCCCAGATAGCAGCGGTCAGAGCGGTTGGTAAAGATTTTTTATATACCGTTTTTACCGCAAAAAATGAACTTCTAATTCGGCATACGGTCGATTTTTTGGGGTATTCGGTCGGCATTTCGTTATAATCATCTCAGTTTTATTTCTTATGGTTTATCTATCAGCGCAAGACGATGTCAGATGGAGGTCTGAATGTACAAGCGCACCAAGATTGTATGCACCATGGGTCCCGCCTGCGATAGCGACGAGACCATCCGTGAGATGATCAAGGCGGGCATGAACGTCGCCCGTTTTAACTTCTCGCACGGATCCTACGACGAGCACCACGGTCGCATCGAGCGCGTCCGTCGTATTTCCAAGGAGCTCGGTCTGCCCGTCGGCATTCTGCTCGACACCAAGGGCCCCGAGGTCCGCACCGGCCTTCTGGTCGATGGCAAGAAGGTTGCCGTCAAGACCGGCGATAAGATCGTCGTCACCGCTCAGCCCACGTCCGAGGACTTCCACGGCACCTCTGAGCACATCTCCCTCGACTACCTGGCTCTGCCCTCCGAGGTCGAGAAGGGCTCCCTTATCCTGATCGATGACGGTCTGGTTGCCCTCGAGGTCGAGTCCGTCGACGGCCAGGACATGACCTGCGTCGTCAAGAATGACGGCCTGATCGGCGAGCGCAAGGGCGTCAACATGCCCAACGTCAACATCTCGCTGCCCGCCATCACCGAGCGCGATCGTCAGGACATCCTCTTTGGCCTGACCGAGAACATCGACTACATCGCCGCTTCCTTCATCCGTGACGGCGAGTCCGTCCGCGGCATCCGCGAGCTTTGCCGCGAGAACGGTGGCGAGCACGTGACGATCTTCCCGAAGATCGAGTGCGCCCTGGGCGTCGAGAACTTCGACGAGATCCTCGAGGCTTCCGACGGCATCATGGTCGCCCGTGGCGACCTGGGCATCGAGATCAAGCCCGAGCTCGTTCCGCACATCCAGAAGGAGATCATCGCTAAGTGCAACGCGGCCTATAAGCCCGTCATCACCGCCACGCAGATGCTCGACTCCATGCAGCAGAACCCGCGCCCGACGCGCGCCGAGGTTGCCGACGTTGCTAACGCCATTTACGACGGCACCGACGCCGTTATGCTCTCCGGCGAGTCCGCTGCCGGCAAGTACCCGGTCGAGGCTGTCAAGATGCAGGCCAGCATCGCTCTCGAGACCGAGAAGTACCTCCCGGCTCACGCTCCGCTAGAGGTTCCGGCTGACGCTCACGGCACCCGCGTCGTCAACAACGTTGTGGGTATGTCCGCCGTGAACATGGCCACCACCGTTGGCGCCAAGTGCATCACCGTGCCGACGACCACCGGTCGTACCGCTCGCCTGATCTCGCACTTCCGTCCCAACATGCCGATCTGCGCGTTCTCCCGCCACGAGTGGGCCGTCCAGCAGATGATCATGTACTGGGGCGTTATCCCGCACCAGGCCGAGATTACCCAGGGCACCGTCAACGGCACGATCGTCAAGGCGATCGAGACCGCTAAGGAGCTCGGCTACGTCAAGACTGGCGATTTGACCGTCGCTACCGCCGGCGATCCCCGCATGAGCGTCCAGCTCGAGGACAAGGTCTCCTCGACCAACGTCGCTTACGTCGCTCAGGTGCGCTAAATCGCACTTGCAAGCAGATTTGCATTGCAAAGGGTCCGGAAGGCTTCGCCTTCCGGACCCTTTTCTTTGCGTCAATGCCGGCGCACGGCAAAACACGCACTCATTTCTTTACCAAAAGCGCGAAATCCACCCTTCGAGGCCCAAAAAATAAAGCCCCAAGCGCTAAAAGTGTTCGCCCGGTGGCAAGACCACACCTCACGCAGGGCTGATAAATCGTTTTAGCAAGAACCAAATCGACCTGGTTTTCGGAAGTATGCGGCAAAATCTGGAACCTCCGAGCACACCCTGTTTTTTCGCAACAAAATGCCTGATAAACTAGCCTCAAAAGCCAGGTCTGCTCATAGGGTTCAGATTTTGCCGCATACTTCCGGATTGACGCTGGCATCACTCGCTTCAAAGAGATGATTTCGGCCAGGAGGGCATTATGGACCTGACGTTATGTGGTCAATCCGCTTTTTACTATCACCGTATCCCGCCACAGGTATTAGGCCTTTACCCCGCCATTAGCCTTTGCAATATGGATCGCAGATGTTGCGGCCTCGGAAGTCATGCAGTTGTAAAAGATCTGCTTCACGCACCGCTTCACAGGTTTGTATTCACTCGGGCACAATCCGGATCACGTAGCTTGTTCAAGTCGCACCTCCTGACCCAGGAACTACCTCCGGGGTCGTTTAGGCAAACTGAGCATGGATTTGATGTCACGTCACCGGAGTTCACGCTGCTCAACCTTGCTACGCAGGTTTCACGCAACCAGTTACTCATGGCTTGCTACGAGATGTGCGGCTCCTTTGCAGTGTTTAAGCCCTGCGAGCGAACGCAACAACAACTCGATGAAGCTATTTCGCTTAAGTTCATTCCACCCAACTGCGGCTGGGAGCGAGTTAACGACACCAAGGGCAATGACACCAACTTGTGGAAGCGCACGCCGCTTCTTACCGCAACGGATATCGCCGCGTTCGCCAAGCAAGCCGCAGGCCTGCGCGGCGTCAAACAACTGCGCTGGGCGGCCGAGCACATGACGGGGCAGGCCGCCTCGCCCTTCGAAGTACAGACCTCCATGCTTATCTCGCTCCCCCGCGACGAGGGCGGCCAGGGCATCGAGATCGCCAACAACGCGCGCATCCCGCTCAGTGAAGCCGCACGTTCGCTGTATGACAAAACCTGCTGCTACGCCGATATCCTCATCGAAAGCGCCACCGACAGCATGGGCGTCATTCTGGAATGCCAAGGCCGCTCTGCCCACGACAGCGAAGCCGCGAGCCTCTCCGATGCCGAGCGCGCCACCGCACTCACAAGCATGGGCTACGACGTCATCCAAATTACCTATGACCAGATCAAGGAGAAGAAGAGCTTCGACCACATAGCCGAGCTCATCCATAAAAAGGCCGGGCTTCCCCACATCCCAAAGACCAAACAGGAGCGCATTGCCGAAGATACCTTACGGCAAGAGCTACTTGTCGATTGGGTTGAGCTATTCACTGCCGGGCCGGCCAGCTAGCAGCTAGCAATCAGGGGCAGAGCAGGCACATCGGGCGATTCAACACGGGCGGCAAAACCCGCCTCGGTCAGCTCGATGACCTCGGTAAACGTTGCATCGAAAAACTCCTCGGTTAGCAAGCGATACGGCGGATGATCGGGCTCGCCGGGGTTTTCGCGTACAATCTCGTGCATAACGCCAATGGTCTTGAGCACATACTCCTTATGGATGGGATACTGACCAAAACGCGTCGCCGCAGTATACAGGCGATCGGTCGCGCGCGGAATCGAAACGATCCCGAGCGTCTTACCAAACCAGTCAAAGTCGCCTTGCTTTTTAATGCGGAATTCCTCGCACGGCTTGCCGCCGTGCGCCTCCAGGTACTGATTCACGCGCGTATTCCACACGGTATCGGCCACGAGGTGAGACCAAACGCCCAGCGTCAGATCGAGCAGCGACTGCGCCACGTCATCGGGCGCGAGCGAAAGCTCACTAGCACCGGGACCGGCAACCGGCTCGGCATCCTTGTAGCGTTGGGGATAATGTACCCGATTGAGTCGCTCGCGCTCCTCGACAATCGAGGTCGCGGCAGCCGGCGTACCAACAGGCGCCCCTTTGAGCAACGGTGCCACATAGGTATCCCAGAACTCGTGCTCACGCGGCTTAGGGATAGGCTCGGGCTTGGCAAAGTGCGTAATGCGGTACGGGATGGGATCGGCGATGCCAGGGACCATATAGCCCACGAAAATATCCGGAACCACGCAGCCAAACAAAAAGGCATTGCGGTCGCGCACGCTCTTGGCAAGCGCACCGGTGCGCTCCAGCAAACGCTCCGTCTGAGCGATATGAATGTTCCAGCTTGGCATAGCCACCCCCATAAAAACCTGGATAACTATACCATCACGGCAAAGCCGCGCGGGCGGCTACGCACGCTCTACGCAGCAACTATTCCGCAGCGCCGCTCTCGGTTCCATACGACGACACCGGCGCCTCGACCACATGGTGATATCGATCGATATAGATGGCGCGGGCACCCAGGCGCCGCACCAAATCCTGATGATGTGTGCTCATCAAGACCGTCTTACCCGCCGCGACGTAGGCCAGCAAGAAGTTGACCACGATGTCGCATGAATCCTCGTCGAGCCCATTGGTAGGCTCGTCAAGGACCAAGATATCGGGGTTCATCGATACGACTGCCGCCAGCGCCACACGCTTCTTTTGCCCACCCGAAAGCTGATAGGGCGAGGCATCGACCAGGTCGGCAACTTGAAACAGTTCCATGGCATCGTGCACGCGACGGTCGAGCTCGTCTGCCGACAGCCCCATCTGCGCGGGACCAAAAGCAACTTCCTCACCCACCGTAGCGCAGAACAACTGGGCGTCGGCATTCTGGAACACAAAGCCCACGCGCTGATGGAACCACTGGGCCGTCGCGGAATCCTTGAGATATGTCGCATCGACCATACACCCGTCAAACAGGTATGCCCCTGCGTCCGCGAGTTCAAGGCCGTTAATAAGACGCATAATCGTCGTCTTACCGCAGCCGTTGGGACCGAGCAGGGCAACGAGTTCACCACGATCGACCTGCAGCGACACGCCATCGACAACCATATGCCCCGCATAGGAGAACACCACGTCGCGCAACTCAATAAGCGGCGCGCCCTCGGCGCCGCCCGCACCGTTCGTGCCCGCCGCACTATTCATATCGATCGTCAAAACGTCGCCCTTCCCTACTCACATCGACGGCTAGACCGCCCGCGCTACAGCACCGCGCACAACACGGCGAGCAGAACCACAACGACCGCGTAAACCGCATCGCGCCAGCCAAAGCCGCCCCGCGCAGGAGCCGGATACGCACCGGCAAAGCCGCGGCAGAGCATGGCCTCGTCCATCGCGCGGCTGCATTCCATCGCCTTGATAAACGTCATGCCCATGATACCCGCGACCGAGTCGGTGCGCGAAAACCCCTCAGGCGCGCGACCCACACTGCGCAGCATGACCGATTCGGTCAGATCGTGCGCCGTTCGGCCCAGCACCTCGATGTGCTTGAGCGCCATATCAAACGTAAAGATGACCTCGTCGGGCAGATGTAGCGTCTTGAGCGCCGCCGACATGCGGTTCCAGGTGAGCGTCCACGAAACACCCAGCACGAGCGACACGTTAATGAACGTCTTGAGCGCAATTTTGAGCATGGCACCCGTAGCGGAAGCGCCCAACAGCAGGGCAGGCAGCGCCAGAACCACGGCAAACCCCGCGGCAGCCAACGCCGGCACAAAGGTCGCGCGCAGCCCGCGTACAGGGCGCACGGCAACGAGCACCAACGCGATAGCCGCCATCAACATGAGGTACAGCGGGCTCTGCGTCAGACACACGCACAGGACGCAGACGAACATCCCCACCAGGCGCACCGGAGCCGAAACGCAAGAAAGGGCGCGGTCGACCATCGACCCGCCCTCGTGCGCGCCCCCACCCAGGCGGACCCGCTCAAGCAGGCTCGCCAGGTGCAGGACATTCTTTTGCATCACACGATGCCGAGCCCCCGCGGGCTCGTATCGCTCCTCGGCTGCAAGCCAGCTAGGCAGCTCGGCTATTGCCATGAGCACCGCTTTCCTTAACCGTCAGCGAGATCAGGCGGAATGCGATGGTGAGCACCGCCACGCCAATCACGCCGGACAGGATATACATGGCAGCCTGACCGGCAAAGCCAAGACCCTGCTCCTCGGAATAAGCCTGCAGGTAATCACCCGTAGGCAGAGCGTCGGCAAAGGTCGGGGTATCAAGGCCGACCGAAGCCTGCAGACTGTCGTCACCAGCCTCCTGAACGGCGGTCGCGGCGCCCTCGGCGTCCCACTCGCCCCATGCGTCACCCGTGGCCAGCAGGCCCAGCGGTGTGGCCACGACAAGCACGGCGACCAGGATGAGCGTGGGGACCAGGGAAGTCTTCTTGGCAGTACCATCGCCGGCAAGCTGTCCATCGGCGGCTTCGGGGCCGACGATAACGCCCGGCGCCGTCTTCTTGATAAAGCCGTAGATCGCGGCAGTCGCCACGCCCTCGACCACGCCGGCAACCAGCATATGCGGGATCATCATGGCTGGAATAGCAATAGACAGCGGGAAGGGGCAGTACAGCGGCGCGCCCGAAGCGTTGGTAAAGAGCATCGGCTGAATGCCAAACTCGATGGCAGCGCACAGGGCAGCCACGCACAAGCCGATCCAGCCGCTCACGATGGCAGAAACCGAAGTGCCCCAGCTCTTGTCGTGCAGGCGGCCGTTGAGCGCACGGAACACGATGGCTGCCACAAACGGCAGCACAAATGCCATGTTAAAGCAGTTGGCGCCAAAGGACAGGATGCCGCCGTCGCCAAACAGCAGCGCCTGCAGCCCCAGCGCGACCGAGACAGCGATAGCCGCAGCCTCGGGGCCCAGCAGCAGTGCGATAAGCGCGCCGCCGACGGCGTGGCCCGTGGTGCCGCCAGGCAGCGGCACGTTGAACATCATGAGCAAAAAGGAGAACGCGGCGCAGATGCCCAGAAAAGCCATGTGCTCGCGATCGAGCGTTGCGCGTACTTTCTTGATGCAATGAACCCATACGGGGACCATCGCCACCGCCATGACGGCATCGGTCTGCGGGGATAGGTAATTATCTGGAATGTGCATATACGCCTCCCGGTTATCAGCGCGCGGAATTGCAGCGCCGTTTGAACCACGTTGTCGGTGTTACGCATCGACTGATTCGTAACACGCCGCGGGCTATCATAGCAAAACGGCGCACTGCCGACAAAGCAGCACGCCGTTATGTAATGCGCGTGTCATATATGCAGGCTCAGCAGTGCCTTACACCGAGCATAGTGGTCACGTAGGACTCGGCGGCAGCCACCGCTGGCCTATACCCTACGCAAGCCCTAGCCGCGGACCTCGCCGTTTACGCCCTTGCACACCTTGGTGACGATCTTCTGGTGCGCCTTTTCGACCTCTTCGCTGGTGAGCGTGTGGTCATCGGAGCGATACGTAAGCGCAAAGGCCATGGACTTCTTGCCCGCTCCGATGCGGATGGGATCGCGGTAGACGTCGAACAAGCGCACGCCCTCGAGCAGCTTGCCGCCGGCGCTGGTAATGCGGCGCTCAAGGTCCTCGCAGGTCACGGAGTTATCGACCACGATCGCAAGGTCGTGCTCAACGGCAGGGTACTGCGAGAACTCGCGGTAGTTCTCCTGATTGCGGGCGCCCTTGATCAGCTTGTCCAGATCGAGCTCAAAGGCAACGACGACCTCGTCGATGCCCATGGCTTCGCGTGCCTCGGGATGGATCTCGCCGACCCAGCCCAGCACGGTGCCGCCGGACAGAACCTCGGCCGCACGACCCGGCTGCAAGAAGGCATAGCCCTCGCCCTCGACGGGACGGAAGCGAACCTTCTCGATGCGCAGCTGGGCGAGCAGCTCCTCGACAATGCCCTTGCCAAAGAAGAAACGCAGCTTACGGTACTTCATGTTCCAAGACTGCTCGCTCCACTGGCCCGAGAGCACGCCCGCCACGGACTTGGTCTCCTTGGGCAGGCTGGCGTTCTCACGACCGTGGAACAGGCTACCGACCTCGTACAGGTGCACGTTGGGCGTGCCGTGGGCCTCGTTATAGGCCACGGACTGCAGCAAGCCCGGCAGCAGCGAGCGGCGCATCTCGGTCTGCTCGGCCACCAGCGGGTTCATGAGCACCACGGGGCAACCGCGGCCCTCGGTGGACATACCGATCTTCTCCAGGTCGCCCGGGGCGGCAAAGCCAAAAGTCGTGGTCTCGTTGAGACCGCAAGCGCGCAGGATCTCGCCGACCTTACGGGTGAGCTTCTGCTCGCGGGTCAGGCCGCCGATGTGGTTCTTGGCAGCCGGGATAGTCGCCGTCACGCGGCCCATGCCCCACAGGCGCAGGACCTCCTCGATCAGGTCGATCTCGCGCGGCAGGTCGGGACGGAAGCTCGGCGGGGTGACCATAAAGTCCTCGCCGTCGCGCTCGACGGTGCAGCCCAGACGGGTGAGCGAACGCTCGATAAAGTCGGGCTCGATGTCGGCGCCGCAGATGGCGTGCACGCGGGCCAGGCGCAGCTTAATGCTGTCGATGGTCTTGGGCGCGGGGAACACGTCGACGTAGCCGGGAGCGACCTCGCCGCCGGCGATCTCCTCGATGAGTGCGCAGGTAACGTTGGCAACATCCACGCAGCCGGTCTCGTCAACCTGGCGCTCAAAACGGATGGAGGCGTCGGAGATCAACGACAGATCGCGGCTGGTGTGCGAGGTGCGACCGGCGTTGAAGCAGGCGCTCTCGACCATCACGTCGACGGTGTCGTCCTCGATCTCGGAATCCATGCCGCCCATAACGCCGGCCAACGCCACGGGGCGCTCACCGTCGGTGATAAGGCCCATGCCGGCGTCGAGCACGCGCTCCTCGCCGTCGAGCGTCGTGAACTTCTCATCCTGCTGGGCGGCGCGAACCACCACGCGACGCCTGCCCTCGCGCTCGGCAAAGGTGTCCAGGTCAAAGGCGTGCAGCGGCTGACCGGTGAGCATCATCACGTAGTTGGTGATGTCGACGATATTGTTGTGCGGGCGCACGCCCAGAGCGTTGAGGCGCTTGACCATCCAGTCGGGCGACGGGCCGACCTTCACGTTGCGCACGATGCGGGCGACATAGCGGTCGCACAGGCCCTCGTCGGCAATCTCGACCGAAAGCTCGTCGTCGGTCGCGCGGCCGGTCTCGGCCTTGATGGCGGGCAGCTCAACGTGGAAATCGCGGTCGAAGATGGCGCCGGTCTCGCGGGCCATGCCGATCATGGACAGGCAGTCGGGACGGTTGGGCGTGATCTCGCAGTCGAGCACGGTATCACTCGAGCCTACGTACTCGGCAAACGGCATGCCGCAGGGCGTGTCCTCGGGCAGAATCATGATGCCGGAGTGGTCACCGCCCAGGCCGAGCTCACGCGCGGAGCAGTTCATGCCCATGGACACGACGCCGCGAAGCTTGCTCTTCTTGATCTTGACGTCGCCGGGAAGCACGGCGCCGATCATGGCCGTTACGATGTGGTCGCCGGCCTCAAAGTTCTGCGCGCCGCAGACGATCTGCAGCGGGGCGGGGTTGCCATCGGCGTCGAGGTTCTTGTCGCCCACGTCGACCGAGCACACATACATATGGTCGCTATCGGGGTGCGGGGTCTTGGTGAGCACCTTGGCGGTCACCACGTGGTCGAAGGACTCGCCCACGGTGTCGATCGCCTCGACCTCGGTGCCGGTACGGATATATTCGTCCGAAAGGGTCTTGGGATCCTCCGGAATATCGATCATGGTCTTGAGCCAGTCGTAAGAAACGCGCATGTAGCTCTCCTAGTTCTTAATCTCCGCATAGGGAGGAAATATCAAATGAAGACGTTCGCCTTAGGGTTGTCCAGGTGCCCCAGGTTGGCGTGAAAGAGGAGCGACGCGTACTAAAGGTACGCGAGCGACGGTTTGAACGCCAAGATGGGGTGCCTGGGCAAGCCTAAAACTGATTGAGGAAGCGCATATCGCCTGTCATGAGAGTACGCAGGTCGGGCAGGTCGTAGCGCAGGGCCGCAACGCGCTCGGCACCAATGCCAAAGGCGAAGCCGGTGTACTTCTCGGGATCGATGCCGCAGTTGATCAGGACGTTGGGGTCGACCATACCGCAGCCCAAGATCTCGATCCAGCCGCTGTGCTTGCAGAAGTTGCAGCCTTTGCCGCCGCAGACGTGGCAGCTCACGTCCACCTCGCAACTCGGCTCGGTGAAGGGGAAGAAGTGCGGGCGGTAACGCGTCTTGCGGTCCTCGCCAAACATGCACTTAACAAAGTAGTCGAGCGTGCCCTTAAGGTCGCCAAAGGTGATGCCCTCGTCGACGACCAGGCCCTCGATCTGGTTGAACTGCGGCAGATGGCAGGCATCGGCCGTGTCGGGACGGTAGACGGTGCCCGGGCAGATCATGTAGATGGGCGGCTTCTGCGACTCCATGGTGTGGATCTGCACGCCCGAGGTCTGGGTGCGCAGCAGCACGTCGGACTCGCCGTGGGCGTGAGCCTCGGGGTGCGCGACGCTGCCGGGGTTGTTGTCGACCACGTAGAAGGTATCGCGGGCCGAGCGGCTCGGGTGATCCATGGGGGCGTTGAGCGCGGTGAAGTTGTAGTAGGAGGTATCGACCATGGGACCGGACTCGACGGTGTAGCCGATGCCGCTAAAGATGTCCTCGGCCTCCTCGATGATCTGCTTGATCAGGTGCTGGTGACCGATCTGCGGACGGATGCCCGGCAGCGTGATGTCGACGGCCTCGTGCTCGAGTGCGTGCTTGAGGGCGGCGGCCTTCATCTCGGTGGTACGCTCGTCGAGCATTCCCTCGATCAGTTGGCGCATCTCGTTGGCACGCTTGCCCATCATGGGACGATCCTCGGGGGCGAGCTTGCCCATCATACGCATCAGGCCAGTGATGCGGCCCTTGCGGCCGAGCAGCTCAACGCGCGCGGCCTCGAGCTTTGCGGCGTCATCGGCGCCTGCGACGAGCTCCTTGGCCTCTTCCTCGAGTTTGACCAGATCATCAATCAGACTCATGTCTTCCCTTTCGTCTCTCGCGCTCCCTACTCGCCAGGACGACTGCCGCCGCCCGACGTTGCGAAAACGCGGCCCGGTTCGGTAACAAAAAAACCGCCCTCGGGCATGTGCATTGCCCAAGGACGGTTGAATTCCGCGGTACCACCTTGTTTGACCCGGCGGATGTCTGGCCCGCCGCGCCCACTCTTTGCCCCTTGTCGCGAGGCTCACGGCTTCCCTACTGGGGCTTCGCCGCCGCTGGCCGCGCGCCCGTTGAGGTCGCTGCTCGGGAGTGAACGCTTGGCCCTTGCCGCCGCAGGAAGACTTGCAGCCCATGACCTTCCCTCTCTTGCCGGCGACGCGGCGGGCAAAACCCTCTCCGTCAACGCATTGGGCTATAGGATACCACATTGTGTGGGCGTATCGCCGCGTTCCGTTTTGTTCGAGCTGGGTACAAGGCAGGTAGCTGTGCAAACTGGCCGCGCGCCCACCCGTGGCGCTCGGCCTGCGAGATCAAGGATATGGTATGGGAAAGAACAAGGATAAGATGGCCAAGCCCACAGCGGACAAGACGCCCAAAGGCATGAAGGTCGATAAGGCCGTCAAAAAATTCCGCAAGCTCGAGGGCAAGCTGTGGACCCGCGAATACCTGCTCAAGATTGCCGAGTTTGACGGCGCGACCATTGCTCCCGCCAACGGTGCCGCCGCCCGTGCCGACGCCATGGGCACCCTTGCCGGCGAGCACCATAAGCTCCTGACCAGCGAAAAGTCTGTCGAACTTGTGCACTCGCTGGCACGCGAGACCGTTGCCGGCGGCAAGATCGACGACCCGCAGCTGCTTGACGAGATCCGCGTGCTCGGCCGCGACCAGCGCGAGGCAAGCGTCATCCCCACCGAGGAGGCCGAGGCCTGGACCAGGCTCACCTGCGAGGCCGACGCCGTGTGGCACAAGGCCAAGACGGCCAATGACTGGGCGAGCTTTGAGCCCTATGTGGATAGAATCGTCGGCCAACTTAAGCACCAGGCCGAGCTCATGGACCCCAAGCGCGACCCATACGATGTTTGGCTCGACCAGTACGAGCGCGGCCTTTCCGCCAAGAGCTTCGATGCGTTTTGCGATGAGGTCAAGGCCACGGTCGTGCCGCTCGTGCACGCCATCGGCGAGCGCGGCCAGCAGCCCGCTGCCGACTTTTTGCACGCCCGCGTGCCCGAGGCCGCCCAGCGCGCCATGAGCTTCGACCTTATGAAGCTCGTCGGCCTGGACCTGAACGACACCACGCTTGCCTTTACCGAGCACCCGTTTAGCGAGGGCTTTGCCGTGGGCGACGCGCGCATCGCGACGCACATCTACGAGGACGACTGTATCTCCAACGTCTACAGCATCATCCACGAGGCGGGACACGCCATGTACGAGCTGGGCGTCAATCCTGCCTATGCGCGCACCTGCCTGGAGGGCGGCACCTCCATGGGCATCCACGAGAGCCAGAGCCGCTTTTTCGAGAACACCGTGGGTCGCAGCCGCGCCTTTATGGGTCCGCTGCTCGAGGTGCTGCGCCGTCACGCGCCCGAGGTCTATGGCAGCGTGGACGAGGACACGCTCTACCGCGCCGTGAACATCGCACAGCCGTCGTTGATCCGCACCGAGGCGGACGAGCTCACCTATCCGCTGCACGTTATGGTGCGCTACGAGATCGAGCGCATGCTGTTTGCCGGCGAGGCCACGGCCAAGGACATCCCCGCGCTTTGGAATCGCTTTATGAATGAGTACCTGGGCATTCCCGTTCCCGACGACACGCACGGCTGCCTACAGGATACGCACTGGAGCGGCGGCTCGTTTGGCTACTTCCCCACGTATGCGCTGGGCAGTGCCTACGATGCCATGTTTGTGCCGGCCATGTGCCGCGACGGCGTCGACCTTACCGGCGCCTGCGCGAGCGGCGACCTGACACCTGTCCGCGCCTGGCTGGGCGAGCACATTTGGCAGTGGGGCCGCGCCAAGGACGCGCCGGAGCTCATCAAGGGCGCGTGCGGCATGGCGTTCGATGCCCGCTACTACTGCAGCTACCTGCAGGACAAGTTCACCACGCTCTACGAGCTGTAAGGCATAACCGACACGCCAACGCAAAGGGGACGCCGCGGAACCAATCCGCAGCGTCCCCTTTTTTCACCCAATAACTAGGTACCCAATGACTAGTTCGTTGACGCTAATGTCTTGGCAACGTCAGCGAAAACGGCCCCAAGCGAGCAAGGTGACGTGAAATGAAAGGGCGCTGACCTTCTGGTCGCGCCCTTGAAATTGAACGTCAGATTGCCGCTTGGGGCCGTTTGCAGCGTCGAGCAGCTACGCGGTTTGGTAAAACCGCGTAGCTATAAAGCCTCGAGCGCGTTGGCGATGCGCTTCATGGCGGCATCGGCGGATGCTTGGTCGGGCGCCTCGGCCAGCACGCGGATAACCGACTCGGTTCCGCTCTTGCGCACGAGCACGCGGCCCTCGCCTGCCAGCGCAGCCTCGGCCTCGGCGATGGCGTTCTGCACGCCCATATTCTCGAGCGCGGCGTCCTTGTCCGCCACGTGCACGGCCACCTGCGCCTGTGGCAGCAGCTTGCACGGAGCCGTGAGCTGCGAGAGCGTCTCGCGCTCGGCACGAATCACTTCCATCACGCGCAGCGAGGTCATAATGCCGTCGCCCGTGCGCTCGATATCGCCAAAGATCGTATGGCCCGTCTGCTCACCGCCCAGGCTGTAGCCGCCCTCGCGCATCTTGGCATACACGTGACGGTCGCCCACGCCGCTGGTCACGGCACTCAGGCCGGCAAGCTCCAACGACTTGATCAGGCCAAAGTTGCTGGCGATCGTCGGCACCACGGTACCGCCCGAGAGACGCCCGTGCTTGTTCAGATACACGCCGCACACGTACAGGATCTGGTCGCCGTCTACCACGCGACCGCGCTCATCCACGGCCAGGCAGCGGTCGGCATCGCCATCGTAGGCAAAACCCACGTCCAGGCCCTGCTCCACCACATGGCGCTGCAGGCGCTCCATATGCGTGGAGCCGCAATCGACGTTGATGTTAAAGCCATCGGGCGCGGCATTGATCACGCGCACGTCGGCACCGAGCGCGTCAAACACCGGCTTGGCCACCGAGGAAGCCGAGCCGTTGGCGCAGTCGATACCGATCTTGACGCCCTGCAGCGAAAAGTTCGCACTTGCAATGAGCGAAGCAATGTAGCGGTTGCGGCCCTGCATGTAGTCCACCGTGGCACCGATGTGGTTGCCCGTGGCCAGCGGAACTTCGCTCTTGCCATCGATGTAGTCCTCGATGAGCTCCAGTACGTCCTCGTCCATCTTAAAACCGTCGCTATTGACGAGCTTAATGCCGTTATCGCAAAACGGGTTGTGGCTTGCGCTGATCATGATGCCGCAATCGAAGCAGCCTTCCACGGTCTGATGCGCTACGCCCGGCGTGGGGATCACGTGCAGCATATAGGCGTCCGCACCGCTCGCGACCAGGCCGCTCACCAGCGCCGCCTCGAACATGTAACTCGAGCGACGTGTGTCCTTGCCCACGATGACGCGCGCCTTGCGCTCGCGGTTGGCGCCGTAATACCAGCCCACAAAACGGCCAATCTTATAAGCGTGCTCTACCGTCAGCCCAACGTTGGCCTCACCGCGAAAGCCGTCGGTGCCAAAGTACTTCATGCGCTCTCCTTACAAAATAGGGGCGAACAGATTGCCTGTCCGCCCCAAAATGGTACTCGATTATCTGCGCTACCAGAAAAACCCTACGCCGACGCGCTGTCGCGAGCCGCCTGGCATGTAGGAGTCTGACGCAGCGTAAGCGGCTTGTCCCCCGCCTCGGCCGACGTGGTCAGCGTATACGTGATCGTCGTCGTCTCGCCAGCATGCAGGTCAACGGTGCCCGAATAGAAGGGGATTCCATGCCAAGTGGCAGCGAACAGTCCAAACTGAGTCCCCTCAACGGTTAAATCGGTAATGCTGCCGCCTGTCGGCGCAAACAGCGATACATACAAGCGCTCATCGTCACGCGAGGTCCCAGGCGCACTGGCCGCTACGTAGTCGGGCAGTTTACGTGCCTCCTCCTGCGTCATGACGTTCGTCAAGGTAACGGTAATTCGATAGGAGCAAGCGCCGTCGCCGTTCTTCACGCCCTGACCAATCTGCGTATCGGCGTTTAGATACCAATCAAGTTTGGAGAAGCTCAGGTTGTTAAAGTAGACGCCAGCAACGGGATCGGCGCTCGGATCATCCGGATCGGGCAACGACGCATCAATGCCCATCTCCTTGATGGCGTTCTCCTCGTCATCGTTTTTCATCCAAGCGATTAGACGGCCCTCGTCGGCACCGCGCTCGACAGCGTCGACGAGCTTCACAACATCGACATCGCCGATGCCGCCGAGAATCTTATCGAAAGCGGCGCTGGCCACGGCAGCAAAAATGCCGTCCGATTCCTCGACCGGATAATTCCAATACACATCATGCATAAGCACCTTCGCCGCGTTAGTGCCGTCAACGACTGTACCGTCGGGCAGTGAAACATTACCCACGAGGCCCAACAGATACTGCAGGAATACCGGATCGATACCAATGACGCCATCGACGTCCTGACCATATTCAGACTTCCACAGCGCGGCGACACGCTGCGAATTACGGGGCCAGTCGGGCGAATAGGTGTTGCCCGAGATGTATAGGTTGCTGTGGTCACCAAACAGCGTCTCATCTTCTTCGTCGACGCTCTCAACCGCCTCGTCTTTGCTGCGCGCAATACATGGAACAAACTCGCCAATCGACATCTGACCGTCGGTGACCGAAATCAGGCCCTGCGAACCGCCAAAGCCGCCGCAGGCACGGATCTCGACGTTGTTCATGGCGTACACAAGGTAGTTGCGCGTCTGGCCGTTGGCGCCGAGCATCTGGGGAAGGACGGGGGCGACCTTCTCCGCCGCGTCAACCGCGCCGTTGAGGGTGGCAAAGCCGTCCTTGGCCTTATCGACCAGCTCAGTCACCTGGGAAATATGAGTATCGCCAATGCCCTGGATCTTCTCGTTGGCGCTCTTGAACACCTTCGAGCTGCTGGAAAGCGAATCGGCGACCGCCTGCAGCGCGGATACATTAATCATACCGTCCTGGAACAGCTTGCCGGGCGTGGCCTGCGAAAGGTTATCGGCCATGGGAACCAGCGCGTTGCTCGAGACATCGGACAGGGCATCAATCATGGTGCGGGCTGCGTTGATGTCACTGCCATACACCGGGATAAACGAAGCCGCCGTCCACAGCGGGCTCGAAGTCTCCGCCTTCATGCTGTCGCAGAGCTCATCGATCTTTTTCGCGTCGTCAGGCAGCGTCGAAAAATCGCCCGACGTGACCTTGTCCTTAAGGCCACCGACAATCTCGACAGCCTCCTTCGCTTCGCTCTTTACGGTCTTTGCCGAGTTAAGCAGCATAAAGCCGCTTGCGCCAAGCGCAACGAGAAGCACCACGACCACAGCGGCAATAATGGCGCCAGTGTGACGCTTTTTGCGCTCGCCCTTGCGATGGCGATGACGGACCAGACCGTCAGAGGTCGAACTCGACGAAGCGTCGCTACCGTAGTTCAAGCCAAAATCGTAATAATCTTCCTTGGAACCCGAGCCCGCAAACTCGGCACCGCTATCATCCAGACGGGCGAACGTGCCAGTCTCGGAGGCGCCGGTGTAAATCGTGCCAAGGTTACCCGTAAGCCCCGCGCCACCGGCAGAAGGAGTATTGTTGGCGGCCTTGCCGGCATTAACGTTGCCGGCGGCATTCGCGGCGTTGGCAGCACCTGCGTTGTTCGCAGGTACCGAAGGAGCCCCGCTCGGCTGCGACGCGGAGGTTGCACCGCCCGCAAAGACATTCCCTCTTGCACGGCCGGTCTTTTTTGCCTTTTGAGACTGCTCGTACAGAGCGGTGAACATCGCCGTCTCGCCCGGGGACACGCGCTTACCGGAACCGCCCTGTCCAGCGCCGCCCGGCGTGCCGGCCTTACCAGCCCCGTTCGGACGCGGCGGAACTGCAGGACGGCCGCTATCGCTGCCCTTAAAGTGATTACCAGCCATAAAGAAATCCTCGCAATTGAGTCGCAATGAAAAAGTCCATAACGTTACTAGTTTATGGCATTTTGAGCATCGACAGCTAAACTCCAGACACGGACGTCAATTGGCGAAAATGCGGCACAACACCTTTTCTGTCTTGGCGGCGGCGCCAGCTACACCGTGAGGAACATCATCACGATGATCATGGCAAAGCCGATAAGGTCGGTCGGCAAAAACACCGTACCCAGCATAACGGCGCTGGTGATGGTCGCCGAAACCGGCTCCACAGTTCCGATGAGGCTCGCACGTACCGAGCCGATGTCCTTAACGCCCTGCATATAGAGCATGTAAGCAAAAAACGAGCCGATAACCACGAACACCGCGAGCGCCTCGACGCCGGCAGCGTCGAGCGCCGGCATATGCGCCCAGGGCTGCACGAAGACACATGAGGCCACGCCCGCCGTGAGCATTGCCGAGCCCGTGACGATGGGGCTACCGTATTCGGGCAGGATCTTGGCGGGAATCACCGCCATACACGCGGCGCTGACCGCACACATAAGACCTGCTGCCAGGCCAAGCGGCGAGATATTCAGGCTGGTAGGGTCGCCGCCGGTGGCAATTAAAAAGGTTCCACCCAGAGCCAGGCCAATGCCGATGACTTCGCGAGTACGCGGCATGCGGCGATCGGTCACGCAGGCGTAGCCCATGATGATAACGAGCTGCAGGCACTGGAGCACCGTCGCGGTTCCGGCGTTCGTCAGGCGCACGGCCGAAAGATAGCAAAACTGGTTGAACAGCAAGCCAAAGGCGGTAAAGAGCAGCAGCTGCTTGCGATCGGCGGGTGTGGTCCAGAGCTTAATCAGGCGCTCGCGGTCGCGCGTAACAACCACGGCCATAAAGAGTAGACCGGCGAGAATCTGACGCACGCTCATAAGCCACAAGGTGTCGACGTGGTAGGTATCGAACAGAAAGCTCGCGCTGGTGCCCGAGAAGCCCCAAAACGAACCGCCCACCAACGTAGCCAAGACGCCCGTGATCATCTTGCGCGACGACGCATCGTTAAGGCGGTCGCGCCAGGCGCGGCGGGTGCTACGGCTGAGCTCGTCGGTGCCCTCGGGCACATCAATGTTCGACATATCGGTCATCGGCACCGAAGCCCCTGCGCCTTCGACCTGCTCGACACACTCTTTGCTCATTCCACTCCCCCGAAACAGCCTGGAAACAATTCGGCTTACCTTACCACGGCGAAGTCACCAGCTGGAGGCTTGTCCGCTTATCGGTAGGACAATTCCGCAGGCGTCTTTCCATAGCTCGATACCGCAATGGCCTTGCATTATGCGACAGCCAAATCGCGGCAGCAGGCTCTTTTGAAATGGATATGGCAAAGCCCCCGAATTCCACAATGTAAGCGATTTTTAAAAATGTTCTTGCCACCGAGTTCAGGCTCCGTTATATTATCCCTTGCGCGCTTGCGCACCCTTGATCGGGCGTTTAGCTCAGGGGGAGAGCGCTTCCCTGACACGGAAGAGGTCAGAAGTTCAAATCTTCTAACGCCCACCAAATGTTCGCAGCTCAGAGGCTATGTCCTCTGGGCTGTTTTGTTTTATGTCGCCAAATCCGCCGGCAGTTCCAACCGCCCAACTAGCCAAAAGCCGACCATCTACTTGCCGATCTATCCATCGGCATAACCAATCAGTCCGCACCGCAACTTCTCAGCAAAACGCCGCGATGTCTGCGCCCTGCGGTATCCTTGGGCCACTTGCACCTGCAGCACCAAGGAGCCGCCATGCGCACCGAGCTCGATGTCCCCTTTTCGCACAAAGAAGAAGCCAAGGCGCTGGGCGCCAAATGGGACCGGACCAAGAAGGTCTGGTATGTACCCAGCGGCGTCAACCCCGAGCCCTTTGCCGAGTGGCTGCCCGGTGTTGACCGATCCGACCCCTCAGCGCCGTATATATATCTAGTACTGGGCAAGCGCGAGTGCTGGAAGTGTCACAAAGAGACCTCGGTCGCGGCCTTCGGCATTCCCTATCGAACCGATAACGACGAGAGCGTCGCCATCGCGCACGCGCCCAACGAATCCGGGCACATTGCCATCGACACGGCCAACGCCAACGCACTCGCCATCGTGCCCGCTCTTGGCTGCGTGCCGGGCGAGATCCGCGACTACCTTCATAAGCGCTGCGGCTACAAGCCCGTAGGCGCGCGAGCCTCCAAAGCCCCGTCGCTCGGCAACACGTGCACCAGTTGCGACGCGCTGCAAGGCAGCCGCTATCTGTTCGAGGAGCCCTCGTCCCCGTTTGCCCTCACTGCCATCAACAAGCTGCCGGCACTGGAGTTTATACGCGTCGAAGTTGCCGGCGTCTTTGGCGTCCCGGCCACGCGTACCGACTTTGACCAGGCGCTCTTTACCTGGGCACGCGACCATCACGCCGAGTTCCACAAGCAACTCGGTGAGGGGATTTATTTGTAGAGGCAAAAGACACTCACAGCCAACTCCTCCGCATCACCTATCCCTCGTCGCCGGCGTCATACACGATATCGAGGCCACAAACAGGGCATTTCTCCGGATACACCGGCATATGAACGCCTGCCTGTTTTCTCACTTCGTCGCTGAGTCTGTCGCGCGCATCGATGAACCGAATGTCGAGACACGGTATTTGCGAGCCGCAGCAAGGGCAGGTGACGACAAACGACCCGCAATCAACCTCTACGCTCGGAAACATATTGTTGTCTATAAGGGCACACGGCAGTTTTCCGTACTTCCCCATCGCAATATCGCCTCGCCAGCTCATACACGCTCCCCTCTCGCTATGCAAAACAGGAAGAGCATGCACCGGCGGGCGGGCGCGAGATTGTATCGCCACGCGATCCGATCAAACAACACGATCGTCAAAGAATGCCAAAGCCAAATACGCTAATACGGCAGAAGCCCCGCCTTTTCACGCTTCTTTTCCGAGCGATCGAACTCAATGCGATGGGCCTCAAGAAACACCGTATCGGGTCGCCACTGACGCTCATTCGGCTGCCTTAGCGTCGCACCCGCAAAGGAAGCGTAGTCGGTCTTATCCAGCAGGTACGATCCGCACAGCCGATATTCGCCGCAAACAGGCTCAAACGAAATCAGGTGAGCATCGAATAGGGAATGAAGATCGCGCCGAAGCAGAATGCCATTGCTGGCAACCTGCGATTTGGGTCCCGAGTAATTCTCGATATGTGCAGCCTCCAGAGCTTCGCTGACGCCGCAGTCCGACACCGCGCAACGGCCGTCATAGGCGGCAACGAGCTGCTTGCGGAACCATTGCTGCCCCAATCGCTCGCGCCTTAACGCATAGCGGACCTTTTCGTCGTCGGTCGCACCCTGTCCGGCAAACTCAATATCGACGGGCATGTGCTTCAGATAGCTCATGTCGGGTGCAAAACGAGGGTCCGGTCCGCCTTTATGAACAGGACCGTGCAGAACAAACCATCCGTTTTCGGGCTCGAACCGCTCAACAAACGCAAGGCCGAGCACCTTGTAGCCCACCTCGGTTGCAAATATGACTCCGACCGGAACGCCACATTCCATGCAGTTGAGCATTTTACGGTTATAGTCTTGGTCTCGAGAACCAACGGCGCCTGGCGCTTGAACCGAATACTTAATGACCCACGTGCCATCGTCCAAATAGAGCGGAGGCACATCGGTGTAGAAGCTCTTTTTAGAGTTATGGACCGAAAGCGCAAAGATCTTATTGGGATCTTGCTTCACCCGATCCTGGCCCGGCCAGAAGATCCCTGAATCCCGCGTTACGGGAAAGAAGTCCGAGCCAATTCTCAAACGATACTGATACTGAGGGCTATCTTCCTTGGTGTGGTGCGGAAGGCTGGTCCAAACGCCGCCGCGCTGTTCCTCACCCAGAAACCACTCCCATGCCTCAACGTATTCGGAAGGCACGAGACTGCAGGCGCGGTCATAGCTTGGTCCATCCATCAACGGAACAGCAAGGTCAATGTCGTTCATCGCCAGCACCTACAACCATACGAACGCGAGTCATGCCCCTCAATAATATGGCCGGAAGTCAATTATTACGAGATCTCATTCCGCGATCGGCACATCGTTGATGCTCTCGGTTTGCCGCTGGCGCGCTTGTACCCCGCTACCCCACTTCCCTGTATACTGATGTAGCACGTGTTTCATCCGGGCCTGTTGGGCCGGATTGTTCATGGGAGGGTCTTATGGCTGCTTCGAATCCGCCTAAGGGGAGCGTTTCTTCTTCGTCCATCAAGCCGGTTACACGCAAGGCCGTGCGTTGCCAGCGCGAGGTCGCTTGGCTTGTCACGCAGGCGGCGGGCAGGCTTGTGGCGAGCACGGAGGACGTCAATGCGCCTACGCCGAGCTTTGTGTTAGCGGCGGCGCTGGATTTCGTGCGCCAATTGGAGCTTGCCGCACAGGATACCAGCGGCCACCTCGACTACCAGAACGTTATGGCGCCCGACCTGCAAACGTTCTGCCACATGGCCAAGTTGCCCGCCGCGCCCAATGCACTTTCGGACGCAGGCTACATGTTTACGCTTTCGGGCGCGGACCTTATCCGCGACATCTATGCATACTGCAGCGAGCTCGCCGAGCGCCACGTCTTTGGCACGGCCGAAGTCAAACCGGGAAATGTCATCAAGCTGGTTCTTAGGCTGTTCTTGATAGACGGGTTCGGGGCCATGCCGGCGCAAGCCGAGTCTTTAGCATCACCGTCGACTGGGCAACAACCGCTTTACCTTAGTGGGCGCCAATCGAGGGTCGATTATTGAGTCGCCTCGTCCGCTGGCGCATTTATTCCACGCGCTCTGACAGTCGATATTTGCGGTTGCGGCTTGTCGACGGCGCCGTGGGCTCAAGCTCGCCTTGAGCAATGAACGCGTTGACGCGCGACCTAACCTGGGAAATTGTAAGCCCCGTGCGTTCTGCCAGCTCACGCGTCCCCAGCTCGCCGTAGTGTTTGAGTGCCGTCACAATTAAGCCCCCGCCATGATCGACCGGCTCGATCTTTGAACGGTAAAGTACGACCTTGAACCGATCGAACCCCGGGCAGAACAGGGGCTCGGCCAGACCATGTGCGCGCATGGCATCGATCATCATCGGGATGCCCGAGCCATTGCCCTCGGCCGGCGAACCTGCGCCATCCGGCAGAGGGACAATCGACATGAGTTTCACGAGCGTCGCGTTACGGCATCGGGAGCTGCCGTCAAACAAGTTCTCGCGAGTTTTTCCCCCGTAAAGGCCGCCAGGATTCGTCACCTCGACACGATCGTCAAAGACGTCGACGGTAATCGATTGTCCACAGAACCGATCCCCGTATTCTCGATGGATTACGGCGTTGGCGATTGCCTCGCGCAGAACCTCCTCGGGAATCTCCAGCGAGTCGACACGCGAGACGCCTTGGACGGTCGAGGTTCGCCGCAAATTCTTGGCGACGGCCGCGACGGCATCCGAGATCATCTCGCCCAACGTTCCCTCACAGATTGTGCGGTCCATGAACCTCAGCGATCCCGCCGTGCCTTTCCGGGTCCCCGCATGAGCAGCCACATCAATATAGAGCTTGGGATAGAACTGCTGAGGGTAAGTGCCCACGGCCAAGAGTCCGGCTTTGGTGATATTGCATTGAGAATCAAAGATGTTTAGGCGCTCCAACTTCGTTTGCTTATCCGACGCGCCGCGCATTGCCCGGGGCGTCAACGAAAAAGCCCGATCTATTGTGCGGTCGACCAACGTCTCGTCGAGATCGTCCGCACCTGCACCCGGCACTGCATCACGGTCGCTCGGAGTCGTTCGCCCATATGACGCCAGCGCGAGTACCTCGGTCGATGAAAGCGGCACGTCTTTGTCGTCGATGCGCTTGTAGCTGCCACCCTGAGCGCCGCGCTCTATTACATAGCAGGGCTTGCTCGACGGATCGAGTTCCTCAATCGTGATGACGAGGACAATGGTGCCCTGGAGCTCCACTCGCTCGATCGCGTATTTGGGCGGATTGGCCAGTTTTCCTCGACCGCCGGCATCACCCATGCCCGCTACGAATTGGTTGAGCACCTTCTCGGTCTCGAAGTTCTCAACCGGGACAAAACCCGCGCGCTCGCTCACTCCGAGCACAATGATTCCCCCGGCGGTATTCGCGAATGCGCTAACCGTTTCCCATACGTCGCGGGAAAGCATCGTGGCGCTCTCCTTAACCTCGACGCTAAGATCGTCCGAGCCCATGCGCCTTAAAGACTCGAGCAGACCGGTCAGCTCGTTTTCGTTCATCTGCACGTCCTTTCACTCGGTCCGGCGGAGAATGCCACGAATAGATTTCCTTCGTCTCTCAGTTATCTCTCGTAATTATCTCTCATCTTACTGCTATCTCTCATATAAGAGATGAGTGAGAGATAGAAGATAAGATGTCTGCCATCTGTTTCATTTAAACATGTTTTTGCTGGTAGAACAATCGGTATTAAGACAATACCATGATTGCTTGTCTCTTTGCTGCTCAGTTATCTCTCATATTTATCTCTCATCTTTCTATTATCTCTCATATGAGAGATGAGAAATGCATGAGTGATGGACGGTCAGGAATCGAGAGTGGATTTCCGGACGGTTTTTGGCGTTTTGGGGCTGTTTCCGTCCGAAAATCCTCTCTCGTTCAATTTGCGTCCGAATATCCACTCTCGTGTGTCCGAAAATCCACGCTCATCCGGCAGATTGGTCGAGGGCTCCATATGGGTATACTCTCGTGGATTCGACTCGATTCGCCCCCGCTGGGGCGTCAAAGGAGACTGCATATGCCCACTACCTCAACCGACCCGCGCGCCGCAGCCGCTGCACTGCTGGTGCCCGGCACTACCTGCCACGGCTTTGCCGTCGAGCGCTGCGAGACCGTGCCCGAGCTCGACTCGGACGCCTACGTGCTGCGCCACACTGCCTCGGGCGCTCGCCTGCTGTACCTGGCGTGCGACGACGAAAACAAGGCCTTTGCCATTGGCTTTAAGACGCCGCCAGCCGATTCCACCGGCGTGTTTCATATTCTTGAGCACTCGGTGCTGTGCGGATCGGCCAAGTTTCCCGTCAAGGAGCCGTTCGTGGACCTGATCAAGAGCTCCATGCAGACGTTCCTCAACGCCATGACCTACCCCGACAAGACCATCTACCCCGTTGCCACCACCAACGAGCAGGACCTGTACAACCTGATGGACGTGTACCTGGACGCGGTGTTCAACCCGGCCATCTATACCAAACCCACCATTTTTGAGCAGGAGGGCTGGCATTACGAGCTGGACCTGCCGGAGGGCGCCGAGGGCGGGGACGGCGACAGCTCCGCGAGCCTGCGCGAGGGCACGCTGCGCTATAACGGCGTGGTGTTCAACGAGATGAAGGGTGCGCTGTCCGACCCCATGAGCGTGCTGGACGATGCCGTCAACTCCGCGCTCTATCCCGACACCGCCTATGCGCACGAGAGCGGTGGCGACCCGCGCGCGATTCCCGCTCTCACCTACGAGCAGTTCCTGGACACGCACGCGCGCCACTACAATCCTTCCAACTCTTATATAACGCTCTACGGCGACCTGGATGTGGACCGCGCGCTGGCGTTTTTGGACGAGCGCTATCTGTCGCAGCCGAGCGCTGCGAGCCGCCGCATGGACGCCGCCGTTGCCGCCGGCGAGGACCCGTCCGCGCTGGCACCCAATCCACTGGGCGTGCAGGCACCCGTGACCTGCGAGTACAAGCGCATCGAGATGGCCACCACGCCCGAGAACGCCCTGGTGGGCCTGGGCCTGGTGCTGGGCAGTGCGCTCGATCGCAAGCGCACGATCGCGGCGGATATCCTGTTTGAGGCACTGCTGGGCTCCAACGAAGCGCCGGTTAAGAAGGCCATTCTGGCCGCTGGCCTGGGCGGCAACGTGGTGAGCTACACCGCGGCCGAGAGTCTGCAGCCCTACGAGCTCATCATGCTGCAAAACGCGCAGCCCGGCGTGGCGCACGAGTTGCGCCGCGTGTTCCAGGACGCCTGCCGCGACCTATGCGAGCACGGCGTTCCGCGCGAGCGCCTGGAAGCCATCATCAGCAGCAACGAATACGACCTGCGCCAGCGCGACTACGGTATCGCCGACGGCGTGGCCATTGCGTGCGACGCGCTGAGCACGTGGCTCTACGATGACGACGCCGCGACGCTGGCGCTCAAGTACGGCCCGGTGTACGAGGAGCTTCGTGGCGAGCTGGACGGCAGCTACTTTGAGGACCTGCTGCGCGAGCTAGTGCTGCAGAACGATCACATGGCACTGGTCGAGCTGGTGCCGGTGGACGCCGCCGAGGGTTCGGAGGGTGCCGAAGCCGCCGAGCTGGCAGCCAAGCGCGATGCCATGACCGATGCCGAGCTGGCCGACGTGGTCGAGCGCACGGCCGCGCTGCGTGCCGCGCAGGAGGCAGAAGACACGCCCGAGGCCAAGGCCACGCTGCCGCGCCTGCGCGTGTCCGACATTGGCGAGGCGCGCCCCGAGCCGCCGCTGGTCGTAGACACGACCACGCCCATCCCCTGCCTGCGCCACGGCATCCCCACCAACCGTTTGGCCTACGCCATGCAGTATTTCGACCTGAGCTGCGTCGCGTTTGAGGACCTGCCCTATGTGACACTGCTCTGCCGCCTGCTTAAGCAGCTGCCCACGCGCGAGCACTCGGCCGAGGAACTCGACAACTTGCTCGCTGGCAAGCTCGGCTTTTTGAGCTTTACGACCGAAGTCATGACGCAGCCCGAAGTGGACGGCGTGCGCCCCTACCTGCTGGTGAGCGCCGGCGCCCTGTCCGAGAAGATCGATGCGCTGGCGAGTCTGCCGCGCGAGGTATGGTCGAGCACGCTTTTGGCAGATGCCGACGCCGACCGCGTGCGCGACGTGCTCACGCAGATTCGCATTGGGCTTGAGCAGGGCTTTATCAACAACGGTCACTCGGCGGCGCTCGGTCGCGCGATGAGCTACAGCTCGCCTTCGGCCGTGGTGCGCGAACAGCTTTCGGGCGTGGATTTCTACCTGTTCCTGCGCGATCTGCTCGAGCACTTTGACGAGCGCGTGGACGGACTGCGTACCAAGCTTGCCGAGCTGGCGGAGCGCATCTTTGTGGCCGATGGCTGCATGGCGAGCTTTACCGGCAGCGACGGGGACTTTGACGCGTACTGGGATGCCGCGGGCGACCTGGGGCTGGGTGCGGGCGATGGTGCCGGCCGCGACGCGCTCGCGGTGCCGGCGCCGTGCGACCGCCACGAAGCTTTCGTGATCCCCAGCGACATCTGCTTTGCCGCGCGTGCGTGCGATCCGCGTCGCCTGGGCATTGACGTGACGGGTACCTGGGCGGTCGCCGCCAACGCACTCTCCTACGACTACCTGTGGAACGAGATCCGCGTGAAGGGCGGTGCGTACGGCTGCGGATTCCGCGCGGCCGGCGAGCGTCAGACGGCGTTCTACACCTACCGCGACCCAGCAATCGACCCCTCGATTGAGCGTGTGGCGCGCGCAGGCGAATGGCTCGGCAGCTTTGAGCCCGACGAGGCCGCCTTCGAGGGCTTTATCGTGAGCTGCGTGAGCGGCATGGACGCGCCCGTGAAGCCGTACGCGCTCACCAAGCGCCGCAATACGACCTACCTGGCTGGGCTCGATCCGCACGCACGCGAGGAACGTCGCGCCCAGATGCTCGCGGCCACACCCGCTGAGCTGCGCTCGTTCGGCGCCGATGTGACGCGCATCGCAGCCGTGTCGCCCACCTGCGTCTTTGGCGGCCGCGACGTCATCGCCAAGAGCAACGCCGGCTTTAACGTCATCGACCTGCTTAGCTAACGCACAAAGGTAGATTTTTGGGACATGCCTAAAATCTACCTTTTCTTTTTCCGCCGCTTGGGCGGGCCAGCTCAGCCCGTCCCACCAGTTTTGTCTCGATCTGTAACATCTAGGCGGCAATATCGGCTCCAGATGTTACAGATCGAGACGTTTCCGAATGGCGCCGGCTCTTTGTCTCAATCTGTAACAGCTAGGCCCATTTTTGCCGAGTTACTGTTACAGATCGAGACAAACCGCCGCAGACACCCGCCCTTCAGCAAAAACCACCACGAAGGGGCAGGCGCCTTTGTGTTGGTTCGAACACTTATTCTATACGTTCACATGTTCTATAGTAGGGGTGCTTGCATCGGACTTAAATTGCAACTAGGATATAGTTGCAGAATGTGAGGTGGGATGACGCGGACCGATAAACTCATCGCCCAACTGCTTAGCTGCCCTTCGACGTATCGGTATACCGATTTTCTAAAAGTCATGGCTTCATATGGCTTTGAAATGGACAACAAAGGCAAGACATCCGGATCGCGCGTTCGCTTCTACAGGCCATCAGATGGCAGGATGTTCGTAATGCACGCGCCACATCCATCTGACGAATTGACAGCGGGGACCATTCGAAACATCGTTCGATTTCTGCAAGATGTCGGAGGTAGTCATGAGTAACGTTTTGGCATACAAGGGCTATTTCGCCCCAGTCGAGTTCGATGCCGAGCAGCATGTGCTAACAGGTATGGTCACCGGCATTAGAGACGCAATCGTATTTGAAGGCTCCACGGCTGAAGAAGTGGAGCAATGCTTCCACGACGCCGTCGACGATTACCTTGAGTTTTGCGCCGAGAAGGGCAAGGAACCCGAGCGGGCTTTTAAGGGCTCGTTCAACGTAAGAACGGGCTCTGAGCTCCACAAGCAAGCAGCGCTGGCAGCGGCAAAGAAGGGTGAGTCACTCAATAAGTTTGTGACTGAAGCAATCGCTGCGGCGTTATAGCATTAACGCATAGGCCCAAACAACCACAAAGGGCGCAGTTCACAGGCATATTTGCGGTGGCTTTACTGCCCATATCGCGTTTGCCCAGATAAAACCTGCCAAAATAAACCTGTCCCTTTTTGGTAGGTTTGGGAGATGAGGCTGGGATGGATAAGGCCGAGTTGCGGCGGGCGGTGATTGCCCGGCGCGATGCTCTTGATTTGGATGTTCAGGCGGCGAAGTCTGCTGTTGTATGCGCGCGGCTTGTTGAGCTGATGGAGTCCAGCGGCACTGCGAGCCAACGCACCGTTGCCGTCTATGCCGCGATGGGTTCCGAGGTCGACCCAGCCGCGTTTGCCGCTGCGGCCGCCGCGCGCGGCTGGCGTGTAGCCTATCCATGCATGCTCTCGGCAACAGACGCCATGGCTTATGGCCAGCGCATGTGCATGCGGGCAGCCTCTGCCGGCAATACGTCCGAGGCCCCGTTTATCGCCCACCCTACGCGGGCCTTCGCAGCCACGGACATCGACGGCAGCCGCTTCCCCACCGTGCCTGCCGTGGCTCTCGACATGATTATCGTGCCACTCGTAGCCTTCGACCGCACCGGCGCACGCCTGGGCTACGGCGGCGGCTGCTATGACCGCTACCTGCCCGCGCTCTCGCCCGCATGCCAAATCATCGGCATCGCCTTTGACGAGCAGCGTGTCGACCACGTTCCCACCGATGCGCACGACCTGCCGCTACCCCACATCGTCAGCGCCTAATCGCCGCTGCATCGCACCCGCAAGTTGAGCGTGGAAAATCTCCCACTTTGAGCCCCCTTACGAGCTAAAAACGGGAGATTATCCACGCTCATTCAACAAGCGTCCGAAAATCCACGCTCGTCCGTCCGATTTTCCACGCTTGTGCAGCCAAACGCTCTGCAACTGCCTCAGCACGCACGCGGCACGCCGGCGACCTTGAGCTTGCGATCGAACTTTGTCGGATCCCTTAGATCATCCCAGCACAAGCGCACGATCTTGCAGTTATCAAGCAGCGAAAGCCTCGACTCGCGCTGGCGCTCATCGAACTGCGTCTTCGCGAGCTTGCCCTCCTCCGCTGCCTTCTCGCTTTTAACAAATCCGTCGAACTCCCCGATAATCAGCCGGTCGCCCACGCGCCACAAGTAGTCGACGCGATACGGTCGTCCCGGCTCAACCGGGTCGAACAGCTCAACTTGCAACTCCGGCGTCTGCCAGCCGCGCTCGATCATCAGGGCACGCGCCTTGGACTCGCCGCCGCTTTCCGACAGCCCATCGGCACATCGTGCAACCCTGCGCGCCGTCACAACACCGCGACGATTCAGGCCAAGCTTGTCGACAGTCTCAACGAGATGCTCCTTCGACAAAAGTTGCTCATGGAGCGCCGAATCCGCGATGATCAGTCCCTCGACAAACGATGCATCGACCAAGCAATCCGTAATCGTTTGATCGATATCGGTTACGGCGATATCCATCTGGGTGGCCCGTGTTTGACGAGCATAGCGATGACGAATGACCTGAGAGCCCGGCGTCGTCGATTGGGGCGGCATCGCGGCGATATGGATGTGCGTCAAATTGGCATGCGAAACCGAAAGGCCATAGATAACAGCCGCCGTATAGGAGCAAAATGTCCAGTCGGGGTGCTTTTGCGCAAGCGCCCGCACCCGATGCAGATAACGCTGCCGAAACTTGAGCTCGGACCAGTATTCCGGACGCGCATACAGCCCCGGCATGACCGCTTCGAGACTTCCCGCCTCCGCCCGCCGCTGAATCTGCTTTGCCTCCGCCGCCGTGCGCGCGTACACGCAGCTCATCTGCTGTTCGCATGCTTTAATGTGACTTGCAAGCCTTTGATTCGCCGTCATGTTTCCCATGTCGCCTCCCAAATCTTGGAACGGCGCAAACGTACCAGACGGTTTCATGCGAAGTCTGACCAAATACCGTCCAGGCGCTGACCAAATGCTTGACGGTTTTGGACGTTTTAGGCTGATGTCTTATATCTGCAGGTAGGGCGGTTGTCGAGAGGTCCCTGTCTCCACATTTTGAGGCCTTGGTCCATCGGATTATCAGAAAGAAAAACCCGTCGAGATTCAAGACTACGCCAAATGCGACTTTGCCTCTGCACGCACCGTCGCTTAGCCGAGCCATCGGCATCTACATGCCTAAAAAATGAGCGTGGATAATCTCCCGTTTTGAGCCTAGTTTCAAGCCAAAAGTGGGAGATTATCCACGCTCGATTTGTAAATGTCCGAAAATCCACGCTCGTCCGTCCGGATATCCACGCTCGTCACGCCGCCGGCACAGCAGCAGCCGTAGCCTAGTGCTCCTCGCCGGCGCGAGCTAGGTCGTAGGGCGTGGTCTGGTAGACGTAGTAGTTGAGCCAGTTGGTGTAGAGCAACTGAGCCTGGCTGCGCCAGACGTTGCGCGGCTCGGCAGTGGGGTCGTCACCTGGGAAGTAATGCGCCGGTACCTGGGGGTTGAGCCCGCGCTTCACGTCGCGCTCGTACTCCAGACGCAGCGTGTCGGTATCGTACTCGGGATGGCCAAATACAAAGAAGCGACGGCTGTCGGTCGACTTGACGATGTACAGGCCCACCTCGTCGGACACGGCCACGACCTCAAGCTGCGGCTCGGCCTCCACGTCCTCGCGGCGCACATCGGTGTTGCGCGAATGCACGGCATAGAAACGGTCGTCAAAGCCGCGGACCAGCGGGCTTTGCGGCTTCACCAGATAATGCTCGAACACGCCACTCGCCTTTGCCGGCAGGTCGTGCTTCTGAATACCGTAGTGGTGATACAGGCCCGCCTGCGCGCCCCAACAAATGTGCAGCGTGGAGTGCACGTGCGTGGTAGACCAGTCCATGATCTGGCAGAGTTCGGGCCAGTAGTCGACCTCCTCGAACGGCATCTGCTCCACCGGCGCGCCCGTGATGATCAGGCCGTCGTAGTGGATGTCGCGGATGTCGTCGAACGTGCGGTAAAACGTCTCCAGGTGGCCGGCGCTCACATGCGTGGCCTCGTGCGTCTTGGTGCGCAGCAGGTCCACCTCCACCTGCAGCGGCGTGTTGGAGAGCTTGCGCATGATTTGCGTCTCGGTGGCGATCTTGGTGGGCATGAGGTTGAGGATGAGCACGCGCAGCGGGCGGATGTCTTGGTGCAGCGCGCGGTACTCGGTCATGACAAAGATGTTCTCGCTCTCGAGCTGCGCGGCGGCAGGGAGGGCGTCGGGAATGCGAATGGGCATGGATGCTCCTTACGAGTCAGTTGCAGCTATGGTACAACGAGCAGCCCTATCCGCGCGAGCACATCGCCCAGCGATGCCGTCAGCGGCCCAAATCACTCCAAAAGTAGAGATTAAGGCATGTGCCAAAAATCTACGGCGCTTTAGTCTAGCAAAGTGGCAGCTGGACGCTACAATGGTTCGACGCGAAAAACTCGGCCGAAAGGATACATATATGTACCAGACGCGTAAGATCGGTGTGGTCGGCCAGGGCCACGTAGGAGCACATGTCGCCAACAGCCTGCTTATGCAGGGCATTGCCGACGAGCTGTACCTGTGCGATATCAACGAGGCCAAGGTGACGTCCGAGGTCCAGGACCTGCGCGACTCCCTTTCGTTTGTCCCGTATAACACCAAGATCGTCAACTGCTACGACCACTACGAGGAGCTGACCTGCTGCGACGTCATCGTCAACGCCGCCGGCAAGGTCACGCTGGCCGCCGGCAACCGCGACGGCGAGCTGTTCTTTACCACCGACGCCGCCCGCACCTTTGCCAAGCGCATCGTCGACGCCGGTTTCGACGGCATCTTCGTAAGCATCTCCAACCCCTGCGACGTCGTGTGCACCGAGCTGTGGCACCTGACCGGCTACGATCCCAAGAAGATCATCGGCTCGGGCTGCGGCCTGGATTCCGCCCGCCTGCGCACCGAAATCTCCAAGAAGGTCGGCGTAAGCCCCAAGTCCATCGACGCCTACATGATCGGCGAGCACGGCTTTAGCCAGCTGGCTGCCTTTAAGGCCGCGACCATCGCCGGCAAGAGCCTCAACGAGCTTCAGGCCGAGAACCCCGACAAGTACGCCTTTGACCACATGGAGGTCGAGGAGCTTGCACGCAAGGGCGGCTACGTAACCTACCAGGGCAAGCAGTGCACCGAGTACGCCGTCGCCAACTCCGCCGCGCGCGTCTGCGCTGCCGTGCTGCACAACGAGCACGCCGTGCTTTCGGCCTCCACGCTCATGACCGGCCAGTATGGCGAGGAGGGCATCTTTACCTCCCTGCCGTGCGTGATCGGTGCCGAGGGCGTCGAGGAGGTCTACACGCTCGACCTGTCCGAGCACGAGCTCGAGGGCTTCCACAAGAGCTGCCAGCACATCCGCGACAACATCGCCCAGCTCGACTGGTGGGACGCCGAGGCCTACGACGCCAAGTAAGCCGCTGGCTGCCGCAACCTTGCGAATCTAAGCGCGATACCAAGCGGGCCGCGCCGGAAATCTCCGGCACGGCCCGCTTTTTGACTCAAACGACACGCTTGCGAATCGAAGGCGAATGCTTTTCCCGTTACTTAGTACTGCTCGATGCCCATGTAGCGACGAACCTCGGGGCTGTGGTCGAAGACCTTGCCGCGGGCGGCGCGCAGCTCGCAGCTCATGTTGTAGAAGAAGATCGGCTCTAGGTACGAACGCACGCTGGCGGGCACGTCGCCCACGCCGTACTCAAGCGCGTCGAGCACCATAATCGTATCGGTGTGCGTGTTGAGGAACGCAAGGGCGCGCTCCTCCATGGGGCGGCACTCGCCCGCGCCAAGCTGCACAAAGTAGAACACGCCGGGCTCGGTGGCCTCGAAGGGGCCGTGGAAATACTCGCCGGAGTGGATATAGCAGCAGTGCTGCCACTGCATCTCCATGAGCGAGCAGATGGCCATGGCGTAGGTCTGGCTAAAGTTGGGGCCGGAGCCCAGGATATAGAAGAACTTGTGCTGCTGGCAGAGCTCGGCAAAGCGGGCGCCCAGCTCGGCGTTGACCTTCTCGCGAGCGGCGGGCAGCAGCGCATCCATCTGCTTGAGGCCCTCGTACATGTCGGCGAGTGCCTCGTAGCCTTCCTGCTGGTCAAGCAGCTCGGCGGCGATCAGAGCGCCGATGCCCTGCGGCACCTCGGCCTGCGGCACGCCCTCGCCCCAGGGATAGACCCAGGTAGTCCACTTGCCGTTGTCGATCTTGGAGCCCTCGCAGTCGGTCATGGCAACGACCTCGGCACCGGCGGCCAGCGCCATCTCGCAGCCGTCGACGACCTCCTGCGTGTTGCCGCTGTGGCTGCAGGCAATAACGAGTGACTTCTCACCAAGGCTCTTGGGGGCCATCAGGCAAAACTCGCGTGCCGTGTAGACCGTCGAGGTAAACGTGGTGGCCTCGCGCTTGAGCAGCTCGTTGGCCGGCATCAGGTCGATCATCGAACCACCACAAGCGATCCAAAAGACGTTCTCTATCTTGCCCTTGCGCTCGATGATTTCCTGAACCAGATCATGTGCGTTCATGGTGATGTTCCTCCTTGTTGGGCGGCTTTGAGCGACGACGGCTCGTACCTGCTGTCGTTCTATGTTGTCCTATTTATAACACGCACGGCAACGCCCGTGAAGTCATTTCACCAAAGTTGTTCTATGTTGTTCTATCTGTGGACGTTAGATGTCGAAGACGTAGCGCGAGCCCACGATCTTTTGGCGGCCGAGCAGTAGAGGGCGCCCACCGGCGTCGGTAAAGTAGGCCTCCATATAGAAGAGCGGCTCACCGACCGGCACCTCCAGCAGCGGGGCCGTCTGAGCATCGGCAAGCGCAATCTCCACGGTGCAGGGGTCGGACTTGAGCGGCGCGCGACCCGAATGCTCGGCAACGAGCACAAAGATGGAATTGTCCGTGAGGTCCTTGTCGGCAAGCGTCTGCAGGTAGGGATGGTCGGCGAGCACAAAGGCGTTGTTCTCGAGCATGACAGGGATGCCGTCGGCTGTGCGCACGCGTTCGACCACGATAAGCTCGCAGCCGGGCTCCACGCCAAAGAACGCCGCATCCTCGTGCGTCGCCGCGACCACCGCGCGCGACACCAGACGCGCACCCGGCACCATGTCGTTGGCAGCACAACCCTCAGTAAAGCTCTGGACGTCACCCTTCTGGCGAATCTTGCGCTTGAGCTTGGGAGCGCACACAAAGGTGCCCCTCCCCTGCTGGCGGTTGAGATACCCCGCACGCGACAGCTCCTCGATGGCGCGACGCACGGTGACGCGTCCCACGCCATAGGACTTCGCGAGCTCCATCTCGGAAGGAATGCGCGAGCCGGCAGGGTACACACCGCGCGCGATCTCGCCCTTTAGGTCGTCCATGACCTGCTGGTACAGCGGTACGGCGGACACGTCAGTACGGTCGGTCTTGCTATCGGCTACCATCGTTACGCTCCATCCCGCGCATGCTCGGACTCAAACTCTTCAATTGCCGCCATAAACTGCTCGCCAAAGGCGTCGGCCTTTTTCTCGCCAATGCCGTTGACCTGGATCAGCTCGTCGCGCGTCTGCGGGCGCAGGCGGCACAGGCCGCGCAGGGCCTTGTCGGAAAAGACCATGTACGGCGCCATCTCCAGCTCGGTCGAAATCTCCTTGCGGAGGGCACGCAGGCGCTCGAACAGCTCGGCATCGTCGCCCACGCGCGGGCGCTGATCCAGCTCGGCCTCCTCGCGCAGCAGATCGACGGCGCGGCGGGCGCGGGCCGAGGCCTTGCGCTTGGACGCGCGACGCTTAACGGTAAAGGCAAACGCCTCATCCTCGACCTCGGTGGCACGCGGGCCCAGCCCCACGACCGGGTATTGCCCCTGCGAAGTGGCCAAATAACCGCGGCCGCACAGCTGGCCGATGATGTCCTTGATGCGCCCGACCGATTCACTCGGCAGCTCACCGTAGCCGCGGTCCTCGTCCAGATGCATCTGGCGAATGCGCTCGGTGTTGCCGCCGTGGAGCACATCGGCGATCAGCGACTTGCCAAAGCGCATGGGACGCGTGGCCACATAGCGCACAGCGGCGCGAGCCATATCGGTGACGTCCTCGACCTCGAACTGTGTGAGGCAGTTGCTGCAGTTGCCGCAGCCCTCGGCGTCGTCCGTGGCGGTGGCGCCCGCACCAGCCGCAGCAGCATGCTCGGCCGCGGCCTCATCGCCAAAGTAGCGCAGCATGTATTCGCGCAGACAGCCGGTGGTATTACAGTAGCCCTCCATCTGGCTGAGCAGGCGATAACGGTTCTGGAGCGCCCACGCGCGCTGCTCTTCGTCGAGTGCCTCATCGGCAGCATCGCCGCGGTCGATCAAAAAGCGGCGCATGCGAAAATCGTTGCCGTTCCACAGCAAGTAACAGCTGGCCGGATCGCCATCGCGGCCAGCGCGGCCCGCCTCTTGGTAGTATGCCTCGATGCTCTCGGGCACGTTGTTGTGGATGACGTAGCGCACGTTGGGCTTATCGATGCCCATTCCAAAGGCGTTGGTGGCAACCATCACCTGAATGTCGTCGTCGATAAAGGCACGCTGGCTCTGGCGGCGGGCGTCGTTGCCCATGCCGGCATGGTAGCGGCCAACGCGAATGCCGCTGGGGCCCAGCGCCTCGGCAAGCTCGCCTGCCAGCGCATCGACCGTCTTGCGGGTCGAGCAATACACGATGCCGCTCTCGCTCGAATGCGCGATCACGTAGTCGCGCACCCAGGCGGTCTTGGCCTTGTCGCCCATCTCCTCGCAACCAAAGTAGAGGTTCTTGCGATCGAAGCCCGTCACCACAGTCGCCGGGTTTTGCAGGCCGAGCATTTGCTGGATATCGGCGCGTACACGCTCGGTCGCCGTGGCGGTAAACGCCGCCACGATGGGGCGCCGCGGCAGCGAATCGATAAACTCACGAATCTGCAGGTAAGCGGGACGAAAATCCTGGCCCCACTGGCTCACGCAGTGGGCCTCGTCAATGGCCACGAGCGGCACGCCAATGCCACCGTCCGCCGCGGCTTCCTGCGCAAAGGCTAAAAAGCGCGGCTCGAACAGACGCTCGGGTGCCACGTACATAAGCTGATAGCGGCCCTCGCGCGCCCGCTTGAGCACGGTGTTTTGCTGAGCCGGGGTAAGGCTGGAGTTGAGATAACTGGGGCGCGCACCCGCCGCGAGCAGCGCGCGGGTCTGGTCCTCCATAAGCGACAGCAACGGGCTCACCACAAAGGTGATGCCGGGCAGCATAAGCGCAGGCACCTGGTAGCAAATGGACTTGCCGGCGCCTGTGGGCATAACGCCGAGCGCATCGCGGCCGGCAAGGATCGCATCGACCATGCGGTCCTGCCCCGGGCGAAACGAGGTGTAGCCAAAATAAGCGCCGAGCGTGTCGAGCGCCATCTGCTGCATGCTATCGGTCATGGTTTCCTAACGTCAGAATCATCTGCCGCCGATTATACGCCGCCACGCGGACCGGTGCCGCACGGCTGTCGGCCACGCTCATTCTGCGGGTAGTCATTGGGGACGTTCTTGAATGACCAGTCGTTTAAGAACGTCCATTACAGTCGAAATTGTCAGCCCGGGACCGTCTCGGGCTACGATTGAGGCGCGCCCAGAACGGGCCGCCGACCGGGCGCCCGCGCACGGCCGAACGTCCCTGCCCCGAGAGGGCCCGTTGGGTGCTGCCGGCGCGGGGCGCGCCGCCCCCGACGGCTGATAGGAAAGTGCCGGGCAGGTGCCGCGGCTGGTAATGTGAGTGCCGAGGGGGAGGCCATCCGGTCGAACGACTACCGGAAGGATA
>JAXJKV010000068.1:0-8786 GCA_036297525.1 Collinsella sp.
GGCCAAAGGGAGCTCAAGCCCATAAGGAGGGCCTACGAGGCATGGGTCGAGGCCGGACTTCCGCTCGATTGGGACAGGCAAGCCTTCGAGGCCGAGCGCAAAATGGATTCTAAAAAACACCTTGCCAAATAGGAGCGTCAGCGCGAGGCCCGCCTTTCCGTTGCTCCGCAGGAGCAGGAAAGACGGGCCTCATGCGCGAGGACGTTTTCAAAACCAAGCCCGGTCCCGGCCGGACAGCCCACGAACGCTACAAGTTCTTGACACCCATCGCGCGCATGGCGTTCAGGATGGCGATGATCGCCACGCCTACGTCGCCGAACACGGCAAGCCACATGTTGGCGATGCCGAGTGCTGCCAGCACTAGAATCAGCAACTTAACGCCCAGCGCAAAGATGATGTTCTGCCAGACAATCGCCATGGTCTTGCGCGCCACGCGGATCGCGCGGGAGATGTTGGACGGCTTGTCATCCATGAGCACCACGTCGGCGGCCTCAATCGCGGCGTCGGAACCCATAGCGCCCATGGCAATGCCAACGTCTGCGCGGGTGAGCACGGGCGCATCGTTGATGCCGTCGCCGACAAAGGCGAGCTTGCCCTTGCCCGATTCGGCTGCCAGCAGCGCTTCAACACGCTCGACCTTGTCGCCCGGCAGCAGCTGCGCGTGGAACTCGTCGAGCCCCAGCCGCTTGGCCACCGCAGCAGCCACTTCCTCGCGGTCGCCCGTGAGCATGACGGTGCGCTTGACGCCGGCGGCGTGCAGGTCGCGGATCGTCTGCTCTGCATCGGCCTTTATGGTGTCGGCAATTACAATGTGGCCGGCATAGATGCCATCGACTAGCACGTGGAGGATGGTGCCGACGACCTCGCAATCGGGCGCTTCGACTCCGGCCGCGGCGAGCATCTTTGCGTTGCCAACGACGACGTGCTTGCCGTCGATGGTTGCCGTCACGCCGTGGCCCGCGTCGTTGGTGGAGTCGCTTACGCGCTTGGGGTCGACCTCGCCCTGGTAGGCGACACGTACGGACTGCGCGATGGGGTGATCGGAGAACGACTCAGCAAGGGCTGCGACTTCGAGCAACGACTGCTCGGTATAGCCAGCCTCGGGGTGCACCGCGACCACCGAGAACGTGCCGTTGGTGAGCGTGCCGGTCTTGTCAAAGACGACGGTGTCCACATCGGCGAGCGTCTCGAGGTAGTTAGAACCCTTGATGAGGACGCCCAGCTTGGATGCGCCGCCAATGCCGCCAAAGAAGCTGAGCGGGACGCTAATCACGAGCGCGCACGGGCAGCTGACGACCAGGAAGGTCAGGCCGCGCAGGATCCAGTCGGACCAGGCGCCGGTGACCAAGCCGCCGCCGAGCGCGAGTACCGCGGCAGCGCCGGTGACGGCGGGCGTGTAGACGCGGGCGAAGCGCGTGATAAAGTTCTCGGTGCGCGCCTTCTTTTCGCTGGCATTTTCCACGAGCTCCAGGACGCGTGCGACGGTGGACTCGCCAAAGGGCTTGGTGGTGCGCACGTGGATGAGGCCCGTCATGTTGATGCAGCCGCTGATGATGTCGTCGCCGGACTTGGCGGGGCGGGGGATTGACTCGCCCGTGAGAGCGGCGGTGTCGAGCTGGGTTTCGCCCTCGACGATGACGCCGTCGATAGGCACGCGCTCACCGGGCTTGACCACGATCACGGTGCCGACGGCGATGTCATCGGGGAAGACCTGCTCGAGTGTGCCGTCGGGCTGCTCGACGTTAGCGTAGTCGGGCGCGATGTCCATCATGGCACTGATCGACTTGCGGCTCTTGCCCACGGCGTACGCCTGAAACAGCTCGCCGACCTGGTAGAACAGCATGACGGCGGCGCCTTCGGCCATGTGCGGGTCGGTATCGGGGAAGAGCACCATGGCAAACGCGCCGATGGTCGCGACGGCCATGAGGAAGCTTTCGTCGAAGGCCTTGCCGCGGCGGATGTTATTGAATGCCTTTTGCAGTACGTCGTAGCCGGCAATCAAAAACGGCACGAGGAACAGCACAAAGCTGGCGTAGATGTCGCCCGGGGTGCCGAATGCGGCAGTGAGGGCGCCGAGCTCATCTAGGGCGTACACCACGGCAAAAATGCCCAGCGCTACCAGGATGCGGTTGCGCTTATGCTCGAGTGATTCTTTTTTCTTGCGCTTCTTCTTTTTCTTTTTGGGGTCGGCGGTGGCCATGACTCGTATCCTCCCATTTGAATGAATGAACACTCGCTCATATAATTTCGCGAGCAAAGGCCGCGGCAAGCGCGGCCTTGCAGGTTGGCGTAAACCTGGGCTAGAGAATGATCTCGCAGTCCGGCTCGGCGTCGGCCGTAAACTCAACAACGCGGTTGAGCACCTCGTCGAACTCAGCATCATCGGCCTCGAGCGTCAGCTTCTGGGTCATAAAGTTGACGGACACGGATTTGACGCCCTCGAGCTTGGCCAGCTCGTCCTGAAGCTCGCGCGCACAGTTGGCGCAATCGATCTCATCGAGCTTGTACTGCTTTTTCATGGTGGGTTCCTTTCCCGTTTTTGCGGCTTGGGTGCAGGCCGCGCTGGTACCGTGGTTGGTTGCTATTCGCAGATATGGCTCATGCCCTGGTTGAGCATGGTGTAGACGTGGTCGTCGGCGAGCGAGTATAGGATATTGCGCCCGTCGCGCCGGAATTTAACCAGGTGCGACTGCTTGAGTGTGCGCAGCTGGTGCGACACCGCGGACTGCGAGGTTTCGGTCGCTTCGGCGATGTCTGCCACGCAGAGCTCGCGGCCCATGAGGGCGTAAAGGATCTTGATGCGCGTGGTGTCGCTGAAGACCTTGAACAGGTCGGCGAGGTCGTAGAGAAGCTCCTCGTCGGGAAGGTCCTCGGGCGAGCAGGTGGTGGGGATCGCGGGTTCGGTGGCCTCGATGTCGGGTTTTGTTTCATCAACGCGGATGCTCATTGCAATATCCTTTCATATGAACATGCGCTCATATAACTTGCTTTCGATTATATGAGTGTATGTTCATATGTCAATACAATTTGCGTTAATTTCGATGACTGCTTGCCGCCTCTGCGATTTTCTGTGGGTTGGGAGACATCGACGCAATGCTCGCCAACATATTTCGAGATGTTCGGCTAGCATGCTAAGAAAGCCACCTTGAGAAGCATTAGAACTGTTCATATTTGTACTTTATCGTGTCAAATACCGCGAGAATCAGTTCTTCCTCTACGGGAGTTCCTGCAGAATCAGTTTTATCTAAAGTTATATTGAGCATTGCTGCAGCCAATCTGGCACATCGGTGGCCGAATAAGTCGAAAAATGTAGGTGGACATCCGCAGAGATCGCCTTTAGAAGAGCGAATTCTCAATTAGATCAATAATCGTGTCGTCTTCCGTGCGGTTTTCATCGATTTTTGCGAACATGTCGCATTCCCAAGCCCCATTGATTTCCTCAGCAAGGGCCCCGACGTGTTGCATGTCGTCGGGTTCGGGCACATCGTTGATGCTCGGGTCATCAGCTTGCGGATATTGGCTTGCAATTTCGCGCTTGGCGGCCTCTTCTTCTTTGAGTGTCTCCAGGACGCGGCGACCGTATTCGAAGTAGCGCCGCAAGACAAATTGACGAAGAGTTTCTTGCAGGATGGCGAAGTTATCCGGGAGTCGACCGGGCCATATCTTCTCGCGAATGCGAATCGCTTCCATGACCCGTTTAAAAGCGGACTGCTTGAAAAACGAATGACGATTAACTGTGATAACGGCATATCCCATGTTTCGCAGCGTGTTTCGGCGCTCCTCGTCAATTGATTGCTGCTCGGGTTCGTCGTGGTAAAAGCCGTTGTATTCGATATCGGTCATCGAATTTTCGAGCAGCGCGTCGAGGTAGAAAACCGTCCGTCGCGTTAGGGCGGCGTATCTTTTGGGGACTGGGATCGGATAATCCGTTTTGATAGCGCGTATGGCTAAGCCACCCATTGACTTGGGCATTGTCAGCATCATGACAAACGCCGTTTCGAGTGGGGAGCGACAGCCTTCGTGTACATAAGAAAGTGCCTTAAGTGCTTTATTAGATCCACGATACCCCGGTGCCTCTGAAAAGAAGGCTCTGAGCTCTTCAACGCTGGTTAGGGCTGGGCGCTCGCGATATTGAGTTTCGTCGGACGTTCCAAGCGCGTAGGAGCCGCAGATTTCAAAGTAATACTCAACGAGCCCCGAAAGGTTGAGGTCGGCTGTTGCTTCTAACGCGCACAGCTTGATGTCGACGATGTAGACGTTCGGCTCGAGTTCTAGGTAGCTTTCTGCATCAAACGTATAGCGCGTGCAGTGGCAGATGCAGCCCTTGCGGTGCCTTTTGGCATTATTGGAAAACGTCAGCACATGGATACGTTCAGAATCGACATTCTTTCTGTTGAGCCATGCTCGTGCCGCTTCCAGGTCGGACGTGGTCGGCGCAGACACCCTGATCTTTTCCATAGGTATGGGACCGGTCGCGTAGCTTGCGAGCGAGTTGGCTGTTTGGTATACAGCGCGTGCCGTGGTATGTGACAGAGTGATTCCCATACGCGCATGATGGCATAGCGGACGCCGCATACGCCCGAAACTTCGGGCAACGGTATTGGGGCGCGGCTTATCTTCTGCGAACGGTGGGTTTTTGAGCTGTCGTATTGAGGGAGCAGCTTTGGCTGGGGAGGTTTCTGCCGGCTGCCCCTTTTTGATGAACTTTAGTTGCGGATTCGTAGCTTCTAAGCGTTTTTGCCGACCGCTCAGATGCCTCACCAACATAATTTGAGTTATTCGGCCTTATCCTATACAAATGGTGCGATCGCAACGTCCTATTCGAATTGATTCAGGTAGATTTATGGGGCTTGGTTGCGAAATTAAGGCGATTTTAGCTTCGATTGCGGTTCAAGGGGCCTTGACTAGTGGTTCAGCTGGCCGAACAACTCGAAAAATGTAGGTGGGCCAACCTGCCGACTATGTGAAGCACGCGTATTTGCTCGTTTTGATGAAAACTAGGGTGCAGCCATAAGGCTGCGCCCTAGTTTACTGCGTGTCGGTGTGCCCAGACGGATTGCGCTGTGCCTGGCAGGCGCTCCCGCAGATGGATCGGTTATTTCGCGAATAGGTTCTTGAGGTTGAACTCGGCCTGAACCGTGCGGAGCATGAGGTCGGTGTCGTCGAGGCCCAGATGCTGCTCGTTGGCGTCGGCGGCGAGGGTTCCACGGCGGCGCGCCCAGTTCTCGAGCGCGGCGGGCGCGGATTCGCGGGGGAGCGAGCGGACGTCGGCATCCAGGCCGCGGCAGATCTGGCGCGAGTCGATGACGATGATCTTGCCGGCGCGGCGTGCCTCGGCGTAACCGTCCAGGTGGATCTTGAACCAACTGTCCTCAAAGGCGGCGTTGTGCGCCATGTACGGGTACTTCTTCATAAGCTTGAGCAGCTGCTTCTGCAGTTCCTTGTTCTCGCGGAACGGCTTTTTGCCGTCGATGTCGTCCCAGGTGATGTGGTGGATATTCGACAACGGCACATCCTCGCCGCGGTAGATATCGGGCAGGCCGCAGTAGTGTGCCTCGGCGTCGTGCGGGACGGCGTCGCTGGTGAGCTCCATGATTTCCCAACCCACATTGATGATATAACCGCGCTCGGGTGCACGGCCGGTGGTCTCGATGTCGATACCGAGCACGGTGCCCTGGATGGGCTTGCGGGCGTAGGCCACGCCGAGCGCGTCGCGGTCGCCGCGGATCTCGCGCATGACCGACGCGGCGGTGCGCTTTTGCATCTTACCGATGGCGGCGCAGGTGTCGGCATCGGACAGGCCGCGCGAAAGCGTCGCGGGCGTCACGTTGCGCAGGCGCGCCTCGCCAATCTGGTCGCACAGGTCGCGGTTGCGGTCAGCCAGGTCGCGCACGGTGGCAAAGTCGAAGCTGGGGTCGCCCTCGGCGGTAAAGTACTCGGTTTCGAGCACCTTAAGGGCCTCCTCGCCCTTCTGGCGCTCGGACTCCATGGCGCCGTGATCGCCATAGATAAACATGGGGATAAACGGCTGACGCTCGTATTCGAGTGCTTGTGAAACGTTCATATAACTGCTCCTTGGACGGGCCGCACCGCGCGGCTCGGGTTCATTGAGATGTGGCGAGATGATAGTTTACCATGGGCAACTATTGGCATCGCGCCTAGGACAACTACAATACCCTAGTTGACCGCTAGGACTTTTACAATGCTGCCGAAAGACATGAAAGGTTCCATCCGTCATGGATTTGCTGATTGATATTCTGCTCGACGCCGGCAAGGACACGCTCTCGCTGGCGCCGTTTTTGTTGGTGACGTATCTTGCTCTCGAGACACTTGAGCACGTTGCGGGCGACCGCGTCAACGGCGCTATCAAGCGCGCCGGCGCTGCGGGTCCTGTGGCTGGCTCGCTGCTGGGCATTGTGCCGCAGTGCGGATTTTCGGCCATGGCAGCAACGCTGTACGCCGGCCGTGTCGTGACGCTGGGCACGCTGGTCGCCGTGTTCCTCTCGACCTCCGATGAGATGCTGCCGCTGTTGCTCGCCGAGCAGGTGCCCGTGCAGACCATGGCGATGCTTTTGGCTTCGAAGGCACTGATCGCGCTGGTCACGGGCTTTATCGTGGACGCGGCTATCCGCGGCCTTCGTCGTAATGCCCGCGCGCATGCGGCGATTCGCCGTACCGTGCTGGGGACCGCTGCCAATCCGGCTCATGTGAACTGCGCGCACGACGACCATACCGGGGGCGACATCATTGATGAAGTGGCCGAGGCGGGCGTGAGCGCCGACCACATCCACGAGTTGTGCGAGCGCGACCATTGCGGTTGCGATGATGATGAAGATGAACACGAGCGCGACCACGGACACAGCCATGACCACGGTCACGCAGGCGAGCATGAGCACCACCACGGCCATGGGCACGACCACGGTCACTCCCACGAAGGTGCGCCCGTCCTGTCGATTATCCGCAGCGCGATCTCGCACACCGTGCAGGTTTCGGTTTTTATTTTCCTGGTGACGCTGATTCTAGTTGCCGTGCTCGAGACCTTCGGAGAGTCCGCGATCGAGCAGTTCCTGCGTGGCAACGAGACGCTCGCCGTCTTGGGCTCGGCACTCGTCGGCCTGATCCCCAACTGCTCGGCCAGCGTGGTCATTACGCAGCTGTACCTGGAGGGCGCGCTACAGCTGGCGCCGATGCTCGCCGGCACGCTCATTTCCGCCGGCGTGGGCTATCTTGTCCTGTTCCGCACCAACCGCAGCGCTCGTGAAAACGCCGTGTTCCTGGTCATGATGTACGTCATCGGCGCCGGCTGGGGCCTTATCCTATCCGCCTTCGGCCTCTAAGTAGGCCTAAAAAATGGGCTTCAAATAGCCATGCTCGGCGCCTGCGCAATGCGGCGACGCATGGCATTTTGAAGCCCGTTTTTTGTTGAGCCATGGATTCCGAGCGCTCACACCGCTCAAAACAAAAAGGTAGATTTCCGGGCATGTCCCGAAAATCTACCTTGGTTAGCGCAGCAGCTCGGTGAGGTTGCGCTTAAAGCGGGCCCGGTCTTCGCTGGTAAATGCCGCCGGACCGCGAGTGCGACCGCCGGCGCGGCGCACCTTCTTTTCCTCGTGGCGAATAAACAGTTGCATGTCGATGGTCGCCTTATCGTAGACGCGCCCGCGCACGCCGATGGCGGCGGCATCGCGCCCGAGCACCATGCTCGCCAAGCCAATGTCCTGCGTCACGACTACGTCGCCCGCCTGCAGGCGTTCGACAATGGCAAAGTCGGCGCTGTCGGCGCCCACGCTCACATCGAGCGTCGTGACCCAAAATCCGCGTCGCGCATGCTCGACGTCGCGCGGATCGTCGCGGCGAATGTGGCGTTCCAGGTTCTGTGTGCTGTTGCCGGCGATAACGACGGCGACGCCCGCCCGCCGCGCGCAGTCAATCGACTCGCGCGTGACCGGGCAGGCGTCTGCATCAATAAAGAGCGTTCGCGGCATCTAGTGCACCAGTTTGCCAAATTGAATAGCGCGAACAATCAGCGTTACGCCAAACACCAGCAGTGCGGCGCCGCTAAAGATGACGAGCATCTTGGCCGACCACAGCGGATAGATAAACACGAACATGCCGGCGATGATGGAGAGCGCGCCGCTCAGGATGGCGAGGGCACGGTTGGACGAAAGCTCGGACTCCAGAATGGACATGACACCTTCGACGATCCAGCCAAAGCCGGCCACGATAACCACCATCGTGGTGAGCGTCGCGGTCGAGAAGGCCTGGTTGCGCAGGATTATGACGCCGCCCAAGATAATGAGTAGGTTGGAGATGATGCTCGTCACGCGCCAGCCGGTGGGCAGCAGTGGCTCGAAAACAGCGGTAAACAGCCTGATCGCGGCCGTGATCACAAAGTAGAAGCCCAAGACGGTCGTTAAGAAGACGAGGGACTTGGCGGGCGCAAACAGCAGTGCGATGCCGGCGACGAGCGCCAAGACGCCCGTGATGGCGTAAATCCAGCGCACGGCCTTGACGGCCTTGCCTGCCATGCTTTTCTCGTCAAATCCAAACTGGCTCGATTTTTGGTCATCATTCTTAAAGATGCCCATAATGTCTCCTTTCCGTGCGGCGTAAGCCTTGATCGTTACGACCAGTATCGCCTAAAGGCGCTGACGTATGGGTCGGGGGGGGTGCGGACAGAAAGTTGGACCGTGAAGCGGTCCGGACTGGAGGTTCGCATGTACAGCAGGGAGAAGGTCGAGCTCTTCCTCCTGGCGACGGAGGACGGCATGGGGCCGACCGCCGCC
>JAXJKV010000069.1:0-31846 GCA_036297525.1 Collinsella sp.
ATGGGCAGATTGGCCATGTCGCTCGAAGTGATTTCAAGGGGGATATCTTCGGTCATGGACGTTCCTCTGTTACGGCAAATTAAGTTCAGTATTAGATTACTGTAACCTTTCCACGGCATTTCGAGAAACAAAGCGCCCGATACGCAAAGCTAAAGGTCTGCGAATCTTGTATTACGAACATCTGTGCGCGTCGAGTGCGCTAAACTCATCGACAGTATGATTCGATGCAATAGGAGGCAAGGAGCTTCCATGTCTGATTCTTCTATCGTTATTCGCGGCGCTCGTGAGCACAACCTCCGTGATATCGATGTTTCCATTCCGCGTGACCAACTCGTGGTCATTACCGGTCTTTCTGGCTCGGGCAAGAGTTCGCTGGCATTTGACACTATCTATGCCGAGGGCCAGCGTCGATACGTCGAGAGTCTTTCGAGCTATGCGCGCCAGTTCTTGGGCCAGATGGACAAACCCGACTTGGATTCAATCGACGGCCTTTCGCCGGCGGTGTCGATCGACCAAAAGACGACGTCTAAAAACCCTCGCTCGACGGTTGGCACTGTAACCGAGATTTATGACTATCTGCGCCTGCTGTTCGCCCGTGTGGGCACCCCGCACTGTCCCGAATGCGGCCGCGTCATTGAGCGCCAGACGACCGACCAGGTTGCCGACAAGGTCTTGGCGGCGGGGGAGGGCCGCCGCGCGTTTGTGCTGGCACCGGTGGTGCGCGGGCGAAAAGGCGAGTACACCAAGCTGTTTGAGGACCTTCGCGCCGAGGGCTTTAGCCGCGTGCGTGTCGACGGCGAAGTGCGCTCGCTCGATGATCCGATCGATCTGGACAAGAAGTTCAAGCACGATATCGAGGTCGTGGTCGATCGCATCGTGATCCGTGAGAACTCTCTTGGCCGTATCGCCGAGTCTGTTGAGCAGGCGACCGCGCTGGCTCACGGCAATGTAAACGTGTACATGCTGCCCGATCGTGATGCTCCAGAGGGGACCGAGGGCGAGCTTCTGGAGTATTCGTTGGCCTTGGCGTGCCCGGAGCATGGACACTCCATTGACGATCTTCAGCCGCGTGATTTTTCGTTCAACGCTCCCTATGGCGCATGTCCTGAGTGCGACGGCCTGGGCTTTAAGAAAACCGTTGATGCCGAGGCGCTGATTGAGGATCCCTCGAAGTCCATTGCCGACGGAGTCTTTGGTAGCCTGTTTGGCAATTCGAACTACTATCCGCAGATTTTTGCTGCGGTCTGCAAACACTTTAAGGTGAGCGCCGATACGCCGTGGGAGGACTTGCCCCCTCGCGTGCGTCGTGCATTCTTGGATGGCCTGGGCGATACGAAGATCTCGGTCGACTACCAAAAGCTCGACGGACGTCGTAGCCAGTGGGATACCAAGTTTTCGGGCGTTCGCAACATCCTGTACGAACGCTATACCGAGACGACGAACGAGAACACCAAGGCGCGCCTGGAGAAGTACATTCGCGAGGAGCCGTGCTCGACCTGCCACGGCGCTCGTTTGCGCTCCGAGATGCTCGCCGTCACCGTGGGCGGCAAGTCCATTTACGAGGTTTGTTGCCTGTCGTGCCGTGAATCGCTCGAGTTTTTTGAGGGCCTGGAACTCACCGAGCGCCAACAGTTTATCGGCGGTCGTATCGTCAAGGAAATTCTGGAGCGCTTGCGTTTTCTGGTCGATGTTGGACTCGACTATCTGACGCTCGATCGTGCCTCGGCGACGCTTTCCGGTGGCGAGGCGCAGCGTATTCGACTGGCAACGCAGATCGGCGCGGGTCTCATGGGCGTGCTCTATATTCTGGACGAGCCCTCGATCGGTCTTCATCAGCGTGACAACGAGCGCCTGATCAAGACGCTCGAGCGCCTGCGCGATATCGGCAATACCGTTATCGTTGTCGAACACGACGAGGATACAATCCGTGCCGCCGACTACGTGATCGACATGGGGCCCGGCGCCGGTGTCAACGGCGGACACGTAGTCGCGGCGGGAACGCCTGCTGATATCATGGCGTGTCCTGAGTCGATGACGGGCGCTTATCTGACCGGAAAACGAATGATTCGGGTGCCTGATGAACGGCGCAAGCCCGGTCGCGGCTGCCTTAAAATTACGGGCGCTCGAGCCAACAACCTCAAAAACGTTACCGCCAAGATCGAGTTTGGTACGCTTACGGTTGTTACCGGCGTGTCGGGATCGGGCAAGAGCTCCCTGGTTACCGACACCATTGCGCCTGCCCTTACGAATGCTATTCACCGTTCGACGCGCCCTGTGGGTCCGTATAAAAAAATCGAGGGCATCGAGTGTATCGATAAGGTTATCGATATCGACCAGTCGCCGATTGGCCGCACGCCGCGTTCCAACCCTGCTACCTATATCGGCCTGTGGGATGATCTTCGCGCGCTGTTTGCGAGTACGCCGGAGTCGAAGGCGCGCGGCTACTCGCCGGGTCGTTTCTCCTTTAATGTGAGTGGCGGGCGCTGCGAGGCGTGCAAGGGCGACGGGCAGATCAAGATCGAGATGCACTTCCTTCCCGATATCTACGTTCCCTGCGAAGTTTGCGGCGGTAAACGCTACAACCGCGAGACACTCGAGGTCACCTACCGTGGCAAGACCATCTCGGACGTGCTCGACATGAGCGTCACCGAGGCGCTGGCCTTCTTTGGGAATATCCCGCAGATTAAGCGCAAGCTCCAGACGCTGTACGATGTAGGCTTGGGCTACGTGAGCCTGGGCCAGCCCGCCACGACGCTCTCGGGCGGCGAGGCGCAGCGTGTGAAGCTCGCCAAGGAGCTTCATCGACGCCAGACGGGCAAGACGTTCTATATTTTGGACGAGCCGACGACCGGTCTTCATTTTGAGGACGTCCGCCAGCTGCTCGATGTGCTGCAGCGCTTGGTCGATGCGGGCAACACGGTGCTGGTGATTGAGCACAACCTTGATGTCATCAAGGTTGCCGACCGCCTGATCGATATGGGTCCCGAGGGCGGTAACGGCGGCGGAACCGTCGTGGTTTCGGGCACACCGGAGCAGGTTGCGGACTGTCCGCAGAGTTATACGGGCAAGTTTTTGGCGCCGTTGCTCAGGCGTGACCGGGAGCGTCAGGCTCAACTTGATGCTCAATAAATAGGCGATTCAGTTTATGGGCGCCATCGACTCCTCGTGATTCGATGGCGCTTGCTGTGTCGAAGTGACGTATGCAGCCGAATTGGACATATACTTAATCTTTGCGTCCGAATGCGAGGGAAAGGATATGTCATGGCAAAGGCTGTAAAGACGCCAAAAACCAATGCGATGCGCGAGCTGGAAAGCGCCGGCATTTCCTATGTTCTACATACGTACGAAGACGATGGTGATGAGTCGGTGGGCCTGGGGGTCGCGATTTCGGAGCAGCTTGGCGAGGAGCCCGGTCAAGGATTTAAGACCTTGGTCTGCGTGACGCCGTCCAACGACCATGTCGTGTGCTGCATCCCTGTTGCCGATGAGCTCGATCTAAAGTCCGCCGCGCGTGCCGCGGGGGAGAAGTCCTTGGTCATGATGCATGTGAAGGATTTGCTTGCGGCGACTGGCTACGTTCGCGGCGGCTGCAGCCCGGTCGGTATGAAAAAACGCTACCGGACGCTCATTGATGAGACGTGTGTCCTTTGGGATACCATTTTTATTTCGGGAGGCAAGCGTGGTTATCAGCTCGAGCTTGCACCCGATGATTTAATTGCATTTTGCGGGGCGACGGTTGCCGCGATTACGAGAGAGGACTGAGCGATGCCGCAGGAAGAATTGAAGCGCGGAGCTCATTTTGCAAGAGAATCTGCGCCTCAGACACCCTCATCCGAAGCTTCTTCGTCGCGAGATGACACTGACGACATGGGCTCGTCGGACTATTCCACGGTTGGTCGTTCCGCCGGGCTTATGACCATACTGACCATCGTGTCTCGCGTTACCGGTTTTATCCGAACGTGGGCAATGGCGGCCGCTATCGGCATGTCGCTACTCTCGTCCTCCTATCAGGTCGCCAACAACCTGCCCAATATGCTCTACGAACTCGTGATGGGTGGCATGCTCGTGACGGCGTTTTTGCCCGTGTACATGGGCGTGAGGCGTGAGCAGGGTCGCGAGGCCTCGAACGAGTACGTGGGCAACCTGCTCGGCATTCTGCTTTTGGTGCTGGGTGGCATTTCGTTGCTGGGGACCGTGTTCGCCCCGGGCTTTATCTGGACGCAATCGTTCCTTTCGGGTGACGGCGGCGGCATGGATACCGCTGCGTTCATGTTCCGTTTCTTTGCCATCCAGATTCTGTTTTATGGTTTGGGCTCGGTGTTCTCGGGCGTTCTCAACGCACACCGCGACTACTTCTGGTCGACGTTTGCTCCGGTCCTCAACAATGTGATCGTCATTGCGAGCTTTATGGGTTTTGCGCCCGTGTCCGCACAGTTTGGCGAACGTGCCGGCATCATCTTGATTGCGGCCGGTACGACCCTCGGTGTCTTTGTTCAGATGGCATGTCAGATCCCCGCGCTTGGCAAGCACGGCGTGCATCCCCATATCCATATCGACTTTAAGGACCCCGCGCTGCGTCAGACGATTGCGCTCGGTATCCCGACGCTGCTCGCCACGGTGTGCATGTTTGTCTCGACTTCTATCACCAACGCTGCCGCGCTGGTGGTCCAGCCCGAGACTGGCCCTTCCGTCATCGCCTATGCGCGCCTGTGGTACACGCTGCCCTACGCGCTGATTGCCGCCTCGCTTTCGACGGCGCTCTATACCGAGCTCTCTCACGACGCACAGGAGAAGGATTACGACAGCGTTCGCACGGGCATTTCGCGTGGCGTCGCCCAGATGCTGTTCTTCCTGATTCCGTTCGCGCTGTACCTGATTGTCTTCGCGCGTCCGCTCAACATGATTTACTGTGCCGGCAAGTTTGATGAGTCCGGCGTGGCGCTGGTGTCCGAGTTCCTTGTCTACCTGGCGTTCTCGCTGCCGCTCTACGGCGTGGTCGTATTGATGCAGAAGAGCTTCTCTGCCTTGCTCGACATGAAGCCCTATAGCCGCTATTGCCTGTATTCCGCCATCGGCCAGGCCGGCTCGGTTCTGCTGTTTGGCGTTGTGCTGGGCTTCGGTATGCCGGCAATCGCGCTTTCGTATGTCGTCGACTACGTGATCTTGGTCGGATGTTCGCTATGGTGGCTGCGTCGTCGTCTGCGTGGCCTTCAGGTCAAATCTATCCTGCATGGCGGTTTCTTTGGCCTTTTGCTCGGTGGCCTGGGTGCTGCCGCAGGCGCCGGCGTCATGTGGGCGCTTGAGCACTTTGTCGGGGCACTTGGCGGCTCGATTCTGATTACTCTTGGCTACGTTTGCGTTGCGGGTGTCGTCTCGCTTGCTGTTACCTTTGGCCTTGCCGTCGTCCTTAAGATGCCCGAGGTCTCGGCGCTGCTTCGTCGCAAGTAGGTGCGTGTGGCCGGTCACGACAACATTCCAACACTCGCCGAGCAGGTTTCGCGCGTTCCCACGCAGCCCGGATGTTACCTTTGGAAAGATGCCAAGGGCGATGTCATCTACGTTGGCAAGGCAAAAAACCTGCGTTCCCGTATGCGCCAGTACGTGACACTGCAGGATGAGCGTCAAAAGATCCCGCTGATGATGCAGCTGGTGGCGAGCTTTGACTATATCGTGGTGGAGACCGAGCACGAGGCGTTGGTGCTCGAGCGCAATTTGATTGGTCAGTACCATCCGTACTTTAACGTCGACCTCAAGGATGACAAGAGCTACCCCTTTATCGCCATTACAAAGGGCGACCTGTATCCCGCTATCAAATATACGCGTGAGCGCCATAAGCCGGGAACGCGTTATTTTGGTCCCTATACCGATAGCCGTGCGGCACGTGAGACGATAGATACGCTGCGCAAGGTGATCCCGATCTGCTCGGCTTCTTGTGCGGAGTGGCGTCGTTGTCGTCGTATCGTCGAGTCCCACAAGGGCGAGGAAGACATCGTCAATATGATTTGCGCGCAAAACGGGCGCCCCTGCTTTGACTACCATGTCGGGCGCGGCCCGGGTGCGTGTGTCGGCGCGATTTCCCCTACGGACTATGCCAAGAACGTCAAGCGCGTCGAGCGCTTTTTGTCGGGCCATCGCAAGGATGTCGTCGACGAGCTGACTTCCGAGATGGTGGATGCCGCCGAGGCACTCGACTTTGAGCGCGCGGCACGCGTCAAACGTCGTTTGGAGGTCATCAGGGGTCTGGACGATCGTCAGCAAGTCGTTTTTCCCTCCAGTGTCGATATCGATGTCATCGGTTTCTATCGCGAGGAGACCATCTCTGCCGCTTGCGTCTTCGTCGTTCGCGAGGGCCGAACAGTTCGCACCTGCGAGTTCATTCTCGACAAGGGCCTTGATGTTGACGAGGAAGAGCTCCAGTCGGGCTTTCTTAAGCGCTATTACGACGAGACGGCTGATATTCCAGCTGAGATAAACCTCTCTGTCGAGCTTGAGGATGCGGAGGCGCTGGGGGAGTGGCTTGCAGGCAAGCGTGAGCGTTCCTGCCATCTCCATAGGCCGCAGCGTGGCGAAAAGCACCGTTTGCTCGATATGGCATCCAAAAATGCGCGCCATGCCCTCATGCGCTACATGATGCGAACGGGGTACGCTGACGACCGCACCAATCAAGCGCTCCTGGAGCTCGAAAGCGCGCTGGCTCTGCCGGCGCCGCCGATGCGTATCGAGTGCTTCGATATCTCGACGCTGCACGGAACCTTTACCGTCGCCTCGATGGTGGTGTTTACCAACGGACGCGCCGACAAGAGCCAGTACCGTCGTTTTAAAATTCAGGCCGAATTGGACGAGGCAAATGACTTCGTGTCGATGTCCGAGGTTTTGGGACGACGCTATGCTCCCGAGCGCATGGCCGACGAGCGCTTTGGCTCGCGCCCCGATTTGCTCGTTGTCGATGGCGGCAAGCCGCAATTGACCGCTGCGATCAAGCAACTTGAGGCTCTTGGGCTCGATATACCAGTTTGTGGCTTGGCAAAGGCCGATGAGGAGGTTTTCGTGCCTTGGGACGAGACTCCCGTCGTGCTTCCGACCGGGTCCGCGTCGCTCTATCTAATTAAACAGGTGCGCGATGAGTCCCACCGATTTGCCATCACGTTCCACCGCGAGTTGCGCGATAAAGCCATGACGGTTTCGGTACTCGATGACGTTCCGGGCGTGGGACCCACCAGAAAACGTGCCCTTATGCGCCATTTTGGCTCGATGAAGCGTTTGCGCGCGGCGAGCGAGCAAGAGATCGCGGAAGTTCGCGGCATACCTGCCGATGTTGCCAAGGCGGTCCACGAGGCGCTCGTTGCGTGGAATGCCGAGCTCGCCCAGACATCGGCCAACCGTTCCGAAAACTAAATGCGCTTCTAAACTACTGATATACATGATTGCGTGATTTTCAACCATTTATTTCGCCATGATTGCATGCTGGTTTCGGGTTTTATTAACGCTAAAACGTTTGACTAGTCATGGTGAACAACCCTGCTATCCTACGGGTTGACGAAGACTGATATCTCACCTCGCCGATACATACTGTCTGGCGAATCGTTTGTCAACGAATTCGGTGAACGGTAGTAAATACCGTTCAAGCGTATGTATGTATCGGTCGCCGAGCGCGGCACCTCAGTTGGGTTCGTCGGTAGGTAAGGTATATATCGTCCGCAAGTTGCGCGGGGGCAAGTCTAGGTGCTCCCGAGTAAGATTCTCTATTGATAGGAGAAGACATGGCCATCATCAACAAGGGTATGTCCAGGCGTTCGTTCCTCGGCCTCACCGGCAGCGTCGCTGCTGTCGCAGGGCTTGGTCTCACCGGCTGCGGTGGCAGCTCTAGCGACGAGGGTTCCGCTTCCGGTTCCACCGATTCCGCCAACCGTGGCGGCGGCGTGATCACCGCTGGTTCCGCTTACGCTCCGTCCAGCTTCGATCCCGCCAGCACCGGCTCCGCTGTGGGCCTGGGTGCTAACTGGCACGTCGTCGAGGGTCTCTACGGCATCGATTACCACGACTACAGCACCTTCAACGAGCTCGCCACCGACGATCCCAAGTCCGTGGACGACACCACTTTCGAGGTCACCATCCGCAAGGGCGCCAAGTTCTCCGATGGCACCGAGGTCACCGCTGACGATGTCGTTGCCTCCTACACCGCTTGCGCCGCTTCCGCTACCTATGCTCCGTTCTTCCAGCCCTTCGAGTCCATCGAGGCCAAGGACGCCAGCACCGTGACGGTCAAGACCAAGGTCCCCAACTTCTCCCTGCTCAAGGATCGTCTGGCCATCGTCCGCGTTACCCCGGCCACCCAGACCGAGGAGGATCGCGCCAAGCAGCCGATCGGTTCCGGCCCCTGGATGTACGACTCTATCTCCGATACCGAGATCACTCTGGTTCCCAACCCCGAGTACAACGGTGAGTATGCTGCCGAGGATAAGAAGATCCAGTACAGCATCCTGACCGACCCCACCGCTCGCGTTACCGCTCAGCAGGAGGGCTCCACGCTCGTTATGGAGCTCGTTACCGCTGACGCCGTCGACCAGCTCGAGAGCGCCGGCTGTAAGATCGATAACGTTCAGGGTTTCGGCACCCGCTTCATCATGTTCAACGTCGCCAAGGAGCCTTGGAACAACGTCAAGGTCCGTCAGGCCGTCATGTACGCGCTCGACACCGAGAAGATGATCACCAACACCTTCGCCGGCCTTGCCACCGCTGCCAGCTGCTACCTGCCCAAGAGCTTCACCAACTATCATGAGGCTTCCACGGTGTACAAGACCGACGCCAAGAAGGCCAAGAAGCTCATCGAGGAGTCCGGCATCACCCCGGGTGCCATCACCCTGCGCACCACCGACAACGAGCAGATTAAGGGCATGGCCGCCCAGGTCAAGAACGACCTCGACGCTCTCGGCTTCGAGGTGACCATCCAGACCGATACCTCGCCGGCCACCTACGCTGCCATCGACGGCGGCGAGGCCTACGATATCCTCCTTGCCCCTGGCGATCCGTCCTGCTTCGGCGCTGACCCCGACCTGCTGCTCAACTGGTGGTACGGCGACAACGTCTGGATGCAGACCCGTTGCCCGTGGAAGGAGTCCGCTGAGTGGGAGAAGCTCCACGGTCTCATGGACGAGGCTCTTGCCGCCGAGGGCGACGAGCAGCAGAAGAAGTGGAACGAGTGCTTCGACATCATCGCCGACAACGCTGTTCTGTACCCCGTTGTCCACGTCAAGACCGTCTCCGCTTCCTGGGACGATCCGTCTACCGCGCCCAACGGCGAGGCCCTCGATGGCTTCAAGGGCATCGGCACGACGAGCATGTCCTTCAGGGGCGTCGCGACCGTCAAGGCCTAAGACTCGTTTGAGTCATATGTGGGGCGTCGGTCGTAAGGCAACGTCCTCATAGTTGAAACAAAGACCCGGGCGGCCTCGATGTCGCTCGGGTCTTGTAATGAGTATCCATACTCATATACCAGTTGGTCCTACCGACAAAAGAAAGGGGAGAGAACGTGAACAACTTTCTACGTTTGATTGGAAGGCGTCTCGTGGCGCTGCCGATCATGGCATTGGGCGTCACCGTCCTGGTGTTCTTCCTTATGTCGTTCTCCAAGACCGACCCCGCCTATACGGCGTTGGGTGACGGTGCCTCGCCCGAGGCGGTTGCCGAGTACCATGAGAAGTATGGTCTGGACGACCCCTGGCCCGTGCGCTACGTGCGCTACATGGGCGATCTGATCCATGGTGACATGGGCACCTATGGTGCTGCTCGCAACTCCGTTGCCAAGCGCATCTCCACGGCCCTGCCCGTCACGATGCAGCTGACCTTCATCGGTCTTGCCATCGGCGCGGTCGTCTCGTTTTTGCTCGGCGTCATCGCGGCACTGTATCGCGATAAATGGCCGGACCAAGTGATCCGCGTCTTTTCCATCGCCGGCTTGGCAACCCCGTCGTTCTGGCTTGCCGTTCTGTTGATTCTGCTGTTCTCTTCCTACCTTAAGGTGCTCCCGGCATCCGGTGCTCTGCCTCACTTCACCACCAACCCGGCTGGCTATCTGGGACGTATGATCATGCCCGCTATCGCTCTGGCATTCCCGCTGACGGGCCAGATGACTCGTATCGTGCGTACGGCCATGGTTGAGGAGCTCGACAAGGACTACGTCCGCATGGCCCGTGGCGCCGGCGTTCCCGAGAAGGTCGTCGTCGGCATCAACGTTTTGCGCAACGCGCTGATCACCCCGGTCACCACCCTCGGTCTTAAGATCGGTTACCTTATGGGCGGCGCCGTCGTCATCGAGGTCATCTTCAACCTCCCCGGCATGGGTACTGCGATTCTGCAGGGCGTTCAGGGCAACGAGGCGAACCTGGTTCAGGGCGTCGTCATCGTCGTTGCTCTTGCCTTCATCATCATCAACATCGTGGTTGACATGCTCTACCTGCTCATCAACCCGCGCATCAGGACGGTGTAGATTATGGTAAAGATTCGAGAGAAGCAAACCGAGCAGCTCGAGAAGGCTGCCTCCAAGGGGCTCAAGCTCGGTGGCTGGAAGAAGATGACGCTGTCTTCTAAGATTGCCGCCGTCGTGCTGGTGTTGGTCGCCCTGACCGCGATTCTGGCGCCCCTTCTTGCCCCCTATAGCCCGGTCGAGATTTTCACTGCTCGCCAGGCTCCCGGCAATGGATTTATCTTCGGTACCGACGATAAGGGCCGCGACATCCTGTCGCGTATGCTTTACGGTGGCCGTTACTCGCTGATCATCGGCTTCGGTGCTACTGCCATGGCTCTGGTCTGCGGCTCGGTCGTGGGCGCCCTCGCGGCGGTTTCGCGCAAGTCCGTTTCCGAGGCGATCATGCGCATCCTGGACATCATCATGTCCATCCCGGGCATCGCCCTCGCTGCCGTCTTCGTCTCCATCCTGGGCAATTCCGTGCCGTCGATCATCTTCGCCATTGGCTTTATGTACACTCCGCAGATTGCCCGTATCGTGCGCGCCAACATCGTGTCCGAGTACGGCGAGGACTATGTCCGCGCGGTCATCGTTTCCGGCGCCAAGGCTCCGTGGATTTTGATCAAGCATGTTCTGCGTAACTGCATCGCCCCGATCATGGTCTTCACCGTTACCCTGGTCGCCGACGCCATCATCTTCGAGGCCTCGCTGACCTTTATCGGCGCTGGTATCCAGGAGCCCACCGCTACCTGGGGCAACATCCTCGCCGACGCCCGCGGTGGCGTGCTCGCTGGCCGTTGGTGGCAGGCGCTGTTCCCGGGTCTGGCTATCATGATCACCTGCCTGGCGCTCAACATCCTCTCCGAGGGCATTACCGACGCCATGGCCGCTGCTCCCTCCGCCGCCCTGGATCCGACCGATTCCTCCAAGCGCCGCGAGGCCGACCTGCTGGTCTCCGACCCCGTTCGCGCTTACAAGGAGCAGGCTCAGTCCCTGTCCGCCCGTCTTGGCGCCCTGCGCGATGTCGAGCTCAAGCGTAACGACCGCCATGTGCCCGATGAGTCCGTTGAGCCGATCCTTTCGGTCCGTGATTTCTGCATCCAGTTTGAGCACCACGGTGATATCAACGTCGTCGATCATGTCAACTTTGATGTCCGTCCTGGCCAGACCATGGGCCTGGTCGGTGAGTCCGGCTGCGGTAAGTCCATCACCACGCTGGCCATCATGGGCCTGACCGACGATGACGAGCATCTTTCCGGTGAGGTTCTCTGGGAGGGCCGCGACCTGCTCAAGATGAGCAAGAAGGAGTGGTTCGGCCTGCGCGGTACCGATATCGCCATGGTCTATCAGGACGCCCTGTCCTCGCTCAACCCCTCCATGCTCATTTCCGCCCAGATGAAGCAGCTCACCAAGCGCGGCGGTACCCGTAGCGCCGAGGAGCTCCTGGAGCTCGTGGGCCTCGACCCCAAGCGTACGCTCGAGAGCTATCCGCATGAGCTTTCCGGTGGTCAGCGTCAGCGCGTTCTGATCGCTATGGCCCTTACCCGCGACCCCAAACTGGTCATCTGCGACGAGCCCACGACCGCTCTGGACGTTACCGTCCAGAAGCAGGTCATCAAGCTGCTTAACGATCTTCAGGCCAAGCTCGGCTTTGCCATGATCTTCGTTTCGCACGACCTGGCACTGGTCGCCGAGGTCGCTCATAACATCACGGTTATGTACGCCGGCCAGGTTATCGAGCAGGCGCCCACCAAGGAGCTGCTCACCAACCCGATTCACGAGTACACCCGCGGCCTTCTGGGTTCCGTCCTGTCCATCGAGAGCGGTTCGGGCCGCCTGCACCAGGTGCCCGGCGCCGTTCCGAGCCCGCGCGATTTCCCCAAGGGCGATCGCTTCGCACCCCGCTCGAGCCATCCGCGCATTGGCCTGGACACCCGTCCGGTCTTCAAGCGCGTGCCCGGCACCGAGCACTTCTATTCCGAGCTCCCCGACGAGGTGCTCAAGGCAAATGGTTTGACCCCTCACGCGGAGGTGATGTAGATGAGCGAGACCGCAGTCAACGGCGTCGAGCCGATCATCTTCCTTGATGACGTCCACGTCACCTTTAGGACCCGTACCGGCTCGATTCTGCACCCCAACCTGGTTCACGCCGTCCAGGGTGTAACGATTAAGCTCATGCCCGGACAGACCATCGGCATCGTCGGCGAGTCCGGTTGCGGAAAGTCCACCACCGCCAACGTCATGTGCGGCCTGCAGGCCCCCACGAGCGGCAAGGTCTACTTTAAGGGCAAGGACGTTACCAAACGTACCGCCGAGGACCGTCGCCACATGGGTCGCGTCATCTCGGTCGTGTTCCAGAACCCGGCCACGGCGCTCAATCCCCGCATGGTCGTTCGCGAGCAACTGCTCGACCCCATGCGCGTCCACAACCTGGGTACCGAGGCCGAGCAGGAGAAGCGCGTCAAGGAGCTCTTGGAGCTCACCGGTCTGCCCAGCTCCGCCGCCGAGGTTCTTCCCGGCCAGCTTTCGGGCGGCCAGCGCCAGCGCGTCGCAATTGCGCGCGCCCTGTCGCTGAACCCCGATGCCATCATCGCCGACGAGCCCACCTCGGCTCTGGACGTTTCGGTCCGCGCGCAGATTCTGAACCTGCTGACCGACCTTAAGAAGGAGCTCGGCCTGGCCATGGTGTTCATCAGCCATGACATCCAGACGGTCCGCTATATCTCTGACGACATCATCGTTATGAATGGCGGCAAGATCGTCGAGCAGGGCGAGGCCAAGCAGGTCTTCCAGCACCCTCAGGACCCCTACACCAAGATGCTGCTCGGCGCTGCGCCGTCGCTGCTGCATCCCAAGCTCGGCGAGTAGCCTCGCTTTCCCTCCCGTGCGCCCGGTTCCCTTGCCGGGCGCACCTCCGTTGCGATTTCGAAAGGTTGGGTTCACGAGCCATGCCAAGTGCTCAGGAGCTACAACAGCAATTTGGTGAATATCGAGGCGCTATGCCCCGTCCATCGGATTTCGATCTCTTTTGGAAGGACCGCATGGCCGAGGCCGACGCCGTCGGGCTTGACTACGCGATCGAGACGGCATCGGTCACCGATGCCGCGACCTGCCAGCTTTTCGACCTCTGGTATACCGGTATGTGTGGCGCTCGCCTGCATGCCAAGTACCTTAAACCCGTCTCGGACGAGCCCGTGCCATTGGTACTTCAGTTCCATGGGTATCCGGGTGCAAGCCGCAGCTGGTTTGAGCAGGCGTCGTTCGCGGGCATGGGCATGGCACTCATCGCCCTCGACTGCCCCGGCCAAGGAGGTCCCTCCGAGGACATTGGTGGATTTGAGGGCACAACGGTTGCCGGTCATATCGTCGCCGGTATCGACGGCGACCCGGCCAACCTCTACTATGTCCGCTTGCACCAAGATATTCGCATCCTGTGCCGCATCGTTCGCGAGCTCGAGGGCATCGATCTTGCGCGTGTGTTTGTGAACGGCGCGTCGCAGGGCGGCGGTTTGGGCATTGCGACCTGTGCGCTTAACAGCGAGCTTATCAATCGCGCCGCCATCCTCTATCCCTTCCTGTCAGATTTCCGCCTGGTCTGGGATTTGGATGCCGACGACATTGCCTACGAGGGCCTGCGCTATTGGTCTCGCTGGTTTGACGAGGACTCGACTCGTATTGACGAAGCCTATGCCAAGCTGGCGTACTTCGATTCCAAGAACTTTGCGCCTATGGTCAAATGCCCCGTGCTGTTTGGCACTGGCACAGCCGATATCGTCTGTCCGCCAGCGACGCAGTTTGCGGTCTATAACAACCTGACCTGCGAAAAGCGTCATGAGTTCTTTGAAGGCTTTGGCCACGAGGAGATTCAGGATTTTGACGATTTGATCATTCCGTTTTTCTGCAAGGGAGGGGAGGCTCATGTCTAAGTGCGAGAGCAATGTTGACGAGCTGATTGTCCCCGGACTCGTGGGAATTCCTGGAACGGTTTCGTCAAGGCTCGCAGAATATCGGGACTGGCGCGGTGATGTCCAAGCAGATGTTTCTGATTTAGAGACATGCGCTTCGAATCTTGAGATTCAAGGCCTGGCCATTACGGCGATTGACTTTGTTAACCCCTGCGCCCGTTACTCGGAGGTCTCCTTTGAGCTCGGTGACGATGCGATTCACGCTCGTTTGATCGAGCCTGTCGGTCGTGCCCGAGTATCTGAGCGCGTGCCGTTGTGCCTGATGTTCCACGACATCGATCGACCCGTGCGTGGATGGCATCACATGACGAGATTTGCCGCCATGGGGTATGTCGTTCTCGCGCTGGATGACGATGTTGCTGGTGCGGACGACCTGCAGTGGGGGATTGCTTCGCCCGCTTTTGTCAAGCGCGTCCGTTGGGGCTGCGCGTTGGCGAAGGTCGCGCGCAATCTTGATGGCATGGATCCCGATCGCATTTTTGCATGGGGCGAGGGTCTTGGCGGCGGTGTCGCGCTGGCGGTTTCTGCTCTGGACGAGCGCGGACTTGCCTGCACGGCGGTTGCCAATCCAATTCCCGGTGGCCTCGAGGCTCTGTCGTCTCGGGTGCGCGGATCGGTGCTCATGGGCACGTCGCTCATGGATGCCGTGAGCGATCCCAAGGGCCAGTTTGCCGTATTCAACGGTCTTGAGTGTGACCGGAGGCATATCATCTATGCCAAATACGCTCACGAGCGCATCAATGCGTTCGAAAACGAAGTCGTCGACTTTTTTAACCAAACGTTCTACCCGTGTTCTTTGGCCTAGGCGGCCTGGACACTGCCAACAAGAGTGGGTGGCACAGGGCCGCCCGCCAGACAACTAAGGAGATTCTTGTGGCAACTCAGAAATTCACCGGCGTTATCCCTCCCGTCGTTGTTCCCGATACCGAAGACCACCAGCTCGACGTTGCCTCCTTTGAGCGCAGCATCAACCGCATGATCGATGCCGGCGTCGATGGTCTGTTCTTCTTGGGGTCTTCGGGCGAGGTCGTCTTCTCCACCGATGAGCGCCGTCGCCAGATTATCGCCGAGGCCGTTCGTATCGTCGACCACCGTGTGCCTGTTCTGGTCGGCATCATCGATACCGAGACCGAGCGCATGATTGAGCACGGCAAGGTCGCCCAGGAGCTGGGCGCCGATGCCCTCGTCGCCACCTGCCCGTTCTATGCCCTGCAGGGTATGACCGAGGTCGAGGAGCACTTCCGCATCCTGCACGAGGAGCTCGACCTGCCCATCTTTGCCTATGACATTCCCGTCTGCGTTCACACCAAGCTCCCCTGGAAGCTCCTTGCCAAGCTCGGCGCCGAGGGCGTCCTTGCTGGCGTCAAGGATTCCTCGGGTGATGACATCTCGTTCCGCTACCTCGTTCAGGAGAACGAGAAGAACGGCCATCCGATGAGCATCCTCACCGGTCACGAGGTTGTTGTCGACGGCGCCTATCTCGGCGGCGCTGACGGCTCTGTCCCGGGTCTCGCCAACGTTGAGCCCGAGGGCTACGTGCGTCAGTGGAAGGCCGCTCAGGCTGGTGACTGGGCTACCGTCAAGGCCGAGCAGGATCGTCTCAATGAGATCTCCCACATCTGGGATGTCACCTCGGGCGTCCAGGGCTATGCCGGTGGCGTCGGCGCCTTCAAGACCGCTATGAACCTCATGGGCATCTTCGACAGCCCGACCATGCCGCGCCCGGTGAAGGCCATGACCGGTGAGAACGTCGAGGCGATTAAGAAGGTCCTCCAGGACAACGGCCTCCTTTAAAGCTTTCCCAGGCACCCGACCTCGCCGTTCAACCGTGCGGCCATGACCCATTAGGTCAATGGCCACACGGCTTCTCGGCGATCTCGGGCACCTGGAAAACCTTTACCGCGCTGTGACGGCTAGCCTGACGGCGCATTTCCTGTAGTTGTTTATATCTCCTAAGGAGAGCGACATGGAGAACAAGTACGTTTGCTCCGTCGATATCGGCGGCACCAAGATTGCGACTGCCATTATGGAGTATCCGGCTGATGGCGGCGTGCCCCATCCGGTCTTTGAAGCTGAGGTTCCCACCGAGGCCCAAGAAGGCGGCGAGGCAGTTTTCCAGCGCATCGAGGCGTCCATCAAGGCTGCTCTCGAGGCGAACCCCGATGTCGAGGTCCTCGGTATCGGTATTGGCGCCGCCGGTGTCGTCGATCCCAAGACGGGCGCCATCGCCTACGCCAACGAGATCATGCCCGGCTGGTCTGGCGTTCAGTTGGGGCCGCGTCTGCGCGAGGACCTTGGTCTTCCCGTTGCCGTGGTGGGCGACGTGCAGGCTCATGCTCTGGGCGAGGCCCACTGGGGCGTCGGCAAGGGCAAGTTCTCCGTCTTGTGTCTGGGCATCGGTACGGGCATCGGCGGCGCATATGTCGAGAACGGCCGCGTGATGCAGGGCTTCCACGGTGCTGCCGGTCATATGGGCCACATCGAGTGCTCGGCTGCCGCCGGCATTCCCTGCGCCTGCGGGCGTTCTGGCCATCTTGAGTCTGTTGCTTCGGGCACTTCCATTGGTCGCATGTACGACGAGCGCTTTGGCCGCGTCGACCCCAGCCGTCCTTCGGTCGGTCGCGATGTAAACGACCTGTGCCGCGCGGGCGACGCAAAGGCGACTGAGGTCATCCATGACGCCGGCTTTGCACTGGGCGCCAGCTTAGGCTCGCTCGCCAACATTCTGGATCCAGAGGTCATCGTGCTTTCGGGCGGCGTGATTCACCAGGGTCCCGATTGGCGTTCGCAGACGTGGAAGGACTCGGTGCACGAGGGCTATGCCAGCCAGGCACTCGACCCGCTTCAGGACACACCGATCCTCATCGGGTCTCTGGAGGGCGACGCGCCGCTCATTGGTGCCGCTGAGCATCTTCTTGCCTCGTTAAAGTAAACGTATCTGCTGTAGGAGCCTCTCGAGACAACACGCCTCGGGAGGCTGTTCTGAGAAAGGTTGCAGCCTTATGACCGTCGATCCTTTGATTCAATCCCTAAAGGGTAAGCTCGTCGTGAGCGTTCAGGCGTATATGGGCGAGCCGCTTCGTACGCCCGAGACCATGGCTCAAATGTCTCGCGCTTGCGAGCTTGGCGGCGCCGCCGCCATTCGCTGCCAGGGCCTTGCCGACATTGCCGCCATTAAGGGTCGCTGTGAGGTTCCTGTCATCGGCCTGTGGAAGGATGGGCACGAGGGCGTTTACATCACGCCGACGCTGCGCCACGCTCGCGCCTGCGTTGCTGCGGGTGCCGATATCGTGGCGATCGACGCCACCGATCGCCCACGTCCCGATGGCAAGACCGTCGAGGACACCTTCCGCCCGCTGCACGAGGAGGGTGTGCTCCTGATGGCGGATTGTGCCACCATCGAGGACATTCGCCGCGCGGTCGATATGGGCTTCGACCTGGTATCCACCACGCTTTCTCACGGTGTCGCCGCCATCGACTGCACCATGGCCGATGGCCCCGATCTGCCGCTCCTGCGTCGGGCGACCGAGGAATTCCCCGGTCTTCCCATCATCTGCGAGGGCCGCGTGCATACGCCCGAGGAGGCTCGCGCTGCAATCGACGCTGGTGCCTGGGCTGTTGTCGTCGGCACCGCCATCACGCACCCCACGAGTATTACAAGTTGGTTCAAGGCTGCGCTTGAGGCGTAAGACAGGCCTCGTATCCGCTCGGGGCGGTATACTCAATAAAGGCAATTGACCGCGCGGGATCCGGGTTGCTGGGTCCCGCGCTTGTTTTTGGGAGGCAACACATGCAAAAGGGAGATGCCATGGATGCGGCGGAGCGCTCGGAGCGCATCCCCGATATTGTCATCATCACCGGAATGTCCGGATCGGGCCGCACGCAGGCCATGCACGTGTTCGAGGACATGGGTTATTTTTGCATCGATAACCTGCCTCCGCGTCTCATCGCCCAGCTTGCCGAGCTCGTCGGCATCAATACGGGCGTGGGCAGGCATCTCGCCGTCACCTGCGATCTGCGTAGCCAGGGACTGTTTGACGAGTTGCTCGATGCGGTCGCCGCGCTCGAAGAGCGCGAGATGAGCTGCGACATCGTGTTCCTGGAGGCTTCTGACGAGGTGCTGATTCGTCGCTACAGCGAAAATCGCCGCCGTCATCCCATCGCCAAGCCGGGAGAGACTACGGCCGATGCCATTCAGCGCGAGCGCCTGCAGCTACAGGGCGTGCGCGATCGAGCCGATATGATTATCGACACGAGCCGTCTGCGCACCTCTGCGCTGCGTAACAAGCTACGTATGGCATTTTCCGAGCTGTCCGACCAGCAGCTCATGGACGTCCATGTGTTCTCGTTTGGCTTTAAGCACGGCATGCCCGTCGAGGCGGACATTATGATCGACGTCCGCTTCCTGCCCAATCCGTTCTACGATCCCGAGATGCGCACCATGACCGGTCTCGATAAAAAGGTCTCCGATTTTGTTCTGGACCATCCCAAGACGCAGGAATTTTGGAAGGCTTGGACACAGCTGCTTGATACGGTGATGCCGGGCTACATCGCGGAGGGCAAGCCGCAGCTTTCTATTGCCATCGGCTGCACGGGCGGCCAGCACCGCAGCGTTGCCATCGCCGAGGCCACGGCACGTTATTTGGAAGGCGCTCAATATCACGTGAGCATTTCCCACCGCGACCTGTCGCGCGCCAACACGAAAGCATAGGCCTGCATGTCGTTTACCGCCGAGGTGCGTGACGAACTCGCGCGCTGCGAACCCGAATGTGAATACTGCGATTTGTCGACGCTTGCCGCCCTGACGCGTGTGAGCGGTACACTTTCGCTGGCCGGCTCCGGGCGGTATCGTTTGACGGTCGCGACCGAGACGGGCGCCGTCGCGCGCACGATGATCACACTGACGCATCGCATCCTTAAGCTCAAAACGGAATTCACCGTTCGTAAATCTGTATTGCATAAGGTTCGAAACTACCTCATCACCTTGCCTGATCAGCCAGACCTGGATAAGGCTCTGGTGCTGCTGGGCATCCTCGACCGCAGGGGAGGACTTGTCGCCGGCGTGCCCCGACATATCGTTGCCCGTCCCTGCTGCAGGCTTGCCTATATCCGCGGCGCGCTCATCGCGGGCGGCTTCGTGGCCGATCCACGCGGCGATTTTCATTTGGAGATCGCGGTGCAGGGCGAGCAATATGCCAAGGGGCTTTGCGATCTGTTGGAGCAGATTGGGGTCCATGCTCGTGTTAATGCACGGCGGGGGTCATATGCCGTGTACATTAAGAGCGCCGAGGAAATCGAGCATCTATTAAAGCTGATTGGCGCCAAGCGCAGCGTTGCCGAGATTGAGGAGGCGCGCGCGGTCAAGTTGGTTAAGAACGATGTGAACCGTCGCGTGAACGCCGAGCTCGCCAACCAGACCAGAAGCGCCGGTGCCGCCCAACATCAGCTTGCGCTTATCGATGAGCTCGAGCAGCGTGGCCTTCGCGATGCGCTTCCGGATGCCTTGGCGGTCTTTTGCGACCTGCGCGAGCGCTACCCCGATCTGTCACTGCGTGATTTGGGGGAGATGGCTGACCCTCCCTTGTCGAAGTCAGCCCTCTACCATCGAGTTTTGAGGCTTGAAAAGCTCATTGAAGCAAACAAGTAGTTTAAAGTATCGACTTATATACGGATTTAGCTGCTACTTTATTCTTTAAAACGTTTTAACGTAAATTTGATTTTCAATTTCGAGCATTCTCGTGAATTTCAAGTCAAAAAAAAGGTATATTAGGCGAGTGGTTAGTTTGTGGGCCTCAACGGCGGGCGCTGTAGCTTGCGGGGGCCTTACGAAAGGAGACACAATGGCAGTAAAGGTTGCTATTAACGGCTTCGGTCGCATCGGTCGTCTGGCTTTCCGTCAGATGTTCGGTCATGAGGGCTCCGAGATCGTCGCTATCAACGACCTCACCTCTCCCGATATGCTCGCTTACCTGCTGAAGTACGACTCCACGCAGGGCAACTACGCTCGCGATCACGAGGTCGTTGCTGGCGAGGATTCCATCACCGTTGACGGCAAGGAGATCAAGATCTACAAGGAGGCCGACGCCAACAACCTGCCTTGGGGCGACCTCGACGTTGACGTCGTTCTCGAGTGCACCGGCTTCTACACCAGCAAGGCTAAGGCTCAGGCCCACATCAACGCTGGCGCCAAGAAGGTCGTCATCTCCGCTCCGGCTGGCAGCGATCTGCCCACCATCGTGTACAACGTCAACCATGAGACGCTGACCGCTGAGGACAACATCATCTCCGCTGCTTCCTGCACCACCAACTGCCTCGCCCCGATGGCCAAGGGTCTGAACGACTTCGCTCCCATCGTGTCCGGCATCATGACCACCATTCACGCCTGGACTGGCGACCAGATGCCGCTCGACGGCCCGCAGCGCAAGGGCAACAAGCGTCGTAGCCGCGCCTGCGCCGTTAACATCGTCCCCAACACCACCGGTGCTGCCAAGGCTATCGGCCTGGTTCTCCCCGAGCTCAACGGTAAGCTCATCGGTGCCGCCCAGCGCGTCCCGACGCCGACCGGCTCCATCACCAACCTCTACGCTGTCGTTGACAAGAAGGTCACCGTCGACGAGGTCAACGCCGCTATGAAGGCCTACGCTGCCACCATCTCCGAGACCTTCGGCTACAACGAGGACGACATCGTCTCCACCGACATCATCGGCGAGACCCACGGCTCCATCTTCGACGCCACTCAGACCATGTGCTCTGACCTCGGCAACGGTCAGACCCTCGTTCAGGTCACCTCTTGGTACGACAACGAGAACTCCTACACCTCTCAGATGGTCCGCACCATCAAGTACTTCGAGAAGTTCGTTGCTTAATTTAGCTTTTAGCGAATAGCTCGTTGAGCGTCTAAAGAAGGGCGCGGCCTTATAGGGCTTACACCCTAGGGTCGCGCCCTTTTTATAAGAAATCGTCTGCCGTAATGGGAGGCAGACACGTACGAAAGGTAGAAGCAAACATGGCCTTTACCAAGAAGACCGTTCGCGACATCGATGTCGACGGCAAGCGCGTTCTCGTCCGCGTTGACTTCAACGTGCCTATCAAGGATGGCGTCGTTGGCGACACCACCCGTATCAAGGCTGCCCTGCCCACCATCAACTATCTCGTTGAGCACAACGCTCGCGTCATCCTCATGAGCCACCTCGGCCGTCCCGAGGGCACCGGCTTCCAGCCCGAGCTCTCCCTTGAGCCTGTCGCCAAGAAGCTCGCCGAGCTCTCTGGTCTCGACGTTGCCTTTGTCGCCGACACCTACGGCGAGAAGGCTGCTGAGGCTGTTGCCGCCGTCGAGCCGGGCAAGGTCCTCGTTCTCGAGAACGTCCGCTTCGATAAGCGTGAGAAGAAGAACGATCCCGAGATCGCCAAGAAGCTCGCTTCCTATGGTGACGTCTTCGTTCTCGATGCCTTCGGCACCGCTCACCGCGCCCAGGGTTCCGTCGTGGGCCCCGCCGCTTACCTGCCTGCCGTCGCCGGCTTCCTGCTCGAGAAGGAGGTCGACACGCTGACCGGCATCTTCGCCGAGCCCGAGCGCCCCTTCGTCGCCATCGTCGGCGGTTCCAAGGTTTCCTCCAAGATCGGCGTTCTCGATCACCTCATCGACTCTGCTGACACCCTGATCATCGGTGGCGGTATGGCCTACACCTTCTTCCTGGCTCAGGGCCTGTCCGTCGGTCAGTCCCTCAAGGAAGAGGACTGGGTCGAGCGCGCCGGCGAGATGCTCAAGAAGGCTGAGGAGAAGGGCGTCAAGATCCTGCTCCCCATCGACAACCGTGTTGCCGATCACTTTGGCGAGGACGCTGTCCCCGAGGTTGTTGCTTCCGACGCTATCCCTGACGACCGCGAGGGCATGGACATCGGTCCTAAGACCGAGGAGCTCTACGCCGAGGCCGTCAAGGGCGCCAAGACTGTGTTCTGGAATGGCCCCATGGGCGTCTTCGAGTTCGACAACTTCGCTCACGGCACCCAGGCTATCGCCGAGGCTGTCGCCGAGGCCGACTGCACCTCGATCATCGGCGGTGGCGACTCTGTCGCGGCTGTCAACAAGTTCAACCTGGCCGACAAGATGAGCTGGATCTCCACCGGTGGTGGCGCTTCCATGGAGCTCGTCGAGGGTAAGGCCCTGCCCGGAGTGGAGGCGCTTCTCGATGCCTAATCGCACCCTTCTTATCGCTGGTAACTGGAAGATGAACAACGACGTCGCCGAGGCCGCCAAGCTCGCCGACGAGCTGGCTCAGGCTCTGCCCGAGGTTCCGGCTGGCGTCGAGGTGCTCGTCTGCCCTCCGACCATCGACATCACCACGGTTCATGACCGCATTCAGGCTGCCCCCATCGCTCTCGGTGCACAGAACGTGTACTGGGAGGCCAAGGGTGCCTTCACCGGTGAGTCCTCTTGCGACATGCTCAAGTCCGCTGGCTGCACCTACTGCATCATCGGTCACTCCGAGCGTCGTGACTACTTCCACGAGACCGATGAGGATCAGAACAAGAAGGCCAAGGCCCTCGTTGCCGCCGGTCTTGTTCCCGTCTTCTGCTGCGGCGAGTCCCTCGAGGTCCGCGAGGCTGGCACCTATGTCGAGCACGTCGTGAACCAGGTCAAGGCTGGCCTTGCTGGTCTTGAGATCACCTGCCCCAAGCAGGTCGTCGTCGCCTACGAGCCCATCTGGGCCATCGGCACCGGCAAGACCGCTACCGCCGAGGACGCCCAGGAGGTCTGCGGCGCTATCCGTGAGACCCTCAAGGAGATGTTCGGCGAGGAGCTCGCCAACGGCATCCGCGTTCTCTATGGTGGCTCTGCCAAGCCCGGCAACATTGCCGAGCTCGTCGCCAAGCCCGACGTTGACGGCGCCCTCGTGGGCGGCGCTTCGCTCAAGGCTGCCGACTTCGCCTCTATGGTCGTCAAGGCAGGCGAGTAGGACATATGGCACAGCGTCATCTTCCTGCACTCCTAATTATCATGGACGGCTGCGGCCTGGCTCCGGCCGATGGCGAGAACGCCGTCGCCGCTGCCAAGACGCCCTTCCTTGATAGCCTGTACGAGAAGTATCCCCACACCACGCTCGGCGCTTCGGGCGAGGACGTGGGTCTTCCCGATGGCCAGATGGGCAACTCCGAGGTGGGTCACCTCAACATCGGTGCCGGCCGCATCGTGTTCCAGGAGCTTTCGCGCATCAACAACGCCATCAAGGACGGCTCCATCGCCAAGAACGAGGTCTTCGTCAAGGCTATGGACGACGTCAAGGCTGACGGCAAGACTCTTCATCTCATGGGCCTTATGAGCCCTGGCGGTGTTCATTCTCACATGAACCACGTCGAGGCTCTGGTCAAGATGGCTGCCGAGCACGGTGTCAAGACCGTTCGCGTCCACGCCTTCATGGATGGCCGCGACGTTGACCCGCAGTCCGGCGCTGGCTACATGAGTGAGTTCTGCGCCTTCCTGGCTAAGATCTCCGAGGAGACCGGTTGCGACGCTCGCGTTGCCACCGTCTCGGGCCGTTATTGGGCCATGGACCGCGATAATCGTTGGGAGCGCATCCAGCGCGCCTACGACGTCATGGTCAACGCGTCCGATGCTGATACCGACCCCGTTGCCGGTATCAAGGCCTACTACGAGAAGGATCCGCGCGGCGACGAGTTCGTCGAGCCCTTCGCTGCCCACAACGAGGGCATCCACGAGGGCGACGCGGCTATCTTCTTTAATTTCCGTCCCGACCGCGCTCGTCAGATGACACGCGTGTTCACGGACAAGGAGTTCGACGGCTTTGAGCGCGAGCAGATCAAGCTTTCGCACTTTGTGACGATGACCGAGTACGATCCGACGTTTGACGTCGAGGTCGCCTTCCCCAAGACGTTCCCCGAGAACGTTCTGGCCGACGTTATCGCCGCCAATGGCCTGAAGCAGCTGCACACCGCCGAGACCGAGAAGTACGCCCACGTGACGTTCTTCCTCAACGGCGGCATCGAGGAGCCCAAGGAAGGCGAGGAGCGCGTGCTCGTCGCTTCCCCCAAGGTCGCTACCTACGATCTGCAGCCTGAGATGAGCGCTCCCGAGGTTACCGAGAAGCTTGTCGCCGCCATCAACGAGGGTCGCGCTGATTTCTACATCGTGAACTTCGCGAACTGCGACATGGTTGGTCACACCGGTGTCTTCGACGCCGCCGTTAAGGCCGTCGAGGCTGTTGACGATGCCCTGTCCAAGGTTGTCCCGGCGATTCTCGCCAAGGGCGGCTTTGCGCTGATCACCGCCGACCACGGCAACGCCGACCACATGTTTGACGTTGCTTCCGACGGTTCCAAGCATCCGTTCACGGCTCACACTACCAACCGTGTGCCGTTCATCATCGTTGATGAGAAGGCCAAGCTCACCGGTATCGAGGACGGCCGTCTTTCCGATATCGCTCCGACCATGCTCACCATGGCTGGTATTGAGCCTTCCGCCGAGATGACGGGTCGCGTGCTCGCCACCGAGGCCTAAGAGAAAACAAATACCGTTTTCTAGTAAGGGGGTTGTCCACAACCGGACAACCCCCTTTTTGGTATTTCTGCCATTTCCACCCCGTCCTTGAGTGGCAGGTAGGGGAGAGCGGGGGATTGTGGTACAGTACTGGAGTTTAAACTGTTCTATTAAGGAGCTTATCTATGGGTCCGTTCCAGATTCTTCTGTTTGTCGTTTGGGCTGTCTCTGCCGTGGCGCTGACGATTCTCGTCCTGATGCATTCCGGTAAGGGCACCGGCGTTTCGGATATGATCGCTAGCTCGCTGTATAACTCCAGCTCTGCCACGGGCGTCATGGAGCAGAACCTCGACCGCCTGACCGTCATCATGGCTGTCGTGTTTGCCGTGTGCGTCGTGCTGTGCATGTTCTTCTTCCCGCAGGGCATCGTCGGCTACTAAGCACGAGCCGCATAAGTATTCAAAAAGGGTCCCGTAAGTGCGGGACCCTTTTTGTTTACATATTTGTAACAGAGTCAAAATATCCTCACATACTTCGCCCAACTAAAGAAATTCTCGACCGTTAACCGGAATTAGCCCCAAATTGTGTATAAAATGCGCTACTGTATTGCAAAACGTTGGTCCGTTGTGCATAACCAGCCATAGCAGCGGGCGGCGTTTTGATGGTTCGGATCGGATTGTTTCGACATGTGTCCGACTGAACATTTCTTTGTCCTATCTCATAAGGAGGATGGCATGGCTGATTCTATGTTCCACCAGCCCGTTATGGGTCGTCGCGCCTTTGTTGGCGGCACCCTTGCTGCGAGCTCCATGGCTTTTCTTGCCGCATGCGGCAAGAAGGGTGGCGACGCTTCCGGTTCTGAGTCCGGTTCGACGCTGAACTTCTACATCAACAACCCGGTCTGCATCGACCCCTACAATGTCCAGGAGGACCAGGGCACTCAGGTCGAGTACCAGCTCTTTGACGCTCTGACCTCTTACGACGCCGAGAAGGGCGAGATCGTTCCGCTGGCTTGCGAGTCCTTTGAGTCCAACGACGACGCCACCGAGTTTACCTTCAAGATCAAGAAGGCCAAGTTCCACAACGGTGACGACGTTACCTCCAAGTCCTTCAAGCTCGGTTGGGAGCGTCTGGTCAACACCAAGTCGGCCATCGCTACCGAGTACGGTCCTTCCGAGGTCTCCTATCACCTTTCCATGGTCGAGGGTTATGACGACCTGCTTGCCGGTAACGCTACCGAGCTCAGCGGTGTTACGTGCCCCGACGATGAGACCCTCGTCGTCAAGCTGTCTTCCGCTTACGCTGACTTCCCCTTCGTCGCCTCTCATCCGGCTCTGGCCCCGGTTCCCGAGTGCGCCGAGTCCGATGTCAAGAGCTTCTATCTTGCCCCGGTCGGTAACGGCCCGTTCATGATGGACGGCAAGTGGGAGGATGGCCAGGAGATCAACGTCAAGAAGTTCGACGATTACTATGGCGACAAGGCCAAGATCGATGGCATCCACTTCCAGGTCATCAAGGACATGGAGACCGCTTACAAGGAGTTCCAGGCCGGTAACCTCGATGTCTGCGACGTTCCCGTCGCTCAGATCGATGCCGCCAAGAAGGATCGCGGCGTGTCCAAGGACGGCTACACCATGGGTGACGGCGAGCGCATGCTGCTCGGCGCCGAGCCTTCCACGTACTATCTGACCTGCAACACCACGGCCGAGCCGTTCAACAACGCCGACCTGCGTAGGGGCATCTCCCTGGCCATCAACCGTGAGGCCATCTGCAAGACCATCTTCAAGGGTACCCGTACCCCTGCCGACGGCATTGTTCCTCCGGGCATCGATGGCTACAAGGAGGGCGCATGGGAGTTCTGCGACTACGATGTCGACAAGGCTAACGAGTACCTCGACAAGGTTGCTCCCGCTGGCGCTAACGGGGATCGTGGCATTAGCGTGACCCTGTCCTACAACCAGGACGGCGGTCACAAGGAGGTCATGGAGTCCATCATCGGCGACCTCGCCAAGGTTGGCGTTACCGCTGTCTCCGATACCCCTGAGTGGTCTGCCCTGCTCGAGCAGTATCAGAACTTTAACTATCAGTTCGGTCGTCTGGGTTGGATTGCCGACTACCCGATCATGGACAACTTCCTGTATCCGCTGTTCCACTCCGACTCCCTCGGTGGCGACAACCGCTCCGGTTACAACAACCCCGAGTTCGACGCCAAGGTCGACGAGGCTCGTACTATTGTTGACGACGAGGAGCGCGTCGCTAAGATGCAGGAGGCCGACGCAATGGTCGCTGCCGACTGCCCGGTCATCCCGATTATGTTCTACACGCACACCATCGCCGGCTCCGATCGCATCAAGCACCTCTATGTCGATCCGCAGAAGCACGCCGATCTGGGTACCGCTGAGCTCGCCTAAGAGTTTGCAGCTTCCGTGAGGGTCAAGTATTTACGTAGACCTCATGGGAAACATACAGTTCTCCCTAACCTGGGGTAAACTGGCTGATGGTAATTTTGGGATGCCGGTCTGGCGATCGGCATCCCATTTAGGTTAATCCCTAGATAGGGGAGTGGTATGGGTAAGTACATCGTTAAACGTGTGCTTCAGTTCATCCCGGTGTTTTTGGGCGTTACGCTGATTCTGTTCGCCCTTCAGAATATCGTGCCGGGAGATCCGATCAAGCTGATCGGTGGAGACAAGGCTCTGTCCCCCGAGGTGGAGCTTCAGCTTCGCGTCCGCTATCACCTGGTCCAGTCGGACGAGGACGGCAACGCGATTCTTGACGAGAACGGCGACCCCGTTCAAACGTCGCTCGTGGACCGTTATTTGTATTACATGAACGGCCTGCTTCATGGCGATCTGGGCAATTCGTATCAGCGTAAGCTGCCGGTTACGGAAATCTTTGCCCAGAAGTATCCGTATACGGTCAAACTTGCCGCGTGCGCCATCGTGCTCGAGGCAATCATGGGTATCGGTGCGGGTATCATTTCGGCGGTAAAGCGTTATTCCTTCTGGGATATTTTGGTAACGCTCACCACGTCGATCCTCGTTGCCGTCCCGGCCTTCTGGCTCGGTATGTTGCTGCAACTGTTCTTTGGCGTCATTCTCAAGGACGCCACGGGCGGTGCATTCTCCATGCCGATCTCGGGTGCCGGTGGTTCCAGCTCTCAGTATCAGGATTGGATGCACTATGTGCTCCCGACCATTACGCTGGCTTCGGTTTCGACCGCTTACGCCGCCCGCATTATGCGCTCGCAGCTGCTTGACGTCATGAACCAGGATTACATCCGCACGGCAAAGGCCAAGGGCCTCTCCAATCGCGCGATCATCATCAAGCACGCGCTTAAGAATGCACTCATCCCTGTCGTTACCTATATTGGTGTCGACTTTGGCGGCATGCTTTCTGGTGCCATCCTGACCGAGACGGTCTTTAACTGGCCCGGTATCGGCTATGAGGTCTATCGCGCCATTAGCATGCGTGACTGGCCCATCGTTATGGGCGGAGTTACGCTCATCGTCGTCGTCGTCATGGTGATCAACCTGCTCGTCGACATTAGCTATGCATTCCTCGACCCGCGCATCCGCCTTGGCGGTCCGTCGGATAAGGCCTAAGGGAGGTACGTCTCATGCAGGAAACTGATTCTCAGTCTCAGGAGCAGGCTACCGCCACCAAGGCCGCATCTGCTCCCGCCAAGTCCCGCACGCTGTGGGGCGACGCTTTTAAGCGTCTTCGTAAGAACAAGCTCGCCGTTATCGGTGTCTGCTGGATCATCATCGTCGTTGTGGTTGCCCTGACCGCAGATCTGTGGGCTAAGCCCTGGCTCGGTTCGCCGACGGCTTCGGACTCGACCACCATGGCCCAGACGTCGCTGCTGGCTCCGTGTGCAGAGCACCCGTTTGGCACCGACGCCCTTGGTCGCGACATTCTCGTCCGCGTTATCTACGGTGCACGCGTTTCGCTTTCCGTCGGTATTATGGCCACTGCGATCTCCACGCTGATTGGTCTGGTCATGGGTGCTCTGGCCGGTTTCTACGGCGGTATCTGGGATACGATCATCATGCGCTGCGCGGATATCTTCCTGGCGTTCCCGTACGTGCTGTTCGTCGTCGCCATGATCGCCGTTATCGGCCGTGGTCTTCAGAACGTCTTTATCGCCATCGGCATTCTCGGATGGCCTTCGATTGCGCGCGTCTTCCGCTCTGCAATCTTGACAGTCAAGGAAAACGACTATGTTGACGCTGCGCGCGCGATGGGTGCATCTGATGCTCGTATCGTCGTGCGTCACATCTTCCCGAACTCTGTCGCCTCCATCGTGGTCTATGCGACCATGAACATTGGTGGCGCCATTCTGACCGAGTCCGCTCTGTCCTTCCTCGGCATGGGCGTTATTCCGCCTACGCCTTCGTGGGGCTCCATGATTCAGGACGGTCAGCAGTATCTTCTGACTGCTCCCTGGATGATGATCATGCCCGGTCTGGCAATTCTCTCGACGGTGCTCGCCTTCACCCTGCTGGGTGACGGTCTGCGCGACGCCCTCGACGTCAAGATGAAGGACGCATAAGGATGAAGAAGAACAAGAACTATGTGGACCTGAAGGACCAGCCGGTTCCCGAGGGCCAGCATCTGCTCGAGGTCGATGACCTTAAGATGTATTTCCATACCGAGGATGGCGTCGTTCGCGCTGTCGACGGTGTCTCCTACACGCTCGATCGCGGCGAGACCCTGGGCGTCGTCGGTGAGTCCGGCTCCGGTAAGTCCGTGACCGCCATGACCATTATGGGCCTCATCTCGATGCCTCCGGGAAAGATTGAGGGCGGCGACGTTCGCTATCGCGGTCGTTCTATCCTCGAGATGACTGAAGAAGAGATGCAGCACATTCGCGGTAACGATATCGCGATGATCTTCCAGGATCCTATGACCTCCTTGAACCCGGTCTATAAGATCGGCAAGCAGGTGGGCGAGGGCCTTCGTCTGCACCGTGGCTACTCCAAGCAGGAGGCACTCAAGCGCGCTACCGAGCTTTTGGACCTCGTTGGCATTCCTGAGCCCGAGAAGCGCGTCAATGAGTATCCGCACCAGTTCTCCGGCGGTATGCGTCAGCGTGTCATGATCGCTATGGCACTTGCCTGCGATCCCGATATCCTGATTGCCGACGAGCCCACGACGGCTCTGGACGTTACCATTCAGGCTCAGATTATCGAGCTCATGCAGGAGATGCAGGAGAAGAACGGCAACGCCATCATCATGATTACCCATGACCTGGGCGTCGTCGCCGATATGGCCGATAAGATCATGGTTATGTACGCCGGCCGTCCCGTCGAGTTCGGTACTGCTGAGGAAATCTTCTACGAGAGCCGCCACCCCTACACCTGGGGCCTTATCCGCTCCATCCCGGAGCAGGCCATCGAAGAGAAGAAGCCGCTCACGCCGATTCACGGCAACCCGCCATCGCTCATGAACCTGCCCGAGGGCTGCGTGTTCTCGCCTCGTTGCCCTTATGCAACCGATAAGTGCCGCAAGCAGCGCCCCGAGCGTGTTGTCACCGAGTCCGGTCACTATTCTGCGTGCCACTATTCCGGTGACCCCGAGTTCCTCAAGAACGCTCCTGAGACGTCCCGTACGCGCATGGATTCCAAGAAGGGAGGCGAGGCGTAATGGCAGATACCAACGAGCGTACTCCGCTGCTGAAGGTCGAGCACCTCTCTAAGGAGTTCCCCGCTGAGTCCGGCATGTTCGCCAAGCGTTTTTCCAAGCGCGTCGTCTCTGCCGTAAACGACATCTCTTTTGAGATTTATCCTGGCGAGACCTTTGGCCTAGTCGGCGAGTCTGGTTGCGGTAAGTCCACCACGGGCCGTACCATCATGCGCCTGACCAAGCCGACCGCCGGTAAGGTGTTCTTCCAGGGTAAAGATGTTGCCGAGATGAGCAAGCATGAGATCAAGGACATGCGTCGCGAGATGCAGTTTATCTTCCAGGATCCCTATGCTTCGCTGAATCCCCGCATGACCATCGGCGAGATCGTCTCCGAGCCCATGACCATTCACGGCGTGGGCACCAAGGAGGAGCGCATTGAGCGCGTCCGCGAGCTTCTCGACGTTGTCGGACTGAACCCCGAGCACATTAACCGCTATCCTCATGAGTTCTCCGGCGGTCAGCGTCAGCGTGTCGGCATTGCCCGTGCATTTGCGCTGAAGCCTAAGCTGATTATCTGCGACGAGCCGGTTTCCGCTCTGGATGTGTCCATTCAGGCCCAGGTTCTGAACCTGCTCAAGGAACTGCAGGACAAGTTCGGTACCGCGTATCTGTTTATCGCTCACGACCTGTCCGTCGTGCAGCACATTTCCGATCGCGTTGCCGTTATGTATCTGGGTAAGATGGTTGAGGTTTCGGACTGGAAGACGCTCTATAGCGAGCCTCACCATCCGTACACGCAGTCGCTGCTGTCTGCCGTGCCGGTTCCCGATCCGGATATCCAGAAGACCCGTAAGCGCATCATCCTCGCCGGCGATCCGCCGTCACCGCTGGATCCGCCGACCGGCTGCCGTTTCCACACTCGCTGCCCGATCGCGCAGGGCATCTGCTCTGAGAAGCTTCCCGAGTTTAAGGAAGTCGCACCGGGTCACTGCTGCGCGTGCCACTTCGCGGAGCCGTTCCCGATCAAGGAATCGCACATCGACCTGTAGTCGGTTGTTTGTCCGGGCCCGCCCTGGTGTTACTTTTCAGAACGTCCTCGGACATGCAAGAAACCCCCGCTGCGCACTTCGTGCGGCGGGGGTTTCTTGCATCCTGACGCTCCTATTTGGCAAGGTGTTTTTTAGAATCCATTTTGCGCTCGGCCTCGAAGGCTTGCCTGTCCCAATCGAGCGGAAGTCCGGCCTCGACCCATGCCTCGTAGGCCCTCCTTATGGGCTTGAGCTCCCTTTGGCC